>CAYRWE010000108.1:0-16527 GCA_964427655.1 uncultured Solibacteraceae bacterium | reverse complement strand
CCATCCAGACCCACGATACGCCCAGCTCCACCAGTTCCCGCATGGAATACTGGCGGATGGCATTGGCCGAAGAGAAGACATACAGCGCCCACGGCTTGCCGGCCTGCTTCATGTTGTCGAGCAGTTCCATGGCGCGCCGCTTATGCAGCAGGAAATTCTCGTCCATCATGAAGAAGGATTTGACGGCGAGCTGGTCTTCCATGTCGGACATGACGCGGAACAGGTCGGTGCCCGATTCGTAGAAGTTCAGGAACTTGCCCTTGCCTCCGAAGAAGGCCGAGGTGGTGCAGAAGTTGCAGCCCATGGGGCAGCCCACCGAGGGAATGATGGTGGCGGCGGTGTGGCCCTTCTGGCCCGGCAGCTTGAAGCCCATGGTCCGGCCATCGAAACCGGAGATGATGGCGGGGTGGCGTATGGGGGCGTTCTCATCTTCCCCGAGATAGCGCCGCATCCAGGAAATACCGTCTCCGCGCACCACGTAGTCGGCATCGATCATCTTCTCGATGCCCGGAATAGCGGCCACGTGCCCGCCCACGACGATTTTCGAGCGCGGGGAAACCCGCCGTGTAATGCGGCACATTTCCCGCACCTTGCCCACGTTGACGATGATCGAGGAGATGCCGACGATATCGTAATCGTTGGCACGCAGTTCCGCCTCAAAGGCTTCGCGGGTGGGGAAATCCAGCACCGTGGTGGGAGCCGAGATGTTCTGCTGGATCATGAGAATGCCCCACGAACGGTGAAACATGCGCAGGGAAAACGGGCCTTGCTCGCGAGTCACCTGGTTGTGATACAACTCCATCGGGTTGATTTTGCGGCTGCCGAATTCGTCGTCCTGTGCGTAGGGGCCGAAGACCGAACTGAAAAGAACACGCGCGCGAATACCGAGAGGATGATGTTCCATTTTCCGAAATTAGTGCTGTATACATTCTAACAGCAAATTCAGCCGCGGCATTAAGGACATGCGCGGCGCGCGATAATCGATATTGATGCGGCGGGCGCTCATCCTGGCCTTCTTTCCCTGCCTTTTGGCGGCGGCGGACCATTGGGTCCGGTTCAATTCGGGACCTTTTGAAATTCTCAGCGACGCGGGACCGCGCGCCGGGCGCGAGGCCCTGGTGCGCTTCGAGGAGTTTCGTCACGGGCTGGGGCTGCTGCTGGGCGAGAACGATCTGGAGACTCCGCTGCCGGTGCGCATCATGGTTTTCCGCAACGCGGCCGGCTGGAGTTCGGCCGAGCCGATTGTGGAGGGGCGCGACCGCTACGCCGTGGTGCTCTCCGAAAGGCAGGCGGTCTCGCCGGAGGTCTACCGCGCGTTGACGGCGCTGCTGCTGAAATCCAACACCGCGCGCATGCCGGCCGAGTTCGAGCATGGATTGATCGAATTCTTCTCCACCTTCGAGGTGAAAGGCATCCACATCGCGGTCGGGGCGCCGCCGCCCAAGCCGGACCTGGATTGGGCCCGCATCCACCTGCTGGTGGCCGATCCCGAATACGCCGGCCGCACCCCCGCGCTGTTCTACAATCTGCGGCGGGGGGTGGACCAGGACGTGGCTTATCGCAACGCTTTGAGCAAGGATCGCGCCCAGATCGAAGCGCAGGTCCGCCAGCATTTGGCCGCCGGGAACTTCGAGACCACTTCGCTCAACAGCCTGCCCATGGCCGAGAGCGATTTTCCGGAGCGCTCGGTTTCGGATGCCGATGCCACCCTGGCGCGTGCCGATCTGCTGGCGGGCGAACGTTCGGCCGCCGAGTACCGGCAACTCCTCAACGATGGCGTGAAGAAGCCGGAAGCCCAAGAGGGGTTGGGCCTGCTGGCTCTGCGCGCGGGACAGGCCGGCGAGGCACACAGCGATTTCGCGGCGGCCATGGAGGCGAGCAGCACGAGCGCGCGCTGCTACATCGAGTACGCCAAGCTCGAGCCGGATAACGACAAGGCTACCCAGGCGCTGCTGCATGCCGCCGGAATCAACCCTAAGCTGGCCGAGCCGTTCGCGCTGATGGCCGCGCGCGATACCGATCCCGGGCGGCGCCTGGCCCACTGGAAGGCCGCCGCGGAGCGCGATCCGCGCAATCTCGCATACTGGCAGTCGCTGGCTGAGTGCTATCTGGCGAACCACGATTTCGGTGACGCGGCCAAGGCCTGGACGTCCGCCGAGCAGGCCGCCGCCACCCCGGCCGAGCGCGACCGCATGCACCAGGCGCGCATGTCGATCGAGCGGCAGCGCCTGGATTACGAAGCCGCCGAGAAGCAGCGCAAGGCCGAGGAAGAAGCCCGCGACATCGAGCGGCTCAAGAACGAAGCGCGCGCGGAAGTGCACCAACTCGAAAGCAAATACAGCGACGGCAAAGCTCCCGCGGATAAGCCGGTTCCGTGGTGGGATGGCCCCCAGCCCAAGGGCAAAGCCGCCGGCACGCTGAAGCAGGTGGATTGCCTGGGCAAGCAGGCCCGCCTGGTGGTGGAGGGCGACGACCACAAGACCATACGGCTGCTGGTGACCGACCCCGGCGCCATAGCGGTGAGCGGCACGGGCGATCTGAAGCTGGGCTGCGGAGCGCAGAAGCCGCGCCGCGTCGCCATCGGATTCGTCCCCAAGCCGAACGCCCGCCTGTTAACCGCGGGTGAGGTGGCCACCATCGAGTTCCAGTGAACCGCGAACCCGAGGCCGCCCGCTGGCGCTGGCTGGTGCTGGCCGTTTTCATGCTCTCTTCGGCCATCAATTACCTGGACCGCCAGACCTTGGCCACGCTGGCGCCGGTGCTGCGCGCCGAGTTCCACCTTTCCAACGCGCAATACGGGCTGATCCTGACGGCGTTTTCGATCACCTATGCCGCCAGCGCGCCGTTCGCGGGCCTGCTGATCGATGCCGCCGGTTTGAATCGCGCGATCAGCCTGGCGGTGGGGCTGTGGTCCGCGGCGGGCATCGCCACGGGCTTCACGCGCGGGCTGGGCGGGCTGGTGGGCTGCCGGGCGGTGCTGGGCGCGGCCGAGGCGGCCGGCTTTCCAGCGGCGGGCAAGGCCATTCATCAATATCTGCGACCGGCCGAGCGTGCGCTCGGGAACTCGCTGAACCAGGCGGGCGTGAGCCTGGGGCTGATTCTGGCGCCGCCGCTGGCGACCTGGCTGGCCGTGCGCGGCGGATGGCAGCAGGCATTTGTGTTCACCGGTGTGCTGGGCCTGGCCTGGATCCCGGTGTGGAATTGGGCCGCACACCGCGCCGGAGCCGCTCCCACTCCGCGGCTTGCGCCCGGCGCCGGGCTCGAGACTCTGCGCAACCCGCGCCTGTGGGCCTATGTGGCGGCCAACGGCCTGGGCATGGTCGGCTATTCGCTGTGGACCAACTGGACCACGCTGTATTTGGTGGAGGTGCACCATCTGACGCTGGTTCAGGCGGCCTGGTACGCGTGGATTCCGCCGCTCGTCGCGACGGTAGGCGGCCTGGCCGGCGGATGGCTTTCGCTACGCCTAGTGACGCACGGGATGGCGGCCATTCCGGCGCGCTGCCGCGTGTGCCTGGCGGCCGCCGTGCTCTCGCTCTCGACGGCGGCCATTCCGCTGGCGCCCACGGCCGGCTGGGCCTCGGCCGGCATCTCGCTCAGCATTTTCGCCGTGGCGGCCTTCAGCGTGAACATGTACACCCTGCCCCTCGATGCGTTCGGAGGTGCGCGGGCGGCCTTCGCGGTTTCAATATTGGTAACATCTTACGGCGCGGTGCAGGCGATCGTTTCCCCGGCCTTCGGCAAAGCCATCGACCTGTGGGGATTCGCGCCGGTGACGACCACGGCCGCGCTGATGCCCCTGGCAGCCTGCGCGGTTCTGTGGGGGACGGGATCGAACAAAGGAAGCTCGGCGCAATGAAACAGCGGCTCAAGCGGTGGATCTTCCGGCTGCTGCGCAAGGACCCCGAAGCCGTGGTGGTCACCTTCGCCAGCGGCGATACCGAGCTATGCCGCCGCATGGCCGAGGAGGTCGAACGGTTGACTCCCGACCGGCGCCACTTCGTCGCCACTCCAGCCAACTGGCCGCAACTGCGGCGCGAGCTGCGGGGCTATCGCATCGGCCTCGCACCGGCGATGCTCACGCGCCAATCGAGCGCTTTGCGCCGCGCGGCATTCCTTCGGGCGCCCCGCAGAATCCTGGCTTACAACGGGCGCCTGGAACGCCATCACCTCCGCCTGGACCTGGCTTCGTTGCTGTTCTGGCGCGGCGTGCCGCTCGACCGCATTTATCTGCGGCCGCACTGGTGGCCGTGGCCCACGCGCGAGCGTTCGGTGGTTCCCGCGGGGCATCGCGTGATTCAGGGCCGCGCCTGCTCGCCCGAAAGGCGGCGCGTGGCGGTGCTCTCTCCCTATTTCCCTTATCCGCTCTCGCATGGCGGCGCGGTGCGGATTTACAACCTGCTGGCCGAGATGGCCCGCGAATTCGATATCGAATTGTTCGCTTTCACCGATGGCGATGCCGAGCCCGAAGCCGCCCCGCTCGCGGAGTTTTGCGCGCGTCTGGTGGTGGTGCCGAAGCCGCGCTACAGAGAGCCGCGCTGGTCAACGCTGCTGCCGCCGGAGGTGCACGAGTTCCGCTCGCCGGCCATGCGGCGCGCGATCGAAGCAGAGAAGCGCGATTTCGGCTTCGAGCTCCTGCAGGTGGAGTACACCCAACTCGCCGAATACGGCGGCGACGTGCTGGTGGAGCACGACGTCACCTTCGACCTGTTTGCCCAGGTGTGGCGGCGCGAGCGCACCCTGGCCGCGTGGTGGGATTGGTTCCGCTGGCGCCGCTTCGAAACGCGCGCCGTGCGGCGGTACCGGCGCGTGGTGACGATGTCGGCAAAAGACGTTGAGCTGCTCGGCTCGGCGGTGCGGGCCGCGGCGATCGGGAACGGCGTCGATCTGGAGCGCTTCCGCCCCGAGCCCGAGCGGCCCGGCCAGCACTTGCTCTTCATCGGCTCCTTCCGTCATTTCCCGAATGTGGCGGCCTACCGCTTTTTCACCGGGCAGGTCTGGCCGCTGCTGCGCGAGAAGTTTCCCGAAATGACCCTCACGGTGGTGTGCGGGCCGGATTATTTGACCTATTGGCGCGCCTTCACCGATTCGCCCGAGCCGGCGGCCGACGAACGCATACGCTTGCTGGGTTTCGTCGAGGACGTGCGGGCGCTCTACGTGGAATCCAACCTGGCGATTGTCCCGACCACGGTTTCGGCGGGCACCAACGTCAAGGTGCTGGAGGCCATGGCCATGCGGCGGGCGGTGGTTTCGACCTCCTCGGGCTGCGCGGGCCTGGGCTTGCTGCACGGACACAGCGTGTGGGTGGCGGACACCGCCTCGGCGTTCGGCGCGGGCGTGGCGACGCTGCTAGCCGATCCCGAACGGCGCGCCCAAATCGCCGCCGCGGCCTGCGACCATGCGCACCGCAATTTCGACTGGCGATCCCTCGGCGAGAAGCAGCGCGAGCTGCTGCGGGGGTTGACGGCCGGCGACGCGCTCGCGGCCACCGCGCTCCGGTGGCCCTGAACGGTTCCGATGGGTTACTCTGAATTGTTTAAAGGGAAGAAACATTGCCGAAGGTAAAGATCAGCGCGCTGGGTTGCTATGCGCCGCCGCGCCTCCTCACCAACCAAGACCTCGAGAAGATGGTCGAGACCTCGAACGAGTGGATCCTGGAGCGGACCGGCATCCACCAGCGCCATATAGCGGACCCGGACATGGCCACGTCCGATATGGCTGTCGAAGCCGCCAAGTGCGCTCTGGCGCAGCGCGGCCTGGAGGCTACCGGCCTGGATGCCATCATCGTCTGCACGGTCACGCCCGACCACCTGTTTCCGTCCACGGCTTGCCTGGTGCAGAACCGCATCGGCGCGCGGGGCGCCTGGGGATTCGATCTGATCGCGGCCTGCTGCAGCTTCGTCTACGGCCTGACCACGGGCGCTCACCTGGTGGCCGGCGGCCAGCACGGTAAAGTGCTGGTGATCGGCTCGGACACCATGAGCCGGGTCATCGATTATACCGACCGCTCCACCTGCATCTTGTTCGGCGACGGCGCCGGCGCCATGCTGCTGGAATCCACCGGAGCGGGCGAAGAGGGCCTGGGGTTTGTCGATTTTCTGGGCGAGGTGGATGGATCGGGCGCCGAATTCCTCAAGATGCCCGCCGGCGGCAGCCGCATGCCGTCCTCCCACGAGACCGTCGATAAGCGGCTGCACTACGTGAAGCAGGAGGGCCAGCAGGTCTTCAAATACGCCGTGCGCAAAATGTACGAAGTCTGCCGCGATTTACTGGCGCGCAACGGCCTGACCGGCGAGGATGTGGGGCTGATGATTCCCCACCAGGCCAATAAGCGCATCATCAACGCGGCCGGCGAGCGGCTGGGGATCGCGCCCGAAAAGGTGATGATCAACATCGAGCGCTACGGCAACACCACTTCGGGGACCATACCGCTGGCCACCCGCGACGCCATCGCGGAAGGCCGCCTGAAGAAGGGCGATCTGGTGCTATTCGCGGCCGTGGGCGCGGGCTATACGGTCGGCGCGAGCCTCTGGCGCTGGGCCTTCTAGGCTTCGGCCGGTGGGCAAGCTAAAGCATGCCCCACTCAATGAAACCGCTTCTTGTAAAAGAAGTCTAGAGCCAACTCGCCATAGATATCGCGCTGCGCGATGGCCGAGAACTGCGGCGTGATGCTCCATTCGATGCGGATCGCCATGGGATTGCTCTGTGTAACATCCTGTATATAAGTGAACGTGATTTCGCGTGTAACCTGCTGCTGCAAAGTTAGTGTGGCCTGCGGGTTATTGGTGGTAACTCCGACGATCTGCGGATCGATGGATAACTTGGTTACGCCGAACAGGCGCTGCAGGCGTCCGGAGACCGGATTGGCAACCGCCTGGCCTAGTAAGCTGGAAGCGCCCGCCTGTTCGAAACTCTGCTCCGGAGCCGCCGGCTCATGGGCGGCCAGCACGGGATCGGTGGTGGGCGTCTTACCGGATGCCAGCAGCGAAACAATCTGCTGAAACTCGAGCGGCGGATCGGAGTGGTAACTCAGCTTGAGCTTGTCCATGGGGCCGCTAACTCCGATGGTTACGTCCACGCCCTGAACCGTAGTCTCGAGCTGAACACTCAGAACCGGCACGATCCTGTTGGGGTCGTAGAACGAGATGGTGCCCTGGTCTACGGTATAACTGGCTCCGAAGAAGACTACATTGCCGGAGTTGACGACGAAGTGGCCGAGCATGCCGGGGTTATCGGGGGTGCCGCGCAGGGTGAGGTCCGCATCCGCCTGGAGGCCTTGCGTGAGATTGGTGCGGAACTGGACGCCCGGCGAGGTCCGTATGCGCACGGCGAAGCGCATTCCGGCCAGGATGCCCGAGCTGGGCGCGCTGGCGGAAGGCGGCGTGGCGGCCGAGGAAAGCATCGAGCCGACATCGGAGTGCGAGTGGATCGCCACGTTCAGGATGGTGGCGTCGCCGGAGAGCAGGCTCTTGGTTTCCGATCCGGCGAGCGTGAGGTGCGCGCTGGCTTGGGTGGTGACGGTCTCCGGATAATCGACATGCACGTGGGAGGCGTCGGCCTGCACGCGGAATTGCAGCTCCGGCCCGGCATAGCTCACAAAGCCCGCGAGGGTGACCTTGCCTCCGCCCGTCTGGCCCGTGAGATTGTCGATGGTGGCTTCGGTGCCGTTGAAATCGACCGCGCCGCTGGCGCCCGAGATGCCGTTGGGCAGGCTCAGAAGGTTGAAAGACGCGTTCTGGAGTTGCAGGCGGCCGCGCACCGCGGGGCGCGAGGCGCTGCCGGTAACCACGGCGTTCAACGCCACCGCGCCGGAAGAGAAGACATCGGTGCTGAAAGCCTCCAGCATCTCGAGCTGCACAATCCCGGCGGCCCGGATGTTGAGCGGCTGCGGGTCCTTGAAAGACGCGGCACCGGCGATCGTCAGGTTCGTGTAGGGGCCGGTCAGTTGGAAATTCTGCACCGTGACGGCCGAATTGGCCAGCGCAACCTGGATGTTCCCGGCGTTGTGCAGTTCGAACTTGACGCGTGGCGCGGTGGCCGTGCTGGTGGCCGCCGAGTGCGCCTCCAGCCTGGTGAGTTGCAGGGTAGCGCGCAGGGCATCGAGATTGGCCGCGCGTCCGGAAATCGCGATCTGCCCATCGAGCGAGGCGTCAAAGGGCCGCGCGGCGGTAGCCAGCAGTGGGCTCACACCGGCCCAGGTGACGCCGTTGAAGTTAAGGCGCGCGTCGATGGGGTAGCCGGCAGCCAGATCCAAGCGCCCGGAGCCGCCAATGCGAGCGCCGGCGAAATCGGAATTCACGTTGAAATCGACCGCGCCTCCTCGCGTGGAGGCGGTGGCGGTGAGGCCGCCCAGGTCCTTCTGGTTCATGGTCAAGTTGCGCGCCGAGAGGCTGGCGTTGAGGCTCGAGAAGGCTATGGGCGCGTTGCGGTGCAGCGTGACGGCGCCATCGGCAGCCACCTGCACAACTCCGGCGAGCCCCGGCCGCGCATCGGTGACGGCGTGGATGCGCGAGAGCTGAATCGCATTGCTGCGCGCGCGAAATTGCAGCCGGCCATCTTCCAGATCGCCGGCGGGGTGGTTGAAGCTGGCGCTCAATTCCAGGTTAAAGGGGCCGGCCTCCACGCGCAGTTCGGTGACATCGATGAGCACGCCGGTGTAATTCACGGCCGCCTGGATTCGCGTGAAGGGCTCGTTGTAGGCGCTGCCGTTCGCGACCGTGACCGTGCCGTCGGCGCGCGGATTTTGCAGCGTGCCGCTCAGTTGCGCGTCGGCGCTGAGGGTGCCTTTGACGGGCAGGTCGCGGCGCCCGGCAAGGGCCAGCACGCGGTCGATGGGTAGGTTGGCAATTTTTGCGGTGACGCTGGTCTGGTGATCGCCCGCCACGAGCGATTGGCCGGCGACCCGCACGGACGAGCCGGCGAAATTGGAATCCACGGTGTAGTGGATCGCGGGGCCGGATGTAAAAGCGTTGGCGGTGAAATCGCCGAGCGCTTTCCCTTCCGTGGCGAGGTTATGCGCGGCCAGGCTGCCGTTCAGAGCCGTCAACTGGAACTGGGCGCCGGCGGCGGATGGGGCAATGGAAGCCGTCACGGCCGCATTCAGGTTCAGCAGCCCGGCGAGGCCGGGGCGCTCCTTGACCAGCGATTGAAGGCGCGCGAGCTGCACCTGGTTGCTGGCCACGCGCGCGGTCAGAGTTCCGCGTCCCAGATCGTTCACGGCATGGCTGTAATTCGCGGTAGCGTCGATGCGCGACGGCCCGGCGGTCACGTTGAAGCCGGTCAGTTCGATGGCGGTCGGGCTCAGAACGACCCGCGCGGCCAGGCTGTCGAGCGGCTCTCCCCCGAGCTGGCCGTTGGTCACGCTGAAATCGGCGGTGCCGGCGGGCGAGCCGATGGTGCCGGCGATATGGGCGTCGGCCTGAAGCGCGCCATTGGCAGCAAAACCGGCTTGACCGGCCAGCGCCAGCACATCGCGAAGATCGGCATCGCGGATCTCGATGTCGGCCTTCAGCGGCTCATCATTCTCGGGTTTCCACTGCTTCAAGCCGGCGGTCGCGGAGAAACTAGCCTGGAGGCGCCCATGGCTGAGAAGTGCGTTGGTAATCGCGGCCGAGGACGGGGAGGCGTCGAAGGCCGCCGCCAAGCGGGTGAAGGGGCGGCCCTCGATGGCGAAATTGGTGGCCTCGACCCGGCCATCGATGTGCGGCGCACCCAGGCTGCCGGTGACCGTGGCATCGATGACAGCCGCGCCATTGCTCGTGAAGGTGACGGGAATCGCCGCGACGGGCCGGAAATCGGCGAAATCGCGCGACGAGAGCCGAATCTGGATCTGCCGCCCCAGCGATCCGCTGAACTCGGCTGTGGTGTGCGGAAGCGCAATGCGGGATGGGTTCAGATTCACCATGCCCGTGCGACCGTTGTACTCCCCGCTCAAGCGCCCGCTGACGGGGATGCCGCGCGAGCCCGGCGCGATCGCCAGGTTCGCCTTGGCTACCAGGGTCGCGGGATCGCGCACATCGCCGCCGGCTTCGAGCGGTCCGGAGATGACGCCATCGTAGCCCAGCCCCTTAGGCATGAGGACGCGGGCCACCTGCGCGATATCGAAGTTGCGCAGATCGCCAGCCACGTGGAATTGCGCCAGGTCGAGAATGCCCGCGGAGCCGGTGAAGCTGCCGCCGAGCGCCGAGAGCCGCAGCCCGGTCAGCTCGATGCGGCGCGGATCGGCTTCGACGGCGGAATCCAGGCTGACCCCCGCAATGGTCGTGCTTCCCTGGTGCAGGGCCACGCCGCGCGCTTCGAGATTGGCGACGACCTTGTACTCATTGTCGGCGCCGATAGCTGCGTTGCCGCCTATCCGCACGGTTCCCTGTGGCCGCGCCCCAACGCGCAAGAGCGCGCCGATTTCGCCCAGCGCCACAGTGGAGCTGAATTGGAGCGAGCCGGCGCGCCCTCCATCGTTCAGCGCGCCCGAAGCTTCGATGGCGCTGCGGCCCAGGCTGGCGCGCGCGGAAGCAATCCGGATGCTGCCGTCCGCCATGGAAGCGGCCAGATCCGCGGTCAGGAAACGCGGGCCGCGGGCGGTATCGAGCGGCATGGCGAGGCCCAGCGCGCGCTTGATTTCGTCGAGCGCCAGGGTGGCGTTCACGCGCGCGGAAGTGCGGGGCACGATCAGATGGTCGATGGAACCGGAAATCGCGATCCGCGAGGCCGGCGTGCTCAGCGTGGCATTCGCGAGGGTGATCTTGTCTCTCTCCACCGTGAGCGGCAGGCGGACGTCCACGCCGAGCGCTGGATTGGCGCCCGATTGCACGTCGAGCGGGGAGATATCGATCTCGCCGGTGTAGCGGGCCGCCGCGATGTTGTAGGCCAGTTGAGTGCGCAGGTTCGCGCCGCTGGCGTTAAATTGCGCCTTGCGATTGGCGAAAGTTGCTGTGCCGTTGCGCAGATCGAACCGGCCGATGGCGAGATCCACGATGGTCTCGACGCTCGTCTTGCCATTGTTCTTCGGCGGGAGTTTGGGCGTGGGAATGTTGGTGCGGCCATCGGGAAAAACGATCAGGTTGGCGCGCGGCTCATCCACCAGCAAATAGGACAAGTCCACGAAGCCTTTGAACGGCGACAGCAGCTTGAGATCGACCTGCACCAGGCGGGCGCTGAAGAGCGGCGCGGCGGTGGGCGGCTCCAGGCCGTGGATGGTGAAGCCGCGCACCTGGGCACGCAGATGGCTCAGATCGAGGCTCAAAGAGCCGATATCCACCTTGCCGCCGGTGGCATCTTCGACGGCCGCCACCAGTTTTTCGCGAACCCAGCCGCGGAACCAGGCCGTCCGCACGACGAAGGCGCCGGCGACGATGACACAGACCACCAGGCCCGCGAGAGACGCGGCGGCGATGGCGGCGATCTTCCGGCCGCGCGTCATCGGAACGCCTCCGGCTTGAAAACGATCTTGGTATTGGCGCGGGCTTGCTTGAGCCAGGCGTCCATCTGCTGGTCGATGGCAGCGGTATTGGCGGCTTCGTCGGCGCGGTTGGCCGTCTGCGCATCGCCTTCGGTCTGCGAAGGCCGGAAGCGCAGATCCGTGAAGCGGATGGCGGTGCGCTGCCAGAGCAGCCGCTGCTTCAACTGCTCTTCGGCGATGCCGTATTTCGCCAGCGCGGCGCGATATTCGGGAAGCGAATGAAAGCGCTCCTGTAGGAATTGGCGTAGCAAAGCGCCGGCATCGGTGGCGGGAGGCTGGGCGAAGCCGCTGACTTCCATCTCCTGGCGGATGAGCTCCTGATCCACCAGATGTTCGGCGGCCGCACGGCGCGCGGCGGGACCCAGATCCAGGAGCTGATTGTTCAGGAACTCGGTGACCCGCAGCTCGTCCAGCACTTCACTTTCGGTGACGACCGTCTTGCCGATGACGATAGCCACGCGGTCCACCACCAGCGCGGAACAGGGCGGCGCGAGCAGTAATAGGTTGGTTAGTAAGCCGAGGTAAGTCTTCAGCCGCATATTAGAACGCCTGTCCTATGGAGAAGAAGTATTGAAAATGGCCGACGCTTTGAACCGTTTGGGTGGCGCCGCCAAAGAGTAACTGCTGATAAGTCCCCTGGAGTCCGTTGAAGGTGGGCGGGTTGATGCTATAAGCCAGATCGACCCGTATGGGACCGAGCGGCGTCCGATAGCGAATCCCGAAACCCACCGCGTGCACCATGTAGTTGAAATCCGTCAGGCCATTCTGGTGCACGCGGAACGAGATACTGCTCAATCCCGAGTAGACGTTCCCCATGTCGTGGAAGACGACGCCGGAGATGTTATCGCCGATCAGCGGGAAGCGCACTTCCGTGCTGTGGAACAACACCGCGTTGCCGCCCAGCGGGAAGCCGGTATCGAGATCGCGAGGGCCCGCCTGGTTAATGGGGAAGGCTCGTATGCTGTCTTCTCCGCCGCTGAAAAAGCGCTCGGGCAGTGGGACGTAATTGTCCGACGCGATACCGCCCGTGCTGAAAGGCCGAATAACTCCGAATTCGGTATTGCTGGCCAGCACGATATCTCCCGCCACGGTCTTGTAATAGGAATTGCGGCCCAGAAAGCGCAGGAAGTTCTTATTGCCGCCGAGCTGCGTGTCGGCGAGCCCAAGGTCGAGGCTGTTATAAATGCCGCGATGCGCATCGACGGGGTTGTCGCGCCGGTCCTGGACCAGGTTGGCGGCGAACACACCCACCTGCGCGGGCTGCGAATACAGGGGAATGAGCAGGGGATTGATCTTGAGCGTGCTCTGATCGACGCGATCGTCGGTCCAGGAGTAACGAAATAGTAAGTTGGTGGCCTTACCGACGCGCTGGGTAACTTGCAGGGCGCCCTGGTATCTCACGGCGGTGAAAGTGAGGACGTCGCGGGTATTATCGTAGAGGCCGCTTACCGTAATGTTGCGGCCTTCCACGTTGCGAAACCGCGGGGCCGCATAACTCAGCTCGGCGCGGCGGTCCAGCGTCGAATAACGTCCATTGAAGATCACGCTGTGGCCCAATCCCCACATGTTCAGGCGGCTGAGCTGCAAATCGAAACGCGGCGCGACGCCGCTGGTTCCGGTGGGATTGCTGACGCTCGAGGGGTTGCCGCCGATCTGAGCGAGTTCCGCGCCCACCCCAATTGCCATGGTGTAGAGGTGGCCCTCCACAAGATGGAAGTCGACGTACTTCTGCTCGGTATCGCCGTCGGGGTCTTGGACGGCCATATCCACGTTTTCGAAGACGCCCAGGTTGTAGAGGCGGCGCTGCATGTTGCCCATCTCGGTCAGGGAAAGGGGATCGCCTGGATGCAGAGAGATTAGCGGATCCACCAGCCGGCGGCTTGTCGTATGCAGGCCGGAGACCAGAACGTCCCGCACGTACTCGGGCGAGGTTTCGGTGACGAGGTACGAGACGTCGAACCGGTGCGGGCCGGACGGTGTGGCGCGGAATTCGAATTCGACGTTCGGGTATCCGGCCGACCGGCATTGTTCCAGGATGTAGCCGCGATCGATGGCGACCGTCGTTTCGCTGAAAGGCTGACCGGAGGAGGAACTCAGGTGGGACAGAATTGCGTCCTTGTTCTTCAGAGTCAGCCCGTTGACCGCCAGGTGGCCCACCACGTACTGAGCGCCTTCTTCGATAGTGACGGTTACGGCGACGTCTCCCTTCTTGCCCCGGTGGTCGTCGGTTACGCGGGTGGCGACCCGGCAATCGCGGAACCCACTGTCGCGGTAGAGGGCCTGAATGGTCTGCTCGTCGCGGGCGGCGAAGCTGTGGCTGTAGCGGCCGTGGCGCAGCCGGATGAGGCCCTTGGGCTGAATGAACATGTGCTGGCGGATTTCGGCCGTAGTGAAGTAACGGTTGCCTGCGATGTGCACGCTGACGACGCGGTGATTCTCGCCCAGGCCGACCGTGTAAGTGATGACTTCCAGATCGCGGTTTACGTCATGGGAAGCGACATCCACCTGAACGTCGAAGTAGCCGCGGCTCTGAAAATAATCCCGCAGGTTGCTCGCTCCCCTGACCAGGAGGTCTCGATAGACGGCGCCCTCGTCGAACACCGGCACGTACTTATGCAGGTTCCCTTGGGAGACTTTGGCGCCATCGGCATCGATCTTGATCTTGGGCCCGCCATCGGCATGGATGGTGGGCCGGACGCGGTTCGTCTCGGAGAGATAATCGGTGCGATCCAGCGCGACGTCGGCGGTGAAGCGGTCCTGCTTATCGTACCTGCGGCGGATGTTCTCGAGGCCGGTCTGCATTTCGGCCTGCGTCGCGGGCTTCCAGGGGAAAAAGAAGATCTCCTTGAACTTGGCGGCGCGGGCCACCTGGGAAGGGGGAATACGCGTGTCGCCCAGGATATTGGGAAGCATGAAGCGCGCGCGCTTGCCGGCATCCACGCGGAAGGTGATGGAAACCTGCTCATGCTCGGCGTCGCGCACGATCTCCGGCGAGACGGTGCCGCGATACAGGCCGTTGCGCTGCATGAGTTTCTTCAGATTCTCGACCGCGGTGTCCAGATCGCCGTCATCAAAGGGCGCACCCAGATCGAGGCGCGAGGCGCCGACAAACTGGCCGGTATTGGGAGGCGCGTTGATCTTGCCCTTGACCTCCACAGGCCCGACGAACCACTGCTGGGTCGTGCGGATCACCAGAATTAGGCCGGCGGGCGCGGGATCGGCGTCGATTTCGACGTTGGAGTAGCTGCCCGTGGCGTAGAGCCGCTTGATGGCCATGCGCACGTCGGCCAGGCGCAGAGGGGTGCCTTCGCGGAGCGTTACCAGCCGCCTGAGGTCCGCGGAGGCCACCGGCTGGGTGGGCGGATCGAAGCGTACATCTGCAACCGCTTGGCCTTCATACTGGGCCGGTGGACCGAGGTCGTCGGCCCGGAGAACTAGGGCGCTCGCGATCGCACAGAATGCAAAATGTCCCAGTAATCCACAGCACGGCAGCAAATTTCGTGACGCCATATCCCCGTGGCAGCCTTGTGAGCAAGCCGTTCGCCGGGGTGAGGCGGATCACGCTTGAGCGGTACCGATGCGCTCTTGCCGGCATTTTGCCCTTCGCAGGCAGGTCCGAATGCGGCGCTTCCGCCTGGCGCGCACGGCCCCCGCCCCGGCCTCGCGCGCTCGTGTTACTATTCCGTTGTAATCTGGAGCCAACTCCGTGAAAGTATACGAAACTAAGGACATCCGGAACGTCGGTGTGGTGGGCCACGGCGATTCCGGCAAGACGACGCTCACCGCCGGTTTGCTGTTCACCGCGGGGGCGAGCAACCGCCTTCTGCGCGTGGACGAAGGCAATACGATCACCGATTTTGACGAGGAGGAAATCCAACGCAAAATCACGATCTCTACAGCCATCGCCGTGGCGGAGTGGAAGAAAACCAAGATCAATATCCTCGATACCCCCGGCTATAACATCTTTATCAACGATACGCGGGCCTCGCTGGTGGCGGCCGAGGCCGCCCTGGTGGTGGTGGATGGCGTGGCCGGCGTGGAAGTGCAGACCGAAAAGGTGTGGCAGTTCGCGGACGATTTCAAGCTGCCCCGCGCCGTGATCGTCAATAAGCTGGATCGCGAGCGCGCCGATTTCGAGCGCGCCCTGGCCAGCGTGCAGGAGACTTTCGGCCGCTCCGCCGTGCCTATCCAGATCCCCATCGGCGCCGAGCGCGATTTCGCCGGCGTGGTGGACCTGATCAACATGAAGGCCTACACCTACACCGTGGATGGCGACGGCAAGGGCAAGGAAGGCGAGATTCCCGCCGCCCTGGCGGATGATGCCCAAAAGGCACACGACGCTCTGGTGGAGATGGTCGCGGAGGGCAATGACGCCCTCATGGAAGAGTTTTTCGATAAGGGCACCCTCTCAGCCGAGCAGATTGTACAAGGTCTCCTGGCGGGCACGCGCGAGATGCGCATATTCCCCGTGCTGTGCGCCTCGGCCCTGCACAACGTGGGGATTGACCTGATTCTGAATTTCATCGTCGATAACCTGCCTGCCCCGGCGGATCGCGAACCGCTTACCGCGACCGTGGACGGCAAGGAAGCGACCCGCAAGATCGCCGGGAACGACCTGGCCTCCGTGTTCGTCTTCAAGACCACCGCGGACCCCTTCGCGGGCCGCATCAACTACTTCAAGGTGAATACCGGCGTGGTCAAGAACGACGCCAACCTGACCAACGTCCAGCGCAGCGTGCCCGAGCGGCTGTCGCATATCGGCAGCCCCATGGGGAAGACCATCCAGCCGGTGACCGATCTCAACGCGGGCGATATCGGCGCGGTAGCCAAGCTCAAGGAAACGCTGACCGGCGACACCCTGGCGGAGAAGGGCTTGAACATCGAATATCCGCCGGTGAAGCTGCCCGAGCCTTCCATCGCTTTCGCCATCCAGGCCAGCTCGCGCAACGACGAAGACCGCATGGGCAACGCCGTACACCGCATCCTCGAAGAAGACCAGTCGCTGCGCTTCTACCGCGACCCGCAGACCCGCGAGTTTCTGCTGGCCGGATCGGGGCAGCAGCACGTCG
>CAYRWE010000107.1:0-16683 GCA_964427655.1 uncultured Solibacteraceae bacterium | reverse complement strand
CGGTCGAGCACGTAGAATGGCAGGCCCGCCTGGGCGGCGGCTTCCATGGCATAGGCCATGGTGGTGGCATACGTGTAGAAGCGCGCGCCGGCGTCCTGAATGTCGAAGACCAGGGCGTCCAGGCCGCGCAGCATTTCGGGCGTGGGGCGCTGTGTTTTGCCGTACAGGCTGTAGACGCGTATGCCGGTGGCGGCGTCGGTGGAGTCGGTGAGGCCCTCGCGGTCTTCCCTGCCCCCGAAACCGTGTTCCGGCGAGAAGAGCGCGGCCACCTGGATACCGGCCTGGCGCATGAGGTCCACGTTGCGGCGGCCCAGGCGATCCACGCCGGTCTGGTTGGTGATCAGGCCGATGCGCTTGCCGGCGAAGGGGTGGAATTGCTGCGCCTCGAGGACATCCAAGCCGGTGCGCGTGGCCCCGTCGCGGACGATTTCGCGGCGCGCGCCGCCGCCCGCGAGCGTCTCGTTATACCCGGTGAGGGCGATTCCCTGCGCGGCGACACCCAGGTTCGCAGCGGCGATGGTGGCGACTTTGGCCCGCAGCGGCGTGAGAGCCGGCCGCGCCATGGGATGAACGCTATTGGCCAGCAGGATGACGTAACTGCGCGACGCCGGATCGATCCAGATGGAGGTTCCCGTGAAGCCCGTGTGGCCGTAGGAGCCGATGGGGAACAGCTCGCCGCGATTGCCCGAGTTCGGCGAATCGATATCCCAGCCGAGGCCGCGCAGGACGGGCTGATCGGGCGGGCTCTGCGGCTCGGTGAACTTGCGAACCGTGAGCGCGCTGAAGACGCGCACGCCATCGAGTTCCCCGCCCCCGATCATCATGCGGGCGAAACGCGCCAGGTCGTCGGCCGTGGAGAAGAGCCCGGCATGGCCCGCCACGCCGCCCATATTGCGCGCGGTGGGGTCGTGCACCACGCCGCGCAGGGGCGGCCCGTTCTTGGGGAAGCGCTCGGTGGGTGCGATGCGCGGCACCAGCGCGGCGGGCGGCTGGAACATGGTCTCTTTCATGCCCAGGGGAAGGAAGATATTCTGGCGGGCGTAATCGGAGAGCATCTGCCCGCTAAGACGGTGAACCAGCTCGCCCAGCAGGATGAAATTGATATCGCTGTAGACGAAGCGAACGCCGGGCGGCCCAGCGGGCGGGTCCGTCACGGCCAGGTGGATGCCCGCCTGGTAGCCCGTCCACGTGGGGTCGAGAGGCACATCCGGGCGCAAGCCGGAAAAATGCGTGAACAGGTTGCGTATGGTGATGTCGCTCTTGCCGCCCTGGAACTCGGGGATGTAATCGGTAATCTTATCGTTGAGGCGGAAGCGGCCCTGCTCGAACAGCTTCATCAGCGAGGGCGTGGTGGCGATCACCTTGGTGAGCGAGGCGCAATCGAAGATGGTATCGGCGGTCATGGCCTCGGGCACGGGAACCAGCGCGCGCTTGCCATAGGCTTTGCGATAGACCACCTGGTCGCGGTGGCCGATGAGCACGACCGCGCCTGGCAGGCGGCCCTGCTCGATGGCCTGGTTGATGGCTGCGTCGATGGCCGGACCGCCCTCGAAGCTCTGCGCCGCCAGCGCGGAGGCAGCCAGCACGGCGCAGCAGAGGAACTTCATATACCTCCATCATAGGCTGCGCGTCGGGCTAGCTCCGCAAGTTAGAATGTGGATCACATGCCAAGCTATCGAATCGCCGCCATTCCCGGAGATGGCATCGGCTGCGAAGTTGTCTCCGCGGGGATCGAAGTTCTGGAGGCCTGCGCCCGCCTGGAGAAGGGCTACGATCTCCAGTTCGAGCATTTCGACTGGGGGTCGGACTACTATAAGCGCCACGGCGTGATGATGCCCGCGGACGGCCTGGCCACGCTGCGCGGCTTCGACGCCATCTATTTCGGCGCGGTAGGCGCGCCGGATATACCCGACCACATCACCTTGTGGGGATTGCGCCTGGCCATCTGCCAGCCTTTCGACCAGTACGCCAACGTGCGGCCGGCGCGCCTGCTGCCGGGCATTCAAAGCCCGCTCGCCGGCGTCGGCCCGGAAGATCTCGATTGGGTCATCGTGCGCGAGAATTCCGAGGGAGAATACGCCGGCCACGGAGGACGCTCGCATCGCGGCCTTCCCGAAGAGGTGGCCACGGATGTCGCCATCTACACCCGCGCCGGCATCGCGCGCATCATGCGTTTCGCCTTCGAGCTGGCGCGCTCGCGGCCGCGCCACCAGCTCACCGTGGTGACTAAATCCAACGCGCAGCGCCACGGGCTGGTGCTGTGGGACGAGATCGCCGCCGAAGTGGCCGCCGGCTACCCGGACGTCCAGTGGGACAAGACCCTGGTGGACGCCATGACCGCGCGCATGACCCTCAAGCCGCGCACGCTCGATACGATCGTTTCCACCAACCTGCACGGCGATATTCTCTCGGACCTGGCGGCGGCGCTGGCCGGCTCTCTGGGCATCGGCCCGACCGCCAATCTAAACCCCGAGCGGCGCTTCCCATCCATGTTCGAACCGATTCACGGATCGGCGTTCGATATCGCGGGAAAGGGCATCGCCAACCCCATCGGAACGTTCTGGTGCGGCAGCATGATGCTGGAGCATCTGGGAGAGAAAGCCGCCGCCGCGCGCCTGATGCGAGCCATCGAGCGCGTCACGGCCGACAGTTCGCTACACACCCCGGACCTGGGCGGCACGGCCACCACGAAGCAGGTCACAGCGGCGGTCTGCGCGGCGCTGTAGGTGGGGCATGCTTTAGCTTGCCCGTTCAAGGCATCTGGGGGCGGCCGCTCTCGAGTATTCTGATAATCCAATCGGCGTGAGGCAGGCCGTAAGCTACGAGAGCTTTGATTTTGGTATCCACGTCGTACTCCACGCGCCGGATCGAGGGCTTGGAATCGTCCAGCAAGAGGTAAGAGGCGCGGCGATCGCTATCATAAGAGAGGCTCACGCTTCCCGTATTGACGACCGTCATTCCCGCGACCTCTCGAATGTACGAGTGGTGAATGTGCCCATAGACGGCCATCGGCCGGCCGAGCGGCCCGTAAACCGACTCCAGTTCGGCATCGCCGGCTTCCGGTCCAGGTGCGCGCCAGGCGCTTTCGGGGCTGGCGTGCACGAGCGCCATCCCGCCCACCATCTGAGTGCGCGGCAAACCGCCCAGCCAGGCGAGCCGGGCCTCGCCCAGAGCTTCGCGGTCGGCCTGCGCCATCTCCCGGATCGCCGCGAAGAGCGCTGCGAGCTTGGGCGATTGGCTCGCGAATTGTTCCAGCGATTCCGGTGCAGCCAGCATTTCGTCCGTGTTGCCGGCCACGCCGGGCCAGCCGAGATCGCGGACGCGGTCGACGATATAGGCCGAACCGGAGCCTCCATGGACCAGATCGCCGCCATGAAGAATCCGATCGGGAGAAGTTTGGCGCAGGTCGGCCAGCACAGCCTCGAACGCCGCCGGGTTGCCGTGGATGTCGGAAACAATGGCTACACGCATCGGAGTCCTTCCTGCCCGGTAGCATGGCCCAAACTTGATATCCTAAGACGCGGATGCCCCTCCCGATATTCCATCAAGCGCTGGGCCTGGCATGTGTGCTGGCCGGTACGATTGCGGCGCAAAACGCCGGTTCGCCCGTGGGCGTGTTCGAAATCCACGGCGACCTGGGCGCGGCACCCAAAAAAGGCTCGATGGAGTACATCGCCGCCTCGAACGAGTACCGCGTCACCGGCGGCGGCGGCAACATCTGGGGCACCGAAGACGCCGGATATTTCGCCTGGAGACAGCTTTCCGGCGATATCACCATAACTGCGGACGTTCACTTCGTCGGCACTGGCGCGGTGGAGCATCGCAAGGCCGTCCTGATGGTGCGGCAGAACCTGACGCCCGGTTCGGCCTATGCCGACGTGGCGCTGCACGGCGTCGGCCTCACGTCGTTGCAATACCGCAGCGCGGAAGGGGCCGCGACGCAGGAGATCCAGTCCCGGATCAACGCGCCGCTGCGCATCCGCATCGAGCGGCGCGGCAACAGCTTCACAATCTTCGTGGGCAACCCCGGAAACGAGCTGACCTCGTCCGGACCGGTGCAGGTGAACCTCGGCGACCCGGTCTACGTGGGAATCGGCGTGTGCTCGCACGATGCCAACGTGCTCGAGACCGCCGTCTTCGCGAATTTGACCATCGAGGGCACGCCGCCGCAGCAGCGCTATTCGAGCAAGATCGTAATCTACGACCTGGCCGCCAAGACCAACACTACGGTCTATCAGCAGGACGGCGTGATCGAGGCGCCCAACTGGTCGCGCGATGGCAAATACCTGCTGGTGAACACGGGCGGCGATTTGTATCGCCTGCCGGTGACGGGCGCCCAGCCCAAGCTCGAAAAGATCGATCTGCATGGAGATTACCGCTGCAATAACGATAAGGCCTATTCGCGGAACGGTAAGATGCTAGGATTTTCGGCCACGCTGGCGCCCTCGCGGGCATCGCAGGTCTTCGTAGCCAACGCGGATGGCTCCGGAGCGCGCCTGGTGACTCCGGCTTCTCCCAGCTACTTTCACGGCTGGTCGCCGGACGGTAAGTGGATGGCCTTCGTGGGGCAGCGCGATGGGCATTTCGAGTTGTTTCGCGTCTCGCCGAACGGCGGCGAGGAAAAACGCCTCACCTCCAAGGGTGGCTACGACGATGGCCCCGAGTACACGCCCGATGGCAAGTGGATCTACTTCAACTCCAATCGCTCCGGCAGTTGGGACGTGTGGCGCATTCCCGCCGATGGCGGCGGCCCCGGCGATGCCAGAGCCCAGCAGGTGACCAGCGACGAATGGGAGGACTGGTTCCCGCACATCTCCCCCAACGGCAAGTGGATGCTGGTCTTCGCCTTCCCCAAGGGCACCGCCACGCACAACGACCGCATGGATGGCGTGATCCTTCGCCTGATGCGGGCTCCCGGCGCCAGGCTGAAGTTGACACCACTTACGACGCTGGTCACATTCTTCGGCGGCCAAGGCACGATCAACGTGAACTCGTGGTCGCCCGATTCGCGGAAATTCGCTTATGTCGTGTATCAGCCGCTGCGGTGATTTCCCGCCGTCGCGGCTCTAGCGGCGCTCCCAGTTCAGGCGCAGGCGGTCTCGGCCGTCGGTGGCTTCGAGCGTGATGCGCGCCACCTTGTGACGGCTGTCGAAGGAAAGAAATAGCGGGCCGTGCAAGCGTTGGTCTTCGCTGGTCACATCCGCTTTCATTGAATCCCCCTCGCTCGACATAAGCGTGCCGGTGAAGAGTAGCGGCCGGTGGCCCGAGGTGTGGAACGATACCTGTATGCGCCCTCCGCGATCGATATCCACAGCCACGGCGCCGAGCGTCTGTTCGGCGGCATCGCCGGTTTGCGATTCGCCATGGCCGACGCCGCTGAAGTGCTGGGTGTTGTTCCAGCTCAGGTTGCCGCGTTCGTCGGGCTGGTAATCGCGGGGACTCTCGCCGGAGGAGTCTGCGCCGCTTTTCCAGGAGAGGCGAAACTGGTACGGGCGGTAGCCGCTCGCGCCGCCGCGGATGTGCACGACGGCAGCCCAGCCGTTGCGCTGAGACGGCTCGTCGACCAGCCGGATTTCCGCGCCTTTTTCCTTCGCTTCGAAGCGGAACTTTGCGACGCGCCGGCCTGGAAGCGGCATGTTGCACTCCGATCCATCATCGCGCGCGCCCTGGCCCGAGATGGTACGGATGGAGATGACGTCGCCGCGCGCCTTGACTTCCACCTCGCCATCCACTTGCAGGCGAATCTCGCAGCGGCCCGTACCGAGAGGCGCGTCGTCGCGGGTCGCCCGGCGGGCATGGAACTCGGTATCGGCCCAAGCCGGCAACGCGGCGCACAGAACCACCCCGACAATTCCCACCCGGAAGATATTCCAGATCGCCATGGCTTACGCGGCTAGCGGCGCGCCCACCCTACGCCGCATGTTAGCATGGATTTTCCGACCACCACCTTGATAAAAGCCGTTAAAGGAACCAGGGATTTGCTGCCTCCCTCCACGGACGCGTGGAATCGCGTGGAGGCCGCCGCCCGCGCTGTCTTCAGGGCCTACAACTATCGCGAGATCCGCACGCCCATCCTCGAAGAGACGCAGCTATTCGCGCGCGGCGTGGGCGCCGATACCGATATCGTCACCAAGGAGATGTACACCTTCGAGGACCGCGATGGCTCCTCGCTGACGCTGCGGCCGGAGAACACCGCCGGAGTCATCCGCGCGTACATCGAGCACCGTCTGGACCAGCATCCGGGCGTGCAGAAGCTCTACTACATCGGCCCCATGTTCCGCCGCGAGCGTCCGCAGAAGGGCCGCTACCGTCAGTTTTTCCAGATCGGCGCGGAGGCCATCGGCTCGGAATCTCCGGCGGTGGATGCCGAAGTGATCGAGCTGGTAACGGAACTGCTCACCCGCGCGGGCCTGGAAGATTTCCAGCTACTGATCAATTCGGTGGGCGATGCCAAGTGCCGCCCGCAATACGTGGAGCGGCTGCGCGAGGAACTGAAGGCCGTGGCGCCGGGGATGTGCGGCGATTGCCAGCGCCGCGCGGTGACCAACCCGCTGCGGGTGCTCGATTGCAAAGTGGAGGCCGACCAGCCCATCATCGACGCCCTGCCCTCCATCGTGGACCACCTCTGCGAGCCGTGCCGTCTGCATTTCGACGCGGTAAAGCGGTACCTCGACGACCGCGGCATCGCCTGGCGCCTCACGCCGCGGCTGGTACGCGGCCTGGATTACTACATGCGCACGACCTTCGAGGTGGTGCATGGCTCGCTGGGCGCGCAGAATTCGGTGCTGGGCGGAGGCCGCTACGACGGGCTGGCCGAATCGCTGGGGTCGCGCGTGCATTCGCCGGGCATAGGCTTCTCGATCGGCGAAGACCGCCTGGTGATGAGCGTGGAGGGCGCCGAGGAAAGCCTGGCGCTGGATCTTTTTATCGCGCCGCTCGGCGAACCGGCGCTGCGGCTGGCCGCCGTCATGGCGCGAGACCTGCGCCGCGCGGGCCTGACGGTGGAAGTGGCCGAGGGCCGTCTGAAGCGCGCCATGGAGCTGGCCAACAAGCTGGGCGCGCGCTTCACGCTGATTGTGGGAGATAACGAACTGGCCGCCGGCCGCTACGCGCTCAAGAACATGACTACGGGCGAGCAACAGGACCTGACGCCGGAAGAGATCGCCGCCATGCTCGCCGTGGCGCGCAATACATAACCGATTATGGAAACCTCCGTTCCGCTGGATTTTCTCGGCGAGCTTCGCCGTACGCACACCTGTGGCCAGTTACGCGCCGCCGATGAAGGCCGCACCGCCATCCTGATGGGCTGGGTGCACCGCCGCCGCGATCACGGCGGGGTGGTCTTCGTGGATCTGCGGGATCGCGACGGCATCACCCAGGTGGTCTTCCACGAGGACGTGGACCCGGCTGTGCACGGCCGCGCCGAGCAGGTGCGGCCCGAGTATGTCATCGCCATCGAGGGCCGTGTGGCGCCGCGTGGCCCAGCGTCCGTCAACCCCAACCTGGAGACCGGCGAGATCGAAGTGGTGGCCTCGCACATCTGGATACTGAACGATTCGCGCACGCCGCCTTTCCCCATGGAAGACCAGGTGGATGTCTCCGAGGAAGTGCGTTTGAAGCACCGCTACGTCGATCTGCGCCGCCCGCGCATGCAGCGCAATATCGTGCTGCGCTCGAAGATCGCCTTCGCGGTGCGCGAGATGCTCAACGCGCAGGGCTTCCTGGAGATCGAAACGCCCTTCATGACGCGCTCCACGCCCGAAGGCGCGCGCGATTACCTGGTACCCTGCCGCGTGCAGCCGGGCACATTCTACGCCCTGCCGCAATCGCCGCAGATTTTCAAGCAGCTTCTCATGGTGAGCGGCTTCGACAAGTATTTCCAGATTGTGCGCTGCTTCCGCGACGAAGATTTTCGCGCCGACCGGCAGGCCGAGTTCACGCAGATCGATATCGAGATGTCGTTCCCGCAGCAGGAGCGCATCTTCGAGGTGGTGGAGCCGCTCATCGAGCGCATCTGCACGGTAGCCGGCTTCGAGGTCAAGGCGCCTTTTCCGCGCCTGACTTACGCCGAAGCGATGCGCAGCTACGGCAGCGACAAGCCCGATCGGCGCATCCCGCCCATGCACCCGGTGGAGGATCTGCTGCCGGACCTGGCCAATCAGCAGATGCCGCTGGTGGCCATCCACATCCCGGCCACGGGCACGCCCAGCCGTAAGGAGCGCGACGAACTGAAAGCCTTCGGACAGGAGCGCGGCCTGCGCGTCTTCGACGACGTGAAACGCCTGGAGCGCGATTTTCCCGAACCCATGGCGCGCATCCGCGAGCGCTGCGGGGCCGCCGCCGACGACCTGCTGCTGCTGGCCACCTGGGCCGGCGAACCCAAGGGCCATCGCCCCGAAGACACCGTCTACCAGGCCTGCGGGCAGTTGCGCCTGTTCGCCGCCCAGAAGTTCGCCGACCGGCACAAACTGCTCGACCCGCGCAATTTCCAGTTCCTGTGGGTGCTCGATTTTCCGATGTTCGAGTGGGACGAGGAAGAGGCCCGCTGGAATGCCGCGCACCATCCGTTCACCTCGGTGGACGATCGCGATCTCGAAAAGCTCACCACCGACCCGGCGCACTGCCGCGCTAAATCCTACGACCTGGTGCTCAACGGCGTGGAACTCGGCTCGGGTTCCATCCGTATTCACCGCCGCGACATGCAGACGCGCGTCTTCGCGGCCATCGGCCTGGGCGAGGAGGAAGCTCGCCTGCGCTTCGGATGGCTGCTGGATGGCCTGGAATACGGCGCCCCGCCCCACGGCGGTATCGCCCTGGGACTCGACCGCCTGGTGATGATCCTGGCCGGCGAAAGCTCCATCCGCGACGTGATCCCGTTCCCCAAAACCGCGCGCGGCACGGACCTGATGTGCGAAGCGCCCGCGCCGGTACCCGAGCGTCAACTGCGCGAACTGGGAATTTCGATCCGCAAGCCCGCTAAATAGAAGTCTAAGCGCCGCTCCCTATCGGCCTGACCCGGCCGCGCGATCGCCGTGGTGCGAATGCGTGCGGCCCTCGTGGCGCTGACGCAGGCGCAGTTGAACCTGACCCAGGAAATCGAGAACCTGAGCGCCAAGTACGACTATCAAAGCCAATATGCGGCTGCAATACGCATTGGGAGCGCGGCGGTAAGCTGCAACGAAGCTTGACTCGCCGCCGCACCAGTCCCGATCTTATTGGCCGGTCCCGCTTTGCAGCTCCGCCAGCGAGGCCAGCACGTCTTCGCTGTGCGTGTTGGGATTCACCTTCGTAAATACTTTGCGGATCTTGCCCTGCGGATCGATCAAGAACGTGTTCCGGGCGGCCATGCCGTTTGGCGAGAGCGATCCGTACTCGGAAACTACCGTGTGGCCGGGATCGGCGAGCAGCTTGAACGTGAGGCTCTCTTTGGTACAGAACTGCTGATGGGAGTCCACGTTATCCACGCTGACTCCCAGGATGACGACCTGCTTCTGATCGAACTTCGGCAGGTCGCGCTGGAAATTATGGGCTTCGATGGTGCATCCCGGCGTCATATCCTTGGGGTAAAAGTACAGCACCACCCATTTCCCGCGATAATCGCGGAGACTGACGGGTTTGCCCTCCTGGGAGTTGACTTGGAAATCAGGCGCCGCGGCGCCCACGGCGGGCATTTCATCGGCGCGGCCCGGCAAACTCATCGAAAGCAACAAGGCGCACGCCGACAGAGCCAGCGGGACGATAGCCCCACCGAAAAGCAGCAATCTCATTATTCGATCCCCTCTCTAATGCGGAATGGCCGCTGAGACGGCCTTTGAACATTCTACCCGATCCGCCCTGGCGCCCACGGCACAGCCAGGCGGCCCCCCGTGGTTTGGTTCGGTGCGTGCATTCCAGACCTTTCCGATTTCCCTGATTTTCCCTAGCCGGCCGAACTGCGGCACGTGGTTTTGATACACTAATTCGAGGACGGGTCCGAACCCGTCCATCTCTTCGCGCGCCCGTAGCTCAGCTGGATAGAGCGTTTGCCTCCGGAGCAAAAGGTCGGCGGTTCGAATCCGCCCGGGCGTACCACCTTTTCAATACTTTAGGTTTCTTTGGCCTCGTGCGGGCGGAGTTCTACTCTGAAGGGAAAGCCCGGGCTCTACGCCAACAACGGGGGCAAACCCCAATCCCAAATCTTTCTACGAACATAACACCTTCACTCGAAGTCTGTAATTTTCGAAGTTGCGGAAGCCATAGGCTTGCCGGTTGATCAGCTCCATTTTGTTGTGGAATCCCTCGGTGATGCCGTTGTTGCGGGTGAAGCGCCACATGGCGACGATCTCCTCGGCCCAGCAGTTCAGGGTTTCTCCGAGCTGTACCAACTGCGCCAGGCCGGCCTGGCGCAGTTGGTACACGGCCCGCAGGAACCGCGGGGCGAGAGCCTCGCATTGCTTGCGGTTGCGGTGTTTCTTCAGCGGCAGGTAGCAGAGGCGCTGTTTGAAGCGGTAGATCACCTCCAGGGCGGGATGGGCGAGCAGATAGGCCGACAGTTTCTCCTGCTGGGTGAGGCTGAGGTTGTGGCGGTGGCGGCGCATCAGGGAGAGCAGGCCGCGGTTCCGACTGCCGGTGGGATCGATCTCGCGCCAGCAGGCCAGGAAATGGTGGTTGATGATGCGGATCACATGGAAGCGGTCGGCGACGATGCGGGCATTGGGGAAGTGCTTCTTCACCAGAGCGCGATAGCCGGAAGCCAGATCCATACACACCAACTGGACCTCCGTCTTGCCCTCCAGGGCTTGAAAATAGGACTGCAGAGAGAGTTCCGAGCGGCCCAGCACCACATCATAGACCTTGTGGTTCTTCAGGTCGCAGAGGGTGGTAGCGAAGCCCTTGCGGCGGGTGAAGAAGTGCTCGTCGATGCCCAGCAGCAGGGGGCAGCGCGGCGGGTGCCACTCCCGGAACTGGCGCCGGAGTCCGTGCCGGAAGTAGCGCTCGACGGTGGCGGCGCCGAGACCTTCTCGCCGTCCCAGACGGCTGCGATTGACTCCGTCCAGGTGCTGCTGATAGATGGCCTTCTGAAACGCCTCGCTGGCCCGCTGACAGCGCAGGATGCCGGGGAGAGGCTGGCGGGAATAGCGTCCGCAGTTGAGGCACTTGGACTTGGGAACCTGGAGGTGGAGCACGCCATGGCGGAGTCCCCAATCCTCGTGGCGCACCGTCCGGAGAATCCACCCCTTGCTTCGCAGCCGGACGGCGCCGCAATGCGCGCAGAATCTCGGCCCGGTATACCGGGCCGAGATTCTCAGGTTTCCACCTTTCCGCTGAATGTCGGTAATCTGAAGGTCGGGCAGGCCTAAAAGGATCTCCGATTCGGTCAAAACGTTATCTCCCAAGATTGTTTTACCAATCTGGGATTACGGCCTGCCCCCGTTGTTGATCAAGAGCCAAAGCCCGTGGATATGGACGTGGAGGCCAGCGAAAAGCTGTCCGCCGATCTACAATTGAGTGCGACGAATCCGGGGGGACACAGTCCCTTACCCGTACCGGATAATGCGATTTATCACATCGCCGATGCTCTGGGACGCCTAGAACGGTCGCCGTTTCCGTTCGAGCTGAAAGCGGTGACACGGACCTATTTTGAACGACGCTCCGCGCTTGAGACCGGCCAGAAGGCGGCCGATATGAAGGCAATTCTTCGGATACCCGCAGATGGCGCCGCGGTCGCCCGTTTGTCCGCTGATGCGCGGTACAACTCGACGATGCGCACCACGTGCGTCGCTACGCGACTGGACGCGGGGCACGCGAACAATGCGTTGCCGCAGCTCGCCCAGGCGAACGTCAACTGCCGCATTCTGCCGGGGCATTCGGCCGAAGAGATCCGGCAAGAGTTGGCGCGAATGTTCGGCGACCCGAAGATCGTAATCCGGTACGTGGACGATGCGGGGAACGCTTACGATCGCACTCCGGAGAGAAATGCGTTTCCGCCCATTCCGCCTCCTGACGAGATCCTGAAGCCGTTGGAGCGGATCGCCGCCGAGATGTGGAACGGGATGCCGGTAATCCCCGACATGGAAACCGAAGCCTCCGATAGCATTTACACGATTTCCGCTGGCCTGCCGAGTTATGTGTCAACGGAGTCGCAATCGATCAAGACGACATTCGGGCGCATGGAAGGGATGAGCACCTGCGGGTCGGTTCCTACTACGATGGCGTAGAGTTTTACTATCGTTATCTGAAGGCTCTGACCTCGCCGCAATGAATCGGAGGAGCGCCGATCCCCTTGGCCGGATCAGGCGCGCGACGTACGAAGTGCCTGCCAGCGTTGGATCGGCAATCCCGACCGCCGTTTGCTTCTCTTGGAGCTTTGTCGTCTTCCGCGGAGCAGCGACCTGTAGTAAGTAATCGCGATCGACTACTTTGTCGATCGAGAGCCGGAACGATCCGGAGCCCGACGCCCCAAGTGGGGTCCGGTCGCGGTGACAGCCGCATCGAGTCTTGCGCCCAATGCCTCGAAGCCGGGCTTGGGGCCGCGCCATAGTAGTTCGTCCACTTCGCTAAAGAGCGCGATGTCGGTCCGGAGCGTCGCAAGCGTTCGGAACGACAGTGCGCGATCGCGTTCCTCGGATAGTGTGCGTGCTAGTGCGCTGGCATTGGCTGCGTTCAAGCACCACTCGCGCCAATCCGTCGGAATCGATTCGAGATGGACGAACTTGGCGAGAACCGCAGCAGAAGACTTTGCTCCCCAGCCGGGTAAACCGGGGTAGCCGTCAGCCGCGTCGCCGACAAGAGCCAGGTAATCGGGAATCGATGTCGGCGAGACTCCAAACTTCCTGACGATGGCGGCCTCATCGAACGTAACGCGCGTCCGACGATTCATCTGGACGATTCGCGTGCCACGAACACATTGCGCGAGGTCCTTATCAGGCGTGCAGATAATCACGCGTTCGACACGAGTTTCCCGAGCCGCAGTTGCTGAAGCGGCTGCAAGTGCATCGTCCGCCTCGAAATCCACCATGGGCCAGACGACGACACCGGCCGCCGAGAGGACTTCTTCGAGCAGGTCGAACTGGGCCAGGAGGTCGGGTTCGATCCCTTGGCCGGTCTTGTAACCTGGCCACAATCCATTGCGGAAAGACTCGATAACGTGATCAGTCGCGACGCCGACATACGTGGCACCGCCTCGAATCATGCCCAGAACAGACCGGAGCACGCCTCGGACCGCAGCAACCTCACGACCGTCCCGATCCCGCGCGGACGGCAGGGCGTAGTAGTGCCGGAACAACTCGTATGTGCCGTCGATCAGATGGACTTCCAGGGTGCAACTCCATCATCACCTTACCGGATCGTCAGTGCCTCCATCAACCGAGCCAGAGCTAGCACACGGATAGCGGCAACGGCAGCAACAGGCTCGCGAGAACATCTTCGTTCTTTTCTTGGGAGAGGTCTGCGGCAAGCTGTTGCTCTTGTTGCCGGGCGGCCCTCGTCACTTCATGCGGTCGGGGGACGCTGTGGCACTGACTCCGGGCGGGCGGAGAAGCTTTTACCGCGCATATCGGCTGAGGATGGATACCCTGGTGACGCATCCGATATTCGAATACCGGGTGAGCTACCGGCGGTTGCTCGAAGTGCAGGCGCGACTATTGGGGAGGGTGATCGAGGGGGAGACTGGAGATTACCCGGTTTTTGTTACGCGATGACCGGAGCGAGCGGCGGGGCGGCGAAGAAAACACGGGGACCGCCCGCATGGGATAAGCGCAATGAGTTTGAACAACTTGCAGCGGCATGGGACCCCGGGGCCTGCGAAAAGTACAGGGCGCACCGGACCGCTCGCGGCGGGTTGTGCAGGTCTTTGAAAACAGAATAGGATAGAGGACCAGCCATTTTCGTGGCAGCAATGCCGCGGCCCCATTGACGCCACTAACTAGTGTTGCTGCATTAACTCCAATAGATACATTTTCGTGGCAGCAATGCCGCGGCCCCATTGACGCAAGCAGGACCCCCGCAGCCCGCGCAAGTCGGCCATATTTTCGTGGCAGCAATGCCGCGGCCCCATTGACGCTGCGGTTAGCGGAGTTCATCGAACGGGAGGCCGGCCACATTTTCGTGGCAGCAATGCCGCGGCCCCATTGACGCCACCAGCGCCTCGGCAAGCCGCATGGCACAGGCCGATTTTCGTGGCAGCAATGCCGCGGCCCCATTGACGCCCCCATGGAGTCTTAAATGACTGGTAGCAATCGTGGTATTTTCGTGGCAGCAATGCCGCGGCCCCATTGACGCCGGCCCGCTGATTCTCGTGATGTTAATGTCCCTTGACATCACACCTTCAATCCCCGTAAGGTAGGGCCCCTTCGAGCCTGACACCCATTCTGTGGCGCGCAACGCGTGATAGCCATGCACGTCCACCGCGTCGCTGTGGGTGGCGAAGGCGCCAAGTTAAGTAAGACCGCCAATCGTCTTTGACAGGGAGCCGGATAGCTGATTGGCGGCAGCTGAGGTTTCGCCGAATCGCGTCAGAGTCCCTACGCTAGCTCCGCATGGCGGAAACACTCGATTACGTGATCGTTGACCATACCTGTAGCCTGCATGAACGCGTAACAGATAGTGGACCCCACGAAGCTGAAGCCGCGTTTTGCCAGATCCTTGCTCATGGCGTCCGATTCGGCCGTGCGCACTGGAACATCTTCGCTCTTTTTCCGGTCCGTCTGGATAGGTCTGCCTCCCACAAATGTCCAGATGTATTGATTGAAGCTGCCGAATTCCTTCTTGGTCGTCAGAAAAGCCTGCGCATTGCGTATGGTCGCGTCAACCTTCAGACGGTTGCGTACAATTCCGGGTTCCGCCATGAGTGCCGCGACTTTTTCATCGTCATAAGTTGCCACTTTGCGCGGATCAAAGCGATCAAAGGCCGCGCGGTAACCCGGCCGCTTTTTCAGAATAGTGCTCCAGCTTAGGCCGGCCTGCGCGCCTTCAAGGATCAGAAACTCGAACAGCCCGCGGTCTTCGTGAAGGGGCACGCCCCATTCCCGGTCATGATAGGCGATCATCGCCGGCTCTTCGCCGGCCCAAGCGCACCGGTATTTCACACATCGAGTATACGGTCTTAACCAAGACAACGGTTGGGGAAACGAGTAGCCGGCCGCCGGGTTTCCCTCGGGCTCCGCAATCTTCACTCAGATGCTCTTACAACTCGGCGCCGGCTGGATGCGGTTCGGCTGGAGCCCTGTCGATCACACTACCTGGGTGGGAGGACAACGGTCTTCCAGCAGGCCGGCGAACTCGCTAACTGGCAGCGATGTAGACCACTTGATGGCGCTGGCACGTTCGGTGCGATGGTGAGTCATGTTTGACCTTAACCTCACCAACTCGACGGCGGAGCTCGACTCCAATAAATACGTCTCACCGGACGGAACCGCACGGCCCCGGTTTACTAGGCCGGAGGGGCCGCAAAACTGGACGTGCAGGGCTTGCCAGCGGCGGACGGGCCGCTCTGGCCGGTCGGCGGATCGCGAAGACCTGCGCATCGCGCCGGCGGCCGCGAACCCGCCCGCCCTTTTATCGGCGCTGCAACATATGTTGCAACGCAATAGTCGCCGCCAAACCGCCCAGCGCTTTGACCACGTCGGGATGCCGCGAGCAAAAGCTGCTCACTTCGTCGACAATCGAGGGATTCTTGCTCGCGCGTGTTCCGCCAGCCTGTCGAACCTGCTCCGGCGGCGCCTGGTTGGCCTGCTGCGGCGTGACCGATCCGCCCGCGAGGCCCGTGAGTCCTCCCTGAGCCGGTAATCCCGCGCTGGAACCGATTCCGCGGAGCAACTGGTTCAGCGACTCCGCCTTCTGGTTCGGATCCGATTGCCCGAAGAGGTGGGCCACCATTTCCGGAAAAGGCGGCGTCTGCTCCGAGCGAAATGCCTGTGAAATGCCGGCGGCCACTACTTCGGGCGGCGCGATGGCGCGAACAATGTCCGGCAGCGGCAACCGGCGTCACTCCGTCCCTCGGCGCCGTGCGCCCGACGTCCTCATGGCTGGAGTTTAGCGCCAGCGGAGATGCCTGACAAGGCTCCAGTTGACGGTTGATCACGCGGCTCAGCACGCGCCGCGGTCCGCGCAGATGGCTGACGGGCGGCGCCCCGCCCTCAGCGAAGACGACATGGAAAATTACGCTATGCGGACGCTCCCGGATTCGGCTTGTGCAACGCTCGAAGAACATCTGCTGATCTGCCAGGATTGCCGGGCCTCAGGGGCCAACCAAAACCGGCCATAGGTGGCCCCTTCAAAACCGGCCCATGAGGCGGCCACCGACTTTGGCGCGGAGTTGGCGACGCCGCCCGGTCGCAGTCCATCGGCCAGGACCTGCGAGGCCCATCGCGAGGCCTTCGAGGTAGGGATCGCCCAAGGCCGCAACGCCATGGCGATCTGGCAGGACTTGGTCGATGTCCACGGCTTCGCGGGCGGCTATGGGAGCGTCAAGCGCTTCGTGTACAAGCTGCGCGGCAAACGGTTGCCGGAAGCCTGCGCGGTGATCGAAACCGCGCCCGGTGAAGAAGCGCAGGTCAAGCTGCAATGTCGCTCGAGTTCGAAAAGCAGACATCGCGGACACAAACATCGCCGACAGTACGGCCGCAGGCGAGAATTGACGAAAGTGGGGTCAGGAACGTGTGAAGAAATCGGTATTGCGGAATGCCGTCTCATTTTGGTATCGGC
>CAYRWE010000106.1:0-16695 GCA_964427655.1 uncultured Solibacteraceae bacterium | reverse complement strand
CTCTATCCCGACGCGTGGGAGCCGTACCTCGCCCACATCCCCGAGGCCGAGCGCGGCGATCTGCTCTCCGCCTACTACCGCCGCCTTACCAGCGATGATCCGGCCGTGCGACTCGCCGCTGCGAAGATCTGGAGCGGATGGGAGGGCGCCACCTCCAAGCTTCTGCCCGACCCGTCCTTCGCGGGCCATTACGAAGAGGACGAGTTCGCCCTCGCCTTCGCACGGATTGAGGCGCACTATTTCTTCAACCACGGCTTTTTCGAAACCGACGACCAGTTGCTCCGCCACGCCTCGCACATTCTCCACATCCCCGGGGTGATCGTGCAGGGCCGTTACGACGTCGTCTGCCCCATGGAAAGCGCGTGGGCGCTCCACCGTGCGTGGCCCGAAGCCGACCTCATCATCACCCCCGACAGCGGTCACAGCGCTTTCGACCCGCCGAACAGTCGGGCCCTGGTTGCGGCGACGGACAAATTCGCGGGCTGAGCGTCCCTGGCGATCCGGCCGTCCGCGGCGTCGACCTCACCGAGCGACTTCGCAAGAGTTGTGCCTTTTCGCCAGCCGCTCCGACGCGTCCGGAACGCCACCTCGCTGCCGCGGCAGCGAGGTTGTCGCCGCGTCGTTGACAGCCAGCCCCGCCACCGCTCCGGCGGCGCGAACGGCGGCCGGCCGCCCAACCCGGCGCGCTGAGTGACCACTGCGCCTTGCGCACGACGGCCGGTGCGCACGGGGTCCGCGCCGAGGCCGTGCCGGTGTCAAATCCACCGCGTCGACCGGGCGGAAAGGGCCGACTCTTGCTGGCCTCGGCTGCTCTTACCTGCTGAAAGCGCGCGCTGAACATCGAGCCGGCGGCCGACGCTGGAGTGCAAACGGCGGGATCGGGCGTTGTAGGTCGTCGCCCTCACTTGCTGTCACCGCAACAACGGAATATTGCGTGCTGGAAATTGGGCGAGGTAAGGTGCGATGGCAAAACTTACGACCTCGAAAAAGAACGCGGAGCCAGGCAAGGATTTCGGCCTGCCTGAGCAGCGCAAGTATCCGATGCCTGATAAGAGTCACGCGAGAAACGCGAAGGCTCGCGCCTCCCAAATGGAGCATCAGGGCAAATTGAGCGCAGCGGACAAAAAGAAGATCGACGCCAAGGCGGATAAGGTATTGGGAAAATCATGAGTGTGCATTATAGGACGCTACCAATATCGGTAGCTTGCCGCTGGCACAGAGAGTGCGCCGGATATCCTGGCTCGACCTCGGTTTGAGGGCGCCTCCGGGTAGCGCCGTTGCCACAACCGATGCCAGAATCCAACCCAATGCCGCAGCTAAGGAACAGGGGTTGCGCGCACGTTCAAGATAATCCGCCGATAAGACGTGAGCTGGGGAGACCCGTCGTCCGTCACAGCGAGAATGAGATGCGCCGTCCCGGTCCCGGAGCATGGAGAGGCCGTGGCTAACCATTGTGGACGGCAGGCCGCGGTGGGAGTTACAACAGCCTTCGGAGTGTTGGCGCCGGTTATGGTCACCGCGGCCAAGTTACCATCCGCGGCACCTGCTTCGGCATACTGGAACCACTCGTAGTGGAGGTTCTGGCCATCGGGATCGCGGCTGCGGCTGGCGTCCAGTTCCAAGGGCCGCCCAACTTCGGCGTCCATCGTAATGGGCGCCGTCCCCGGCCGGCCATTCACTTCCACCAGCGGACTGTGGTTGGCGTGACGGAAGTCGGCGATGGTCCACTCCATCCGAGCCGCGAAATCGTGTTGAAAGGCTTCGCGCCAACGCCAGATCGTAGCCTGATCGGATGTGTACTGCCGGCCATCCACACCAGCAACCGTGTCCTGCGAGGTGACGCGCGACGATACGTCGCCTCCCTGTGTCCAGATTGGATGAGTCTCGCCGTAAGGTCGCCGGTAAAGGTAGCGCCCTCCCCATCCGCCCCAATCGGGCCGGCGATAGGCGTTCAGTCCGTTGTCGATCAAGCCCAGGAAGGAAGGTGTATCTCCTTCCATAATGAAAGCAAACCGCGGATAAACCTTGCCGAGTGGTCCTTTGTTTCGGATGTGCACATCCAACCACTCGTTTGTCACTGTAGCGGTGCTCGCGCCTGCGCAGTTGCGATAGAAGATGTCTCCGCTGATTCCAGTCCAGGTCGCGTAATAGTATTCGTCGCCGGCCTGGGTCGAGGGCTGAACGATGTAGAACAAGTCCGGGAACTCGCGTCGCATCCAGGGTCCGGCATCGTCCTGGTCGGAAATTGAATACACCCTGAGCTTTCCGACAAACTTTTCCACTTCGGCAGGGCCTCGCATCGCGCGCACGCGCAAGAGCGCCTGAGCCAACGTGTTTGCCCCGCCCCAAATGCTGATCCAGACAGGGCGCGGGTCTTCCCGGTCGACCGCTCGAATGATCGCCTCCGCGCCTTCGGACATTTTGTCGGAGCCAGTGGCCGCCATACCGTACCCAGGCTGCCCGGCAAAGACTCGGTGGTCAAGATCCTCGGCCGCCGGCCAACCTTCCGCGTGCAGGAGGAGATTGGGCCGCACTTGTCCATAAGCGCGGATCAGCGCATGCATCGTTTCGGGATGGATCGCGGCCTTCTGCCAGGTCGATGTCGCGGCGACAAGCCCTTCGATATCGATTTCCTTCGAGTACAGCAGGAGACGCACGAGCGACATCTGATCGTCGGGTTCGTTGCCAATGTCACTGATTACGATGAGCCGGGGATGTCCGCTGAAGTCGTCGACATGCGTCGGGGGCAGAGTCTGGCCTGCAAGCCACCCGTTGACGGACAGCCAGAATCCGGCGAACAGCAGAATACCGAACCACCGCGGCCGTAAACTTCGCGCGCGTTTCGGAGGCTGTAAGGGACCAACGGCTTTGCGATGACTTTCAAGACTCATAGAGGCGTGTCTCCAGGATTCCACTTGACGTGCATAATCATGCACACAGCCTTTCGGCTCTCCAAGTCCAAGGTAAGCTAACACCAGTTCAGTACCCAGTCAATAGGTCTGCGGATCTTTCACTGCTCTCCTTCCGCGCCGAGTTCGGAGCGCCCGGAGCGAATGAGCCGGACGGACCGGGATCTTGCACCCCGGGCATCCGATGTTGACCGGCACGGTTCGACATGATAGCATTATCTCTCTTTCCAGCTTAAATATGCATACTGATGGAACGACGCACCAGCCACTCTCCGAAGTCGCTCTTGGCGAACTCGCTTCGCGCGCCCGCATCATCCGTAAAACCAGCTTGGGCATGGTGCACGCCGCGGGCGTCGGTCATCCGGGCGGCGATTTGTCGGCCGCGGATATTCTGGCGGCGCTATACTTCCACGTTTTGCGCATCGACCCGGGCAGCCCGCGGTGGCCGGAGCGGGACCGCTTCATCATGAGCAAGGGCCACTGCTCGGCAGCCTTCTATACGGCCCTCGCGGAAGTGGGCTTCTTCCCGCGCGAAATGCTCGCGGAGTACATGAAGCCTCTTTCCATGCTCAACGGCCATCCGGACCGCAACAAGCTTTCCGGCGTGGAAGCCAACACCGGCCCGCTTGGCCACGGACTGCCTATCGCCGTCGGCGCGGCTAAGGCCGCGAAGATCACGGGCGCAGAGTGGAGGACCTTCGTGTTGACTGGCGATGGCGAGCTACAGGAAGGGAGCAACTGGGAGGCCGCCATGGCCGCATCGCAGTTCGGCCTCGATAACCTCACTGTCATCGTGGATCGGAACGGCCTTCAACAGGGCGAGGCGACCGAACGGACGGTCGGCCTGGAGCCGCTGGACGCGCGCTGGCGCTCGTTCGGATGGGCCGTGCGGGAGGTGGATGGACACGATCTCGGCGCGCTGGTCGGCCAGTTTTCCGTCGTGCCTTTTGAAACGGGCCGGCCCAGTTGCGTGATTGCCCACACCCACAAAGGGCGCGGCGTGTCGTTCATGGAGGATCGGGCGGCGTGGCACCATCGCGTGCCCACCGATGCTGAACTCGCCTCGGCCTTGCTGGAACTGGATGGAGTTGCCCGATGAAGAACCTGGCGGACTGCCGCGTGGCATTTGCCCAGACGCTGATCGCGCTGGCCGAAGCAGACCCGCGGGTGGTGGCGGTGTGCAACGACTCGGTCGGCTCCTCCAATCTGAAGGAGTTTCAGAAGCGCTTTCCGAACCGGATGGTTAATGTCGGCATCGCGGAACAGAACATGGTGGGAGTCGCCGCGGGCCTGGCCAATGGCGGACTGCTCCCGTTCGTGTGCGCGGCCTCCTGTTTCCTCACCGGACGCGCTTTAGAACAGGTGAAAGTGGACCTCGGCTACAGCCGCTCGAACGTCAAGCTGTGCGGCATGGCCAGCGGCGTGGCGTACGGACCGCTGGGGCCGACGCACCACTCGATTGAAGATCTCGCCTGGACCCGCGCCATCGGCAACATGACCGTGATCGTGCCGGCCGATCCGGTGGAGACGGCCTCGGCTCTGCGGGTGGCCGCCGGGTTTGATGGGCCGGTCTTTTTGCGATTGAGCCGTATGCCGGTTCCGGCGGTCCACGCGCAGGAATACCAGTTCCGGATCGGCCAGGCGGTCAAAGTGCGCGAGGGTTCGGACCTGACCATCATGGCCAACGGCGTCATGGTGTGCCGCGCATTGGAGGCCGCCATCTTACTTGAATTGGCCGGCGTCCGCGCGGCGGTGCTGAACATCAGCACAGTGCGGCCGATCGACCGGGCGGCTATCGCGGAAGCGGCGATGGCCGGCCCCATCGTCACAGTGGAAGAGCACACCGTGTGCGGAGGTTTGGGCGGCGCGGTGGCCGAAGTGGTGGTAACCACGAATCCTGTCCGCATGCGCATACTCGGCTTCCCCGGCGTGTTTGCGCCAACCGGTTCGGCGGACTTCCTCTTCGAACACTTCGGTCTCACGCCCGAGGGGATTCGCGATGCCGCACTGAAGTTGGTGGAGGAGAAACGTTCGTGGCATGCTCCAGCCTGATTCTCGCAATCGATCAAGGCACGACCAACACTAAAGCCTTGTTGATGGCCCAATCGGGCGCGGTAGTCGCGCGGGCTTCGCGTCCACTATCGATCGCCTTCCCACAGCCGGGCTGGGTGGAGCAGGATGCGGCGGCGCTTTGGCGCTCGGTCGTGGAGGCCGCCGGCGAATGTCTTGCCCAAGCGCCCGGCACGGAGATTGCGGCCATAGGCATCGCGAATCAGCGCGAATCGGTGGTGGCATGGGACCGCCAAACGGGCGAGCCGGTGGGACCCTGCGTCGTGTGGCAGTGCCGCCGCACAGCTCCCGATTGCGCCAGAATGCGCGAACTGGGTCTCGGTGCCACGATCCGCGAACGCTCCGGGCTGCCGCTCGACCCGCTGTTCTCCGCCTCCAAGGCGGCATGGCTGCTGGATCATACGGCAAACGGCCGCGCGCGGGCGAGGCGCGGCGAACTGTGCATCGGCACGGTGGATAGCTGGTTGCTCTGGAACCTGACTGGCGGGGCCGTGCACGCGACCGACGCCAGCAACGCTTCGCGAACGCAGTTGCTCAACCTGGGCACCGCCTGTTGGGATCCCGAACTGCTCGGGCTGTTCCAGATTCCCGCCGAATGTCTGCCGGAGGTGCGGCCCTCGACGGGGATCTTCGGCCGCTCTGTCGCGGCTGGTGCGCTGCCGGCGGGCGTGCCCGTGGGGAGCCTCATCGGCGACTCCCACGCGGCGCTGTTCGGACACGCCGCGTTCTCCAGGGGGTCGGTGAAGGCCACCTACGGCACCGGATCTTCGCTGATGACTTTGACGGACGCGCCGGTACCTTCCCGGCATGGGCTTTCCACGACGATCGCCTGGGCCGAACCGGGGCTGGTGCGTTACGCGCTCGAAGGCAACATCACCAATACCGGAGGGGCCCTACAGTGGGTGGGCGAGTTTTTGGGAATTGCCGATGCCGCCGCGGGCGCAGCCTCGCTGGCCGCTAGCGTGCCCGATTCCGGCGGCACGTACCTGGTACCGGCCTTCGCGGGTCTGGGCGCGCCGCATTGGGACGCGGAAGCCCGCGGCCTGATCTGCGGGCTCACGCGAGGAGCGGCGGCGGCCCATGTGGCGCGCGCGGCGCTCGATTCGATCGCTTTCCAGGTTCGCGATGTTTTCGAGGCCATGCGCAAGGATGCCGGCATTCCGCTGCCGGCGCTGCTGGCCGATGGCGGCGCCAGCCGCAACGACCTGCTTATGCAGTTTCAAGCGGACATCCTGGGCTGCCCGGTGATCCGCAGCAACTCGGCCGATCTCTCGGCGCAAGGCGCGGCGTGGCTCGCAGGACTCGCCGTGGGCTATTGGAGTTCTCTCGACGAGCTGAGAGGCCTGCCGCTGGAGACCGGCCGGTTCGATCCCAGGCTCTTGCCGGCCACGCGCGCGGAGTTGCTGGCCGGCTGGTGCGACGCGCTTTCCAGGGCCGTCTCGCGGGGCCGGTTAGGATAAGGCGATGGCTCGAATCGATGAACTCCGCCTGATGGCGAAAATCGCGCGCATGTACCACATGCAGGGATTGCGCCAGACGGAGATTTGCGAGCGGCTGCGCATCCATCAATCTACCGTCTCCCGGGTGCTGAAGCGGGCCGAACGGGAAGGCATCGTGCGCACCACCGTGAGTCTTCCTTCCGGCACCCATACCGATCTGGAAGATGCCCTGCAGTCCGGGTGGGGCCTGGATGAGGCCGTGGTGGTGGATTCGCTGGGGGATGAGGAGCAAATCGCCCGCGACCTGGGTTCGGCGGCGGCCTTCTATCTGGAAACGACCCTAAAGCCGAACGACGTGGTGGGCATCTCCTCGTGGAGCGCGGCTCTGCTGGCTGTCGTCAATTCCATGCAGCCCAGCCAGCGTGGGAAGAACACGCGCGTGGTGCAGATTCTGGGCGGGGTAGGCAACCCGAGCGCCGAAGTGCATGCCGCACAGGTGACGCGGCGCCTGGCCGATCTCATCGGCGGCGAGGCTACGCTGCTGTCAGCGCCCGGCGTGGTCGGTTCGCGGGAAGCGCGCGACGTGCTCTTGAAGGACCGCTTCGTGCGCGAGGCGCTTGATATGTTCCCCGCGGTGACCCTGGCGCTAGTGGGTATCGGGGCGACGCAGCCCTCGCGAGGGCTGGCTTCGAGCGGCAATGTCTTCTCGCCGCTGGAACTCAAGCTCTTGTCCGAAAAAGGGGCGGTTGGCGATATCTGCCTGCGGTTCTTCGACCGGTCCGGGCGGCAGGTCGTTACCGAGTTGAACGATAGAGTCATCAGCATGGATCTGGACCAGCTTCGCTCGGTTCGGCGGGTGGTAGGGGTGGCGGGGGGACGGAGGAAACTGGCGGCCATTCGCGGCGCTCTTGCAGGCAAGCTGGTCACGGTGCTGATTACCGATCTGGTCTGCGCCCAGCAACTGGTCACGGAGACCGCCGCAGGCGAAGGGGTAGGCGGCAGCGACGCTCGCGCATCGAGGAGGGCGGTAAGAACCCAATGAGTGCGGTTGGGGTACACGGCGTTCGCTGGTCCACCGGCTATGTGGCTGCCGGAGCGCTGTCGCTGGTCCTCTGCGGGTGTGTCCCGTGGACCGTGCGGCCGATCGAAAATGGCGAGAGCGCCGAATCATCCGGCCACGCGACTCTGGTGCCATCCAGGTATGTGGACTCGATCTGGGATTCGAAACTTGTGCCGACCGTGCTGAACTCGGCCGTGGACGCCCGTACGCTCCTGGACTCGATGTCGTCTTCGGTGGAACAGGCCCGAAACAGATACGGCCACCGCGACGCCAGCGGTCCTTGGTATTTCATGGTCAAGGGCGAGGGTCGCGTTATTTCGATCGACACGCGCTCCCGCGTGGGATTGGCGTTTGTGGACGTGGCACCCTTCGATCGACAGGCCGACCTTTCCCTCCAGATCGGGCCCGTGCTGCGGGGCACCTCGCTACGGGATGCGCCGGGCATCGTGCATTTCACCGACTTCGTCAACCAACTGCAATTCGCCGATGTGGCCAACGAGTTGAACGACCGCGCCCTCAAGTTGGTACTGGCGCCCATCGAGTCGGCCAAGCTCAAAGGACGCCTGGTTTCCTTCGCCGGTGCCGCCAGGGCAGAGGACGGCGCCCAACCGCCGATTCGCGAATTGGTGCCAGTGCGCCTCGCCGTGGAGGATGGCCGGTGACACTAGCGGGCGCGGTCGCGCAGGGCACGGAAGTCGTCCTCGAAGCGCGCCAGGTCTCCAAGCAATACCCTGGCACGCTGGCGCTGGACTGTGTGACGTTCCCGCTGCGGCGGGGTAAGGTCAGCGCTCTGATCGGCGAGAACGGCGCTGGAAAATCGACGCTGGTCAAAATTCTTGCCGGGGTGGAGCAGCCTAGCGGTGGTTTTCTTCTGCTCGACGGCACTGAAATCAACCTTCGATCGGTTCGCGATGCCGACCTGCATGGAATCGGCATGATCCACCAGGAGTTGAACCTCTGCCCCAACCTCAGCGTGGCGGAGAATATCTTCCTGGCCCGCGAGCTGACGTCTCGAGGCGTGCTGGACCGGCGCAGGCAGGAAGCGCGGGCGCGCGAATTGCTGGAACGCCTGGAGCAGCCGATCGACCCCGCGGCACTGGTGGGCGAGCTTCCGCTTGGGCAGCAACAAATTGTGGAAATTGCCAAGGCGCTGGCCCGCGAGGTCCGTGTGCTGATGATGGATGAGCCGACCTCGGCTCTTAGCCCGGCCGAGATTGGCGTTCTGTTCCGGATCATCCGAGACTTGACCGCGCGCGGCGTGGCCGTTGTGTACATCTCGCACCGGCTGGAGGAACTGCTGGAGATCGCCGACTCTGTTTCCGTACTGCGGGATGGACGCGTAGTGGCGGAGTCGCTCGCCAAGGATGTGGACATGCGGTGGATTGTGGAACAGATGACCGGCAGGCCGCCCGGGTCTTGTGAATCGAAGGCAGGAGCCGCCGACGGACCCTGGCTGCTGCGTGCCGAATCGCTGTCCCTGATGTCGGATACCGGCCGGCGGGTGCTTCGCGATGTCAGTTTCGCCCTGCGCGCCGGAGAGGTGCTCGGCATCTATGGACTCATGGGCGCGGGCCGCACCGAGCTGCTGGAGTGCCTGATGGGTCTGCACGCGCAGGCCGGCGGCGGCGTCTTTCTCGGCTCGGCCGGGCTGAGCCGCCTGGACACGCCCGCCCGAATTGCAGCGGGTCTCGCCATGGTGCCGGAAGACCGGCAGGCGTGCGGCCTGGTACAGACGATGTCGGTGCGCGCCAACATGACGCTCTCGAGCCTGAACAAGTTTTCGAGATTATGCTGGCTGTCTATGGCGCGCGAGCAATCCGCTTCGGCGGCCATGGCCGCCGATTTGCGCATCAAAGCTTCGGGGCTGGAGCACAATATAGGCTCGCTGAGTGGAGGCAACCAGCAGAAGGTCGTGATCGCTAAGTGTCTGCTCACCCAGCCGCGCATTCTGCTTCTCGATGAGCCGACGAGGGGCGTCGACGTGGGGGCCAAGCGTGAGATCCACGGCATTGTGCGGCGCCTCGCTGCGGGCGGAATGGGGATCATTCTGGTTTCCTCGGAACTGGAGGAAGTGCGCGCGGTTTCCGATCGGGTTCTGGTGATGTCGCGCGGCGCACTCACCGGAGAGTTTCTCGCTTCCGAAGCCGCCGATGACGCATTGGCGCGCGCCGCGTCTCTCAATCCCGATCGGGCGACCGGAGAATCCCGATGGTAAGCGCCGAAACAAAAGAAAAAGCAGGCCGCCGGACTGGGGTTCCAGCGAGGCGCGAGATGTCGCCCGGGGCCCTGCTGTTCCGGCTGCGCGCGTTGATCGTGCTGTTTGTGCTGGTGGCCGCGTTCGCGGTGATGTCGCCGTCGTTTCTCACCGCGGGTAATCTCACCATACTGGTGAAGCACGTTGCCATCAACGCCATTCTCGCCGTGGGCATGACCTTTGTGATTCTGAGCGGCGGAATCGATTTATCGGTCGGATCGGTCGCGGGCCTGGCCGGCATCATCGCCGGCGGACTGCTGCACAGCGGGATCGTGCTGCGTTCCGCGGGTGTGGTGGTCTACCTGCACACCTGGCTGGTGATCGTGGTTGCGCTGCTCGCTGGCGCCTTGGTAGGCATGATAAACGGCGCGCTGGTCGCCCGTCTCAGGGTGGCCCCGTTCATCGCTACGCTGGGCACCATGTACTGCGCGCGCGGGACGGCCCTGCTGATCTCGAACGGAGCGACCTTTCCGAACCTGGCCGGAAGACCGGAACTGGGCAACACAGGGTTTCTTGCGCTGGGCGCGGGATCGGTGCTCGGGTTGCCCGTGCCCATCTGGCTGATGGTAGCCTTCGCCGCCGCCGGAGCGCTGGTTGCCAACCGGACTCCCTTCGGCAGGCAAGTGTACGCCGTGGGCGGAAACGAGCGCGCCGCCGAGCTTTCCGGTGTGCGCGTGAAACGTGTCAAACTCGCCGTTTATGTGATTTCCGGATTCTGCTCGGCCACGGTGGGGCTGGTAATCGCGGCCCAACTGGCCTCGGCCCATCCGGCCACCGGCGAGACGTTCGAAATGAACGCCATCGCGGCCGTGGTGCTGGGCGGCACATCGCTGATGGGTGGCCGGGGCAGCTTGGGTGGCACCATCATCGGCGCGTTTGTAATCGGCGTGCTCGCCGACGGCCTCATTCTCATGGGCGTTTCCGAATTCTGGCAGATCGTGATCAAGGGTATGGTCATCGTTCTCGCCGTGATTCTCGATCAAATGCAGCAGGAGTATTCGCGGCGCGCTGCAGCCGCTTCCAGGAGCTGAAATGAATCTCTCACGAGCCGCCGGGTTCCTCATCGTGGCGATTGCGGTTGTGCTGGCCGGATGCGGTTCCGTCAAACCAGCGGGATCGGGCGGGAAGCTGATCGCCATCATTACTCCCTCGCACGACAATCCCTTTTTTAAGGCGGAGGCCGATACCGCCGCCGCGCACGCCCGCGAACTGGGTTACGAGGTCACCGTCAACTCCCATGACGATGACGCGCACAAGCAGGACCAGCTCGTCGATGTAGCGATTGCCAAAGGGGCGGCGGCCATTGTGCTGGATAATGCCGGTGCGGACGCCTCCGTAGCGGCCGTTCAGAAGGCTAAGGCAGCCGGGATCCCCAGCTTTCTGATCGATCGCGAGATCAACGCCACCGGAATCGCCGTTTCCCAGATCGTCTCCAACAACTACCAGGGCGCCTCACTAGGTGCGCAGGAGTTCGTGCGGCTGATGGGCGAGAAGGGAAACTATATCGAGTTGCTGGGCCGCGAGTCCGACACCAACGGTGCCATTCGCACGCGCGGCTATCACGACGTGCTCGATAAGTACGACGGCCTCAAGCTGGTGGGCCGGCAGAGCGCCAACTGGAGTCAGACGGAGGCCTTCCAGAAGGTTGAGACGATGGTTCAAGGGAATCGCAACATCAAGGGTGTCATCGCGGGAAACGACACGATGGCTCTCGGCGCGGTGGCGGCGCTCAAGAATGCGGGACTGGAGAAGGTGATCGTTGTCGGTCTGGACGGCAGCCCCGATGCGATCGCGTCCGTACGGGCGGGTGCTATTCGGGCCACGGTATTGCAGCCGGCGGCAACCATCTCGCGCCTGGCTGTGGATCAGGCTCACAAGTTCCTCACCACCGGGTCGACGGGCGCGGCGGAAAAGCAGTCCATCGATTGCGAGTTGGTAACGCCGGCCAACGCCGACCAATACGGAGTTTTCGGCAAAAAGTAATCTGCACGGGGCGAGGTCCATCCAATATGCCTAGAATGACTCTTGCGGTAATCGTGGGGAATCGCGATTTCTTTCCCGACGTTCTCGTCGCGGAGGCGCGGCGCGACCTCCTGAAACTGTTTTGCGAGCTTGAGATCGACGCTGTGATGCTCGATGAGCAAGCCACCAAGCTGGGTGCGGTGGAGACATGGAGTGAAGCCAAGCGTTGTGCGGATCTGTTGGCCGAGAACCGGCGGCGGATCGACGGCGTGCTCGTAAGCCTGCCCAATTTCGGCGACGAGAAGGGGGTGGCCGATGCGCTGAAGTTGGCCGGCCTCGACCTGCCGGTCCTGGTGCAAGCCTACCCGGACGATCTCGATCGGCTATCGGTCGAACGGCGACGCGATGCCTTCTGCGGGAAGATTTCCGTCTGCAACAACCTGCGGCAATTCGGCATTCCATACAGTCTCACCGCGGAACACACCGTTCATCCGCTCTCGACCGAATTCCGCCGGGACCTGATCGCGTTTCTGGCCGAATGCCGGGTTGTCCGGGGTATGCGGCGCGCGCGGATCGGCGCCGTAGGTGCGCGCCCCAACGCCTTCAACACCACGCGCTATAGCGAAAAGCTGCTGGAACAATCGGGCATCAGCGTTAGCACGATCGATCTGTCCGAGATCTTCGGGAAGGCCGGCCGTATTGCCGATGACGATCCGCGCGTGAAAGAGAAGATCGCCGAGATCGCGGGTTACGCCAACGCCGCACAGGTGCCCGGATCGGCGCTTACCCGCATGGCGAAGCTCGCGGTGGTGCTGCTGAGCTGGATGGAGGCCAACGACCTGGATGCCTCCGCGATTCAGTGCTGGAACTCCATGCAGGAGAATTTCGGCGTGAACGTCTGCACCGTCATGAGCATGATGAGTGAGCGGCTGATGCCGAGCGCATGCGAAGTGGATATCGCCGGCGTGGTGGCGATGTATGCTTTGCAGCTTGCTTCCGGACGCCCCAGCGCGCTGGTGGACTGGAACAATAACTACGGGGGAGACCGCAACAAATGCGTGCTCTTCCACTGTGGCAACTGGGCCCGGAGTTTTCTGCCAGACGTGCAGATCGGCACCGCGCCGATTCTGGGCAGCACGTTGGGAGAGCAAAACACATACGGCGCCCTCTCCGGCCGCACGCCCGCGGGCCCCATCACGTTTGCCCGCGTGAGCACGGACGACTCTCACGGCCGCATTCGCGCCTATGTGGGCGAGGGCCGCTTTACGGACGATCCACTGGCCACTTTCGGCAGCCGCGCGGTGGTGGAGGTGCCAGCGCTGCAGAAGTTGATGCGTTACATCTGCAAGAACGGCTTCGAGCACCACGCCGCGATGAACGGATCGCGATGCGCACGGACGTTGGCAAGCGCGCTGGAGACGTACATCGGATGGGAAGTCTACCAGCACGAGCCCGAGCAACAGCTCGATTGAGACGCGCCTAGTGTTTACTTGCCTAAATACACGTTAAGACGCAACATCGGTTGCAACAAGGGGGCTGTACCGCACCGAAGTGCCGGGACTGCACCAGGAGCCAGCACAGCGGAACGGTCGCCAGCCCGGAGACCAACGGCCAAAATCGTTGCGTGCCGCTTACCTTCGGGACTCTTTGTTGCTGGAGGTGTCGGGCGGGATGCCGTAAACCCACAGGTCAAAGAGGCTGCCCAGGTTCTTGGCCGTCGCCTTCCCGCGATCCCTCCCCCCGCGTTGCCCACCCTTGCGCTGCTCCGGGATAGCCCCTCTGAACACGTTTTGCAAATCCTCGCTGGACGCCGGCTCGCTCCATTCCGCGTCGGTGTAGACGCGCAAACGCTCCCAAAACACGGTCTCTCCCACGAGTTCATGAACTACGTAGAGAAAGCAGACGCCCTTATGGAGGGGGATATCGCCGCCCGCATCCTGGCGCGTAGTCCATTCGGTGTAGCTGAGCGGGCGGTCCTTGCCGGCGGCGCGCAGCCTATCGTAGATCTGGCGGGAGCGCAAAATCCCCCTTTCATACGCTTCCGCGCCGAAGCGCTGCCCCAGAAAAGCATCCGCCACGAAACCCGACACACCTTCGCTCAGCCACAGATCCGACCAATCCTTGACCGCGATTCCGATCCCGTACCACTGGCTGGCGAGCACGCGCGCCAGCAGCCATAGCTTCTCGGGTTCCTTGCTCAAACCCTGCGCGCACGTCTCCGGTAGAAGCGCCACCCCCCCGGCCAGGGAACGGGCGGCATCGCCGTGGACGAAGACCTGGGTATAAGCGGGGCCGGGGTAAGGTTTGCCGGTGCGTTCCGCCAGATAGCGGATGGCCGCCGTGGTGGGTTCGAACACTTCCGGGCCAACGCCCAACACGCGCAGCCGCACACCTTCGGCGGTGGAGGTTTTTTCCGGGAACGTGCCGAGCGCGAAACCGTAGAACGAGGGCGTGGCGGGGGAATCGAGTTGCCAATCCGCGACGCTCTGACCGCCGGCGGAGCGGGTCGCAATCAGCCGCCCGCTGGCGGCTGACCGGAAATCGGCGGGCACGGCAAGGGACAGGCTCAGAGTGGCGCGCTCGCCGGGGCGATCGTTGCACGGCATCCAGGCGGAAGCGGCGGATCCGTAGACCTGGTCGGGGAAGAACGCGAGCCCCGCCGACGGCCCCGCCTGGTAGCGCAGGCTCAGGCTGCGGCTTTCCCTGGGATAGAGCGGTTTGGCCAGCGCGATCACCAGCATCTCTCCCTGGCGCTCGAACCACTGCGGAATCTTGCCCTCTTCCACGCTGCTGATTTCCAGGCCGCCAGCATCCAGTTCCAGCGCGGTAACCGGCTCATCCGACAGACTGTGAAAACGCAGTGTCGCTTCCCCGGCGAGCCGCCGCCGGCTCAAATCGGACTGCAAGGCCACGTCGTAATGCTCGACGGTGTAGAGCCGGGGAGCGGGAGCAGCCGCCAGCGCAATGCACCCGGTCGCGGCGACGGAGACAGCGATGCGCAGCGCCAAGCTGCTGATGTACCTTCTTCCGCCTGTGGTGCGCAATACTTTCGAACCTCTCTTCGGATTGTACGCCAGGCCGGAAAACAGCCTGCGCCAGACGCCATCCCGCTTACCGCGCCCGATTGCCTGCCGCAAGCGAATCTTCAATGCTGCTCGGCCGGGATCTTGCCGCCGCCGTCCGGCCATGCCGAAAGCTTCGCCAACGTGATTGGCGGTGTGCTCTTGAGCCAGGCCGGAACCTTCGCGCTATTCGCACCCTGCGGGCGCGCCGGCGGCGAGCACTTGGGCGAAAACATCGCGGTCTACATTTCCGCCGGTGAGTATCAAAGCCACTCGCCTGCCGCGCATGTCATTGCGCTCGCGTAGAAGCGCAGCGAGGGCAGCCGCGCCGGCTCCTTCCGCAGCGTTATGCGTATCGGAGAAGAGCGCTTGCATCGCGAAGCGGATCTCGCCATCATCAACGGTTACCACGCGCGCAGCGTTCTGGTTGATTATGGAAACCGCGTCCGCAAGCGGCGTGCGGCAGGCCATACCATCGGCAATCGTCTCGGCCGTTTCGGTCGCGATGGGCCGGCCGGCGGCAAAGGAGCGAGCGTATGCCGGCGCGCCTGCCGCGCAGACGCCGATCACCTGCGTTTTCAGACCCAGCGCATTACGGACTGCAATAACACCACAGATTCCGGAGCCGAGACCTATAGGCACATAGACGGCGTCGAATTCCGATCCGCCGCGAAATAGTTCGAGTCCGTATGTCGCAACGCCAGAAACCAAGGTGGCATCGAAGGAGGGAACCATGTGCAACGATTCCGCGGCAGCGATCCGCACTGCATTCTCGTATGCTTCTTGAAAATCGTGGCCGCACTCGATCAGTTCGGCTCTGAGCGCTTGCATGGCGGCATTCTTCTCGCGGCTGTTGCCGCGCGGAACCACGATCACGGCACGCAGTCCATGTTTCGCGGCAGCAAAAGCCACGCTCTGACCGTGATTTCCTCGTGTTGCCGCAATCACACCGCGCACCCAGGGAGCGACACGGCGAAGGCGCTCCATATAAACCAAGCCGCCGCGCAGTTTGAACGCCCCCACGGGCGTGTGGTTTTCGTGCTTGATCCAGATGTCCGCGCCGGTACGCTCGCAGAGGAGCGGCCAGCGGATTAGCGGCGTCGGTGGTATGACGCCATGGACAATGGCGGCTGCGGATTCGATCTCTTCCAGGCCGGGTAGCATCATTTCTCTTCAGTCTCTCACCGCTGTAAGCGTAGGCCTCGCGCGTACCTCAGGCCACGATCGGGTCGGGGCCCGGATCGGACGAGGCCCAATTCGCGGTTTGGGCGTATGCAGCAGTGTTGACGAACGGCTGTTCACATTGGTCTTGACGACGCGTCGCCCAAGCGGGGTCTTCCGCACAATTCGGGCGATCGAGAGCGGGCTGGGAAAAGCCGATTCCGCGAATGTCGAATACAATAATCAAAAAGGAGAGGGCAAATGTCAAATCATTTCACTGGGCTCAGCCTCGGGCCGCCGCTGGGCGATCAACGTCTCGATCTCTGCGATCTGTACGCATTCCAGTCGCCTGCCGACAAGACTAGAACCGTGATCATCCTCAATGCGAATCCGAATGCGGACGCACTCCATCCCGAAGCGATCTATCGCCTGAACATCGATAACGATGGCGATTACCTGACTGACATCGCGTTCAGCTATGTGTTCTCGAAGCCGCAAAACGGCGGGCAGACCGTGAACGTATTCATGGCGAAGGGGGAGGAGTCGCGCTCGGCGGAAGCCGTCGGGAAGAAGATCGTCTCGGACGGTGAAGTCTCGTTCGGATCCAATCCCAACAGGATGACCGCGGGCAGCATCGGATTTTTTGCCGGCAGCCGCAGCGACGCTTTCTTTTTCGATTTCGACGGAATCAAGAACCTCTTCGATACACGAGGCAAGCGAAACTTCACCGAGCCTCATCTCGGCGGCAAGTCTCCGTGGACCGGCGTGGATTCGAATA
>CAYRWE010000105.1:0-16723 GCA_964427655.1 uncultured Solibacteraceae bacterium | reverse complement strand
CGCGCTACTGGGGCGGGCGCAAGGTGCCGCCGCAGATCCAGCGCATGCGCGCCGATGACCTGCTGGCCGCGGTCTTCCCCGACCAGGCCGCCTGCCCCGAGAACCTCGAATGCGAGATCCGCGTTCCCGATCACCCGCTCGTTCGGGAGACCATCGGCAACTGCCTCCACGAGGCCATGGATCTCGATGGGCTGCGCGAGGTGCTCGCCGCCATCCGCGACGGCCGCATACGCACCGTGGCCATCGATACGCCCGAGCCATCGCCCTTCTCGCACGAGATCCTCAATTCGAATCCCTACGCCTATCTCGACGATGCGCCCCTCGAAGAGCGCCGCGCACGCGCCGTGCAGTTGCGCCGCTCGCTGCCCGCCGATCAGGCCGAGGCCGCCGGCGCGCTCGACCCGGAAGCCATCGGGCAGGTGGCCGCCGAGGTCTGGCCGCCCATACGCGATCCCGATGAATTGCACGATGCCCTGCTGGGATTGGGCGTCCTGCCGGTGGAACGCGAGCCGGCGGGCGTGCTGTTCGCGCCTCTTGAAAATGCCCGCCGTGCCACCACCCTGATCGCCGATGGCCGCCGCTTCCGTGTGGCCGCCGAGCGCCTGGACCTGGTTCGCCCGGTCTACCCGCGCGCCGCCTTCGAGCCGGAAATCACCGCACCCGCGGGCGGCCGTCCCGTGCCCGAATCGCAAGAAGCGTGCGCCGCCGAGATCCTGCGCGGATGGTTCGAATGCTCGCCCCCGCTGCGCGCTTCCGAACTGGCGCGCGACCTGGCCATGCCGGCGGACCTCGTAGACCAGGCTCTGGCTCGCCTTGAAGCCGAAGGCCAAATCCTGCGCGGCCACTTCGGTGGGGCATGCTTTAGCTTGCCCGAAACCTCGCCCGAAACCACTGAGATCGAATGGTGCCATCGCCGCCTGCTGGCCCGCATTCATCGCCTCACCATCGGCCGTCTGCGGCGCGAAATCGAGCCGGCCACGACGGCCGCCTACTTCGCCTTCCTGAATCGCTGGCAGCACCTTTCCCCGGGCGGTCAACTGCATGGCGTGGATGGCACGCTGCAGATCGTCCGCCAGTTGCAGGGCTGCGAGTTCCCGGCCGCCGCGTGGGAAACCGAGGTCCTGCCGCGCCGTGTGGCGCGCTACCAGCCCGATTATCTGGACCAGCTCTGCCTGGCCGGCGAAGTGAGCTGGGGACGCCTTTCGCCGCATCCCGCCTTCGAGCGCGCCGCGCATTCTCAGGACGTCGGCGACGAGCGTCGCAGCCGCCGCGTACGTCCCACGCGCGTGGCCCCGCTGGCCATCTTCCTGCGCGAGGACGCCGCCTGGCTGCTGGCCACGCCGCAGCCCTCCAGCGCCGATTCGCTTTCGCACCCGGCGCGCGAGGTGCTGGCTGCTCTCGAATCGCGCGGCGCGGCTTTCTTCGCCGATTTGGCGCGCGCCACCGGCCGCCTAGCCAGCGAAGTGGAGGATGCCCTCTGGGAACTGGTAGCCGCCGGTCTGGTGACGGCCGATGGCTTCGAGAACCTGCGCGCGCTGCTCGATCCCAAGCGGCGCCGCGGCGAGGGGCGCGGCCGCCACTCCCGCCCCCGGCATTCGCCGGGCCGCTGGGACCTTCTGCGCCACGCGCCGGCCGCCGATGGCGCCAACGCCGAAGTCTTCGCCCGCCAGCTCCTGCTGCGCTGGGGCGTGGTGTTTCGCGATGCCGCCGTGCGCGAGCCGTTGGCGCCTGCCTGGCGCGACCTGCTGGTGGCGCTGCGCCGCATGGAATCGCGCGGCGAAATTCGCGGCGGAAGATTTCTGGCCGCTTTCATCGGCGAGCAGTTCGCGCTGCCCGAGGCGCTCGACCTGCTACGCGCCATCCGCCGCACCGGGGACACTGCGCCGGCGCCCGAAGGCCCAGGCCCCTGGGCGTCGCTGGCCGAGCCCGCGGCACCGCCCGAAACCCTGGAGCTGGCGCGGCGAGCCTAGGGCGCTGAAGGCCGCGAAGCGGTCCCCTACAATATCCGCGCCTCTCGTTCGTCTATAACCATAGGTGACGGACGCAGTGAGTCTCGAACGGATGGCACTCGAACAGGACGGGCCGATCTCGGAAGCGTTCCAGCGGGAGCACTCCCGGCTGCGCAACTTCATTCGCCGGCGGGTGCCCGATCCGCGCGATGCCGAAGACATCGTGCAGGAGGTCTTCTGCGAACTGGTGGAGGCCAACCGCCTGCTGATGCCGATTGAGCACCTCACCGGCTGGCTGTTTCGCGTGGCGAGCAATCGCATCACGGATCTCTTCCGCAAGAAGAAGCCCGAGAGCTTCAGCGATGCCGCCATCGCGGATGAAGATGACGAGCTGCTGCATCTGGAAGACCTGCTGCCTTCGCCCGATGCCGGGCCGGAGGCGCTGTACGCCCGCGGCCTGCTTCTCGACGAACTCGAGTTGGCGGTCGACGAGCTGCCCAAGGTGCAGCGGGAAGTTCTTGTAGCGCACGAACTGGAAGGCCGCAGCTTCAAGGAAATCGCCGCCGCCACCGGCGTGGGCGTGAATACGCTGCTCTCGCGCAAGCGCTACGCCGTGCCGCATTTGCGCTCACGGCTGCAAAGCGTCTACGACGAATTTACGAAAGGATGAGGAACTGGACATGCGAAGGAAGAAGTTGATTTACCTGGTCCCCCTGGGGATTCTAGGGGTTCTGCTATTCATCGCCCTGGGCGGCGAAATCGTGCAGCATCTGTGGAACTGGGTGCTGCCGCCGATCTTCGGCTGGCACCAGATCGGCTTCTGGCAGGCTCTCGCGCTTTTGGCGCTGTGCCGCATCCTCTTCGGCGGCTTCGGTCACCGCGGTTTCGGCCACCACGGTTTCCATCGCTCCGGTTTTCGCCGCCGCATGGCCGAACGTTGCGAGAAGATGACCCCCGAGGAGCGGGAACGGTTCCGTCAGCGCATGGGCGGGCGTTGGGGCTTCCCTCCGCCCGCCAGCCCGAGCGAGGGGCAGGGAAGCTGACAGCATGCTCACCCGGATTCTTCCACAGCGCATCGACAACGCCTATCGCGGTCATGTGCTGGCGCTCTGGCTCTTCATACCGATCTTGTTCTTGAAGACGGGTATCGCCGCCGCCACCATTTTCAACGGCCGCGTTGCGGCGCAATCGGCCGATGGCATTCCCCTCGACAGCTTCGGTCCCGGCGGCGCGCAGGCCGTAGTGGCGCTTTTCGCGATCTGGGGACTGTCGCAGCTTGTGCTCAGCGTGCTTGGGGTACTGGCGCTCGCGCGCTATCGCGCCATGATTCCGTTGCTGTTCGTTCTGTTTCTGACCGAGCACCTCGCCAGGAGGTGGATCCTGCTGGTGAAGCCCATCGCCCGCACCGGAACGCCTTCCGGTGTCTATATCAATCTCGTGCTCCTCGGGTTGATGATCGTCGGCCTGGCGCTGTCGCTGCGCGACCGTAAGGCGCCGGTTCCGGAAATCGATCCTGCTGTATAAATAAAGAATCTATGCGAATGCGTACGGCGGTTCTGAGCCTGGCCCTAGCCTCGCTTGTGGCGGCGGCGCCGGTCGAGAAATTGAAGAACGCGAATGTGGTCTCGCTCGAATTCAAATTGAAGCCCGGCGAAGCGGCGGCGGTCGATGGCCGGCCTGCGGCGGCGGTCTTCTTCAGCGATGGCGCGCTCGAATTGAGCGCTCCCGGCGAGCCGGCCCGCAAGAGCGCCTTTACGCGCGGCGACGTCGTTTTTCAGTCTGGCAAGGCAGGAACGGTCAAGAACGTGGGCTCCGCGGAGATTGACTTCGTGCGCACCGAGTTCCTGACCGATGGCAGCGGCGAAACTTGGGGAACAGCCGGCCTTTCGCCCAACTACAAGCTGCTCATCGAGAACCGCTACACGCGCGTTTACGACATCCGGATTCCGGCGCACACGCGCGAACCGCAGCACACCCATCGCGCGCGGGTCGTCGTGTGCCTCTCGGGCGCCGAGCTCAAGCACCTCATGCCGGATGGACGCGAAGAGCCATCCACGCTGCGGACCGGCGAAGTCGCGTGGCGCCTCGGAGCCACGCATATCGGCCAGAATCTGGGAGACACCGATCTCTGGGTGATCGCCATCGAGCCCAAGTAGCGCGTGCGAAATGGCACGCTTCCTACGCCACCTGCTAGACTCAAAAACAGCTCATGTGGTCAACTCCTGAATCATCCAAATTGTTTCTCGCGGGGCTTGTCGAACGCGCCCGCAGCTTGAAAAAGACGATTGTTTTTCCCGAGGGCGGCGACCCGCGGGTGATCGAGGCCGCCACGCGGTTGGCGCGGGAAGGCATTCTCAGGCCGATTCTGGTCGCTCCTGCACCGCACCCCGCCATCCAGGGCGTGGAATTCGTCGATCCCGAAACCTCCCCGTTGACCCGCAAGTACGCGGCCCTTTTCTATGAGCGCCGCCGCTCCAAGGGCATTACGCAAGTCGAGGCCGATGCCACCGCCCGCAAGCCGCTCTATTTCTCGGCCCTGATGCTGGCCTCGGGCGAAGCCGATGGCTTCGTAGGCGGGAGCGTCAACTCCACCGGCGACACCGTTCGCGCGGCCATTCAGTCTGTCGGGCTGGACCCGCGCACCAATCTGGTTTCGAGCGTCTTCATTATGGCTCTGCAGGATCAATCTCTCGGCCATAACGGCCTGATGGCCTTCGCCGATTGCGCGGTGATCGTCGCGCCCACCGCTCCGCAGCTTGCCGATATCGCCATCGCCACTGCCGGCAGCACGCGCGTTCTGCTGGGCGCCGAGCCGGCTGTCGCCATGCTCAGCTTCTCCACCCGCAAGAGCGCCAAGCACGAGGAAGTAGACAAGGTTGTCGAGGCGCTGGCCATCGTGCGCGAGCGCGCTCCCGAGCTGAACGTGGATGGCGAAATGCAAGCCGACGCCGCCATTTCGCCGTTCGTGGCCAATCTGAAAGCGCCCGGATCGAAAGTGGCCGGCCGCGCCAATACCCTGATCTTCCCCAACCTCGCCGCCGCGAACATCGGCTATAAGCTGGTGGAGCGGCTGGGCGGCGCCGTGGCCATTGGTCCGTTCCTGCAGGGCCTCGCCAAACCCGCCAACGATCTTTCCCGTGGCTGCTCGGCCGACGACATTTATAGTGTGGCCGTGGTTACGGCTGTACAATCCGATAAAGGCTAGCCTTCGATGTTGCCCTACCGCCTGGTCTACTCGGAAGGGTACGACCTGCACTTGGGCGCGCACGTTTTCCCGTCCCAGAAGTACCGCTGGCTGCACGACCGCCTGCTACGCACACGCTTCGCCGCCGCCGAGGATTTCGTCGAGCCGCAGCCGGCCGCGGATGATGACATCCTCCTGGTGCACGATGCCGAGTGGGTCGATAAGCTGCGCCACGGAACGATGACCTACCAGGACATCCTGCGGCTGGAGATTCCCTACTCGCGCCAGATGGTGACCGCCTTTTGGCTGGCGGCCGGCGGCACCCTTCTGGCGGCGCGCCTGGCTCTTCAGGCAGGCCTGGGCTTTAATGTCGGCGGCGGCTTCCATCACGCCTTCCCCGGCCATGGAGAAGGCTTCTGCGCGGTCAACGATATCGCCGTGGCCATACGGCGCTTGCAGCGCGATGCCGCCGTACGGCGCGCCATGGTGGTGGATTGCGACGTGCACCACGGCAACGGCACCGCCGCCATCTTCACCGGCGATCCCTCTGTCTTCACTCTCTCCATCCACCAGTACAATAACTACCCCAGCGAAAAGCCACCTTCGAGCCTCGATATCCATTTGGCCGATGGCATTGGAGACGCCGAGTACATCCAGCGGCTGGAGCACGGTCTGCGCGGCGCGCTGGGCCTGTTCGAGCCGGACCTGCTGGTCTACGTGGCAGGCGCCGACCCGTTCCGCGAGGACCAATTGGGCGGCCTCTTACTCAGCTTCGAAGGCCTCGAAGAGCGCGACCGCATCGTGATCGGAACCGCGCTCGCTCGCCGCATTCCCGTGGTGATCGTGCTGGCCGGCGGCTACGCCGTCAGCGTGGAGGACACCATCACCATCCACGCCAACACCGCCGCGGTGGCCCGCGATCTGATGCTCAGCGATCCCCGCCCCCAGGCTTGAGCGAAGCCGCCGCGCCTATCCCCACCAGGTCTCGCCGGGAACCAGGTTCGCCTTGAGGTAATTTTGGTCGAGGTCGATACCGAGGCCGGGGAGCGTCGATATTTTCATGCGGCCGTTCTTGATCACCGGGGCATTGCTGGCCGCCACCTTGGTCTGGTCCGCGGTGCGCACGCATTCCATCCACGGGCAGTTGAAATGCGCCGCCGAAAACTGCTGCGAGGCCATGTTCAACAAATGTCCGCTGACGTTGTGCAGGCAGATCGGGATGCGGTACGCGGCGGCCATATCGGCGAGGATCTTGACGCCCGTGATGCCGCCCGAATTGATCAGATCCGGCTGGAGCATGTCCACCGCCTGGTTTTGCAGGAAAGGCAAAGCCCCGTCCAGCAGCTCGATATTCTCCCCCGTCGAGATGGGCACCCGCGCGGAACGCCGCAGCGCCATCCAGGACTCGCTGAAAAGCGGCGCCACGGGATCCTCGAAGTACAGCGGCTTGATCGGCTCAATGGCCTGCGCCACTTTGATGGCCGTGGGCGTGTCCAGCTCGGCGTGGCAATGCACGATGATCTCCCATTCCGGGCCGAACGCTTCCCGCGCGTTGGCATAGGCCTGCTCGACCCTGCGGATTTCGCGCGGCCCTATGCTGGGCACGTACTCCTGCATGTTCCCGCCGAACGCCGTGTGGATATCGATTTTGAAGGCCCGGAAGCCGCGCGGGTCGTTCGTCCAGCTATCCACGATGCGCTTCCAGTTCTCGCGGTTGAGAAACTCGGCGCTCCCGCTGCAATGCGAGTAGAGCGGTATCTCGTCGCGGAAATTCCCGCCCAGCAGCTTCGAGACCGGCTGATTCAGGATCTTTCCCGCCAGGTCCCACAGCGCGATATCGATGCCGCTCAAGACGCGCACCTGCCGTCCCCGCTGCGGGAACGCGTAGAACATATTGTGGAAGTGCACACGGATGGCCAGCGGATCTTTGCCGATGAGGCCGAGATGCGGCAGCCGGCCCTTATGCAACACGGAGATGACATCGCGCGCGACCGGGCCGCTCGCGCCGCAAGGCCCATAGCCCGAGATCCCGGCGTCGGTTTCGATCTTGATCATGGTGCCGGGGTCGGTCGCCTGCATGGCCTTGATGTCCGTGATCTTGATCTGATCCTGGGCCGGAGCCGCCAAAGCCTCATAGCGGGATAGAGAGGCGCCGATGGGCAACGCCAGGGCCGCCTTCAACAGACCGCGTCTCGTCATGCGCATAAGTGACCTCCGTAAAATTATAGGCGACTGCATGAGCGAACGCGCCGCCGGGGTGCGCCGCGCCGCCCCGGATCCACTCTGCGCGGTCATAATGAAATCAGTGGCTGCGTTGACGTTTCCCGAAGCACGCGCAATGGTGCTCGCCAAAGTGGGCGGCATGGCTGTCCATCCGCCTAGCGAGAGTGTGCTTATCGAGAGCGCCGGCGGCCGCGTGCTGGCCGAAGATATCGCCGCCGATCGCGATTCTCCCGCGGTCGCGCGCTCGGTCCGCGATGGTTACGCGGTGCGCTCGAGCGACGTGCCCGGTTCCCTCGAAATCATTGGGGAGGTGCGCGCCGGGCGGAGCTTTCAGGGCGAGGTCGGGCCGGGCCAGGCCGTCGAGATCATGACCGGCGCGCCTCTGCCCGCGGGCGCCGACGCGGTTGTGATGGTGGAGCACGTCGCCCGCGCAGACGGCCGCGTGCGCGTCGATGGCCGTGCCGAGCCGCTGCAATTCGTCAATCCACGGGGCTGCGAAGCGGCTGCAGGCGAAGTGGTTCTGCGCGCGGGCGTGCGCATGGATTACACCCACGTGGCTTTGCTGGCCGCGTTCGGGTGCCGCGAGGCCCGCGTCTACGCACGGCCCGTAGTCGCCATCGTCGCTACCGGCGACGAGATCGTGGAGATCGGCGAGACGCCCGAAGCCTGCCAGATTCGCAACTCGAATGCCTATTCGCTGGCCGCCCAGGTGACGCGCGCCGGCGGCATCCCGCGCGTGCTCCCCATCGCCCGCGATACCCTCGAGCACACGCGCGAACTCATCGGCCAGGGCCTCGAGGCCGATCTGCTGCTGCTCTCGGGCGGTGTCTCGGCGGGCAAATACGATCTCGTGGAGTCGGCTCTCGAGGCCCTTGGCGCGGAGTTCTATTTCCACCGCGTGGCCATCCAGCCCGGCCAGCCCCTGGTCTTCGGACGCGCGCGCGGCAAGTTCTTCTTCGGCCTGCCAGGCAATCCGTCCTCCACCATGGTGACTTTCGAAATCTTCGCGCGCGCCGCCCTGGAACTCCTCGGCGGCCAAACGGAGACCGCGCTCTACATGCCGCTGGCGCGCCTCACGCGCGATTTCCGCCATCGCGGCGGGCTGACCCGCTTCCTGCCCGCGCGTCTCAGCGGCGACGGCTGCGAAGTCACTCCCGTGGAATGGCACGGTTCCGGGGATGTTCCCGCCCTGACCCGCTCCAACGCCTATCTGGTGGCCGACCCCGAACGCCTCGCTTATGCGCGCGGCGATCTCATACGGGTGCTCATGAAATGAAGAACCTCTCGCATTACGATCCGGCCGGCAGCCCCCGCATGGTGGATGTCTCGGCCAAGCCCTCGACGCGCCGCACCGCGCGCGCCCACGCCTTCGTGCGGATCGCCCCCGCAGCGCTCGCCAGGCTGCCCGAGAATCCCAAGGGCAATCCGCTCGAGATCGCGCGCATCGCTGGCATCGCCGCCGCCAAGCGCACTTCGGAACTCATCCCCCTGTGCCATCCCCTAATGCTCACGCACGCCGATGTGGAGGTGGCGCTCGAACCCGGCGGCGTGAGGGTGATCGCAACCGCCGCCACCACCGCGCAGACGGGCGTCGAGATGGAGGCACTCACGGCTGCCGCCGTGGCTGCCCTCACCGTCTACGATATGACCAAGGCGCTCGACAAATCGATCGAGATCCAGGATCTCTACCTGCTCGAAAAAACCGGAGGCAAGAGCGGAGATTTCCGCCGTGAAGGAACACTATGATTAACGCCGCGGTACTGACCATCAGCGATTCCGTGAGTTCCGGCTCGCGCCAGGACCGCTCCGGTCCGGCCGTGCGTGACCGTTTGGAACAACTGGGCTGGAGCGTCTCGGTGCTCGAAGTTATCCCCGACGAAGCCCCTCTGATCGGCGCCCGCTTGGCCACGCTGGCCGATGGCGGCCAGATCTCAGCCATCTTCACCACCGGCGGTACGGGTATCACCGCGCGGGACGTCACGCCGGAGGCCACTCGCGCCATCCTGGACCGTGAAATCCCCGGCTTCGGAGAGCTTATGCGCTCGCGCGGGCGCAAAAGCACGCTGCTGGCCGCGCTTTCCCGCTCGCTCGCCGGAACCCGGGGACGCGTACTGATTGTGAATCTTCCAGGCTCGCCGAAGGGCGCGGTTGAGTCTTTGGATGCTATCGTGGAGTTGGTGCCCCACGTGCTCGAATTGCTGGGTGGGCGCACCACGCACGCGGGTGCCCGGGACGTATAGAATGCGACGAATTCTCTTACTCACGCTGATATGCGGCTTGGTGGCCGCCCAACAACAAACCCCGCCCCCAACCTCTCCGACACCTTCGGAAGAGCCGCCCCTCCCCACCATACGAGTTGGTGTGGAAGAGGTTGTGGCGCCGGTGCTCGTATCCGACCGTACCGGGGCCAACGTCGATGGCTTGCGCCCGGATCAGTTCCGGCTCTACGACAACGGTAAGGAGCAGAACATCCACGTGGATGTGACGTTCGTACCCATATCGATGGTCATTGCGATTCAGTCCAACGCGGGCGTGGAGAGGATCTTGCCACAAGTGTCGCACATCGGCACCCTGATCGCGCCGGAAGTCCTCGGCAACAACGGCGAGGCCTCCGTGGTTGCTTATGATTCACGCATTCGCACCTTGCAGGAGTTCACGTCGGACCCCGACAAAATCACCCAGGCCGTCAAGAAGATCTACCCTGGCAGCACGTCAAACCGTATGGTCGATGCCGTGGAAGAAGGCATCCATCAGTTGCGGTCCCGCCCCAAGGATCGGCGGCGTGTTCTGCTGCTGATCGGCGAAACCCGCGACTTGGCCAGCGAATCCAAGCCGCGCGAGACGCTCATCGACCTTCAGGTGAATAACATCGCGTTCTACTCGGTGGATATGTCGCGGCTGATCGCCACGCTCACCGCGGCCCCCCAGCCGGGACGTCCGGACAATCTCCCGCCGGCCATGCATTCGATGCCTTCGAATGTGGCCCCCACGCCGACTGCCGTCGACCAGTTATATGGCACCGGCGATGTCGGCCGGGCGGAGTTCATCCCCCTCATGGTCGAAATCTTTAAAGACGTGAAGGCAATTTTCAAGGCCAATCCAGTGGAGTTGTTCACGAGGGGGACCGGCGGCACCGAGTTCAGCTTCTTTCGCCAGCGCGGCCTGGAAGAAGCCATCGAGCAGATCGGCGCGGATTTGCACAGCCAGTATCTGATCACCTACAACCCCAACAACAAGCAGGAGGGTGGATTCCACGAGATTGCCGCCGAGGTGATCGGCCACCCGAATTACCGGATTCAGATCCGTCCCGGCTATTGGTTGGCTACCAAACAATAGCTTCCGCACAATTTGAGAATTCCCGCCTCGCGGCGCCACCACTAAGTACGCGGTTTCAGAATTGAGTAGTTCCAACCGCTCCCTAACGGTCGCGGCCCGGTCAGAGCCGCGACCGTTAGGGAGCGGTTGCCGGTGGGGCATGCTTTAGCTTGCCCGGCTGCCATGAGACGCTATCTCAGCCTCTTAGCATTTTGTCTAATCTCGGCTCCGCCGGCGCGCGCGGCCGATCTCCCACGCTACCAGTACAATATCGAGACCGTGGCCGGAAGCAGCCTGAATGGCGATGGCGGCCCGGCCACCGCCGCGCAGTTCGGCGCCATCCAGGGGATCGCCCTCGACGCAGCGGGCAACCTGTACCTTTCCGACACCGATCGCAACTGCGTGCGTAAAGTCGATACCAAAGGCATTGTCACCACCGTGGCGGGAACCGGAACGGCGGGCTTCGCCGGCGACGGTGGCGCCGCCACCGAGGCCCTCCTGAACCTTCCCTACGGGCTGGCTGCCGATTCTTCGGGTGCCCTCTACGTCGCCGACTTGGGCAACAATCGTGTGCGCCGCATCGGCCCGGATGGCGTCATCAGTACCGTCGCCGGCACCGGAACCGCCGGCTCGTCCGGAGATGGTGGCCCAGCCACCGCCGCGCAATTGATGGGCCCGCGCAATCTAGCGGTAGACGCCTCCGGCAATCTCTACATCTCCGAATTCGAAGGCCATCGCGTGCGCAAAGTGTTTTCCACCGGCCAGATCGCCACTCTGGCGGGCACGGGCGTGGCCGGCTTACGTGGGGATGGCGGCGCCGCGGTGGCGGCCCAACTGGCTTTTCCGGCCGGATTGGCGCTGGATGCCAGCGGGTCTCTCTACATAGCCGATTCCCAGAACCAGCGCATCCGCAAAGTGCTCCCGAACGGCGTCATCTCCACGGCGCTGGGGGGCTCGACCGCCATTACGCTGTACACTCCTCTGAGCGTGGCCATAGATACCTCCGGCGACATTCTGGTTGGAGACGCCAGCTTTACCGTGAACGCCTACACGCCGGCTGGAAAATGGAACCGCGTGGCCGGCATCGGCGCACCCGGCTATGCGGGCGATGGCGGGCTGGCCGCCAGCGCGCTGCTGTCCGCGGTCCGCGACTTGGCCGCGGCCGCCAACGGCAATCTATACATCGCCGATGGCGTGCACGTCCGGCTTGTGGATAACTCCGGCGCCATCGCGACGGTTGCCGGGGATGGTTATCTTCACGCCGTGGGCGATGGCGGCAGCGCGCTGGCAGCTCTCCTTTCCCAGCCCTCGGCTCTGGCGCTGGATTTCGGCGGCAACCTCTACATCGCCGACCCCGGCACTCAGCGAGTGCGCAAGGTGGGCGCCAACAACGTGATCCAGACCCTGGCCGGGACCGGCATCGCCGGGATGGGAGGCGAGCTGATGGCCGCCAGCGCCTCAGCCCTCAATTCACCGATGGGCGTGGCCGTGGCCCCCACCGGCGTCGTCTACATTGCGGACACCTACAACCACCGCATTCGCGCTGTGAGCGCCGATGGCACCATCGCCACCGTGGCCGGCACCGGTACATCCGGCACCGGCGCGGAGAATCAGCCTTGGACCCAGACGGCTTTGCGCGGCCCGCGCGGCGTCTGCGTGGATCGCCAGGACACGCTTTTTATCGTCGATACCTCCAATCACCGTGTGCTGCGCGCCGCGCCCGGCGCGCTCATGGCCACGGCCGCCGGCAACGGATCTCCGGGCGCCGCCGGCGATGGCGGCTCCGCGCGCCTGGCCCAACTCGACCAACCGGGCGCCTGCGCTGTGGATACGGCCGGCAATCTCTTCATTGCCGACACCCTGAACCACCGCATACGCAAGGTGACCGCCGCCGGCATCATCTCCACGCTGGCGGGCAGCGGCCAGCCAGGCGCATCCGGCGACGAAGGCCCGGCTACCGCCGCCTGCCTCAACTCTCCTTCCGGCGTGACCGCCGACGACAACGGCAACGTCTTCGTCGCCGATACCGGCAACCAGGTCATCCGCCAGGTGACCCCGGATGGCATTATCCATCTGATTGCCGGCCAGTATGCCGCCGGTTTTGCGGGCGATGGCGGGCCAGCCACCTCCGCGCTGCTCGATGCGCCGGCCGGCCTGGTGCTGGATGGCGCGGGCGATCTGTACCTGGCCGATAGCGGCAACAACCGCGTGCGCCGCCTGGTGCCCGGCGCACCCGTCCCCGTAGCGCCGGTCATCGTTTTGCAACCCATTTCCGTGGTCAGCGCCGCCAGCCTGCTCACCGGGCCGGTGGCTCCCGGAGCGCTCGTGACCATCCTCGGCGCGGGCCTGGGGCCCGATTCCGGCGTGAATGCGTCGTTCGATGCCAGCGGCCGCATGCCCACCAGCCTGGCGGGCGTCCAGGTGCTTTTCGACGGCGTGGCTGTGCCGCTCTTCTACGTGCAGGCCGGCCAGCTCACCGCGCAGGCTCCTTACACGTTAGCCGGCAAGAGCGTCACCAACGTCCAGGTGAGCTATCAGGATCTTGTGGTGGGCGCCGCGAATATAGCCGTTGCCGCCGCCGTGCCGGCCATCTTCCCGGCCGTTGTGAACCAGGATGGCTCCATCAACCTTGCCAGCGCTCCGGCCGCGCGCGGCACCATCGTTACCTTCTACGCCACGGGTGCGGGGCTCACCAATCCCATCAGTGTTGAAGGTATACCAGCCTCGGCTCCTTACCCGCAACCCGTTCTGCCGGTTTCCGTCTCGGTGGCGGGAGTTGGGGCGCAGGTCCTGTTTGCCGCCTCCGCTCCCGGACTGGTGGGGATTCTGCAAGTGAACGCCGTCGTTCCGGCGTCTCTCACGGCCGTGGGGCAGCAGACCCTGGCGCTTCAGGTGGGCGATGCCGTTTCTGCCGCTATTCCGGTCTGGCTGCAATAAATCCGCGGGCGCGCGCTACTGCGCCACCCATTTTGCGATATCGTCGATCACTTCCGGCGCGACGTGTCCCGGGTTGCGATACTCCTCGTCGGTGCTCCTGCCCTCGCCCGCCACCATCAGGTGGTTCAGCGCGGGATACTCGTGGAAGGCAGCGTCCTTGCGGCTCCCCAGGCCGGTCTTCCAGAGGCTAAGGTCCGCCTTGGCAGTGGCCTCGAAATCGCGGTCCCCCTGCAGGATCAGGATGGGCACCGCCAGTTTGCGGGCATCGCCCACCGGATCGTAATCTTTCAGGCTGATGAAGTAAGTGGCCGGCAAGCCCAGCATGGATGGGGCGTCCGTATCGGCCGGGTCCACCGCCTTCACCTTGGCCACGCCCGTTTTGATGTCTTCCAATCGCTTGCCGCTGGCCCCCAGATAAATCGCCTGTTCGAGCAGCACATCCTCCAGTGGCCGCGCGTTGGCCGCCATCAGAATCATGCCCGCCAGCTTCCCGTCCGCGGCGGCGATGCGCGGCGCCAGGTAGCCGCCCATGCCGTATCCCAGCACGAATACCTTCTGCGGATTCACCTCGGGCTGCGAGCGCAGCAGAGCCACTGCCGCAACCGCGTCGTCAATCGTCTCCTTCTCCACCGTGTAATTGGGAGACCGCTGGACGGAAGGGTATAGCCGGGTGCGCTTGTCGTAGCGCAGAACCACCACGCCGCGCGAAGCCAAGCCCAACGCCAGGTCTTTGAATACCTTGACGCCGCCCACCGTATCGTCGCGGTCCATCGGCCCGGCCGTCGGCACCAGCACCACCCCTGGGGCCTTCGCGGCGCCCACCGGCACGGTCAACGTGCCGGGCATCTTGAACTCTCCCTGCACCACCGTGACCTCGCGCTCGCGAAACGCATCCGGTTTGCTGTAAGCCGGTTGCTGCCATTCCGGCGGCGCGGGCGCGCGGAAGATGGCGGTGATCTGCCCAGCCTCGTTGACGCCGAACTGGTAGTTCATGTTCTGTTTCGCGAACTTCACCTGGATGGTGACCACGCTGACGGCTCCCAGCTTGCGCACGGAAGGATCGCCGATCTTCTCCACCGCGCCCCAAGCCTGGGTCTCGGCGCTAATTTTTCCCAGCGCCGTCTCGGTGAAGTTAGCCTTGACTTGCGGAGCCAGCATGGGGATCAGGTCCGCGCTTTTTTGGCCCAGTAGCAGGTCCAGCGCTTTTCGCGCGGTCGCCGCAGGATCCGCCGCGGGTTGCGCCATCAGCAGCCCAACCCATAGAAAGCCACATATACGGGAGAACATGACACCTTCATGGTACAGCGTACGTTGCGGCACGCTCTACTGGAACACCCTCACTCGCGACCGTGCCCTATCTGCACCTTCCCGATATAATTAGTCTAGTTTGGAGGGAACCAATGGCCGAATACGCGCATCCCGAAACGTTGGCCGGCACCGGCTGGGTAGCCGAGCACTCCGCCGACCCCCGCGTCCGTGTAGTGGAAGTGGATGTAGACACAAAGGCTTACGATGAAGGACACGTCCCTGGCGCGATCGCCTGGGCGTGGAACACCCAACTCTGCGACATCGTGCGTCGCGACATCCTGTCCCAACAAAAATTCGAGGAGCTGATGTCCGCATCCGGCATCACCCCCGATACTACCCTGGTCATCTACGGCGATAACAATAACTGGTTCGCGGCCTGGGCCCTGTGGCAAGCCAGGATTTATGGCCATCGCGACGTGCGCCTCATGAACGGCGGCCGCAAGAAGTGGCTTTCGGAGAGCCGCGAGGTGTCCACCGAGACGCCCCAGGTGAGACCCACGAACTACCGCGCCCAGGAAGCCGACCTCTCTTTGCGCGCCTTTCTGCCGCAAGTGGAGGAGGCCGTCGACCGCCGCTCCGCCGGCCTGGTCGATGTGCGCAGCCCTCAGGAGTACACCGGCGAGATTCTGGCGCCTCCGGGCCTCCCCGAAACCTGCCAGCGCGGCGGTCACATTCCCGGCGCGCGCAACATCCCCTGGGGCCGCGCCTGCAATGACGACGGCACTTTCAAATCCGCCGACGAGCTGCGCCGGATCTATGATGCCGAAGGAATCGATGGCACACGCCCCGTCATCGCCTACTGCCGCATCGGCGAGCGCTCCAGCCATACCTGGTTCGTTTTGAAGTACCTGCTGGGCTTCGACAAGGTCACCAACTACGATGGCTCGTGGACCGAATGGGGCAACCTGGTAGGCGTCCCCGTCGAGCGCGAGCAGGCCGCCAGTTCGGCTCGGGGGTAACCATGCGCGCCGAAGAATTTCAGGAACGTCGCGTGGAAGTAGCCGGCTGGCCCGTGAACGTGGCCAGCTACCGCCTGGGCGCCGCATGGCACTCCCAGGCCGATAACGTCTCGCCCGGCGCCGGTCTGGCCCGCGTCACCGCCGCCACCCGCGAGGAAGCCGAAGAGAAAGCCCTGCGCCGCGCCGCCGAGCTTCTGGCGCGGACTCGCCGCCACTAGGCTCCCTGACGGGGCGCGACCCGTGTTTAGCGGCGCTCGCGGAGATCGCGGAGGCGGCTCGTGCATTTGCCGCGGGACTATGCGTGGCTGGCTTCGTGGCCGCCCGGCTGGTTTCCGGCGATCTCGCGGTGGATGGCGTCCAGCACGCCGTTGACGAACTGGACCGATTCCTCGCCCGAGAATTTGCGGGCCAGTTCCAGCGCCTCGTCGATCGCCACCGCGGGCGGTGTGCCGGCGTGGATCATCTCGTAGACCGCCAGGCGGAGGACGTTGCGGTCCACGGCGGGCATGCGCTCCAGGCGCCAGTGCTCGGCGTGGCGCGCGATACGTTCGTCCAGTTCGGCCATGTGATCCACTGCGCCGCGGACCAGTTCGGCCACGAAGGGCTCGCGGACGGGCTGCTCCTCGGTGAAGAGTGTGTCGTAGTAGGCGTCGATGGCCCGGTCCACCGGCTCCCTGCGGCTATCCCACAGGAACAGAATCTGAAGCGCGCGCTGCCGGGACCTGCGGCGGGAAGGCATTAGGTAGCCTGGCGGATCGCGCGCAGCAGATTGGCCATCTCGATGGCGGTCATAGCGGCGTCGAAGCCCTTGTTGCCGCCCTTGGCGCCGGCGCGGTCGATGGCCTGCT
>CAYRWE010000104.1:0-16787 GCA_964427655.1 uncultured Solibacteraceae bacterium | reverse complement strand
GCGCCACCTGATGGAGAGCCGCGGTTACGGCGAGTACGAGCGCCTGGATGCCGGCCTGCTTCCTAATGTATATGTCGCCTACCGGACGTCGCTCAGCGAGGGTACCGAGGTATTTCATGGCAACTTGCGGGAGCGCTGGCGCCGCAACGATCCCGAAGTACTGGAAGCTATGATGCTATGGGCGAGCTATGCGGAACAGGGCCGCGACTGCCTCTTGCACCGGGATTACAAGAGGCTCAATGAGTTGGTGGATGCCAACTTCGATCTGCGGGCCAAATTGTTCCGCATCGATGCGGGCAACCTGGACATGGTGACGGCCGCGCGGAAGGCGGGGGCATCCGCCAACTTCGCCGGCTCGGGCGGCGCGATTGTGGGCACTTACACCGACGAAGATATGTTCCAGCGTTTGGTCGAGCATCTGAAGCCGCTGGGCGTGGCGGCCCTCCGGCCGAAGATAGTGTTGTGAGCGGGCCGGCGCAGGCCGGCGATTTCAGGCCGTATACTGGGATTTGCCTCCCAGAAAACAAACCCGTTACCGCGATGCCGGTGTAAACATCGACGAAGCCGACCGCGCCGTGGCTTCCATCAAGGAGCTGGCGCGGCGGACTTTCACGCCGGGCGTGCTGAGCGATATCGGCACATTCGGCGCGGCCTTCCAGGTTTCCGGATTTCGCAAGCCCGTGCTGGTCAGCTCGGCCGATGGCGTGGGCACCAAGCTGAAGATCGCGTTCGCGACGGGGCGTCACGACACGGTGGGCCAGGACCTGGTGAACCATTGCGTCAACGACATCGCCGTGCAGGGCGCGCGGCCTCTGTTTTTTCTGGACTACTTCGCGACCGGCAAGCTGGATGCCGGTGTGGCGGCCGCGGTGGTCTCGGGAATCGCGCGTGGCTGCCGGGAAAACGAATGCGCGCTGATCGGTGGGGAGACCGCCGAGATGCCGGGCTTTTACAGTGAATCCGAGTACGATCTGGCGGGCTTCATCGTGGGCGCGGCCGAACGCGCGGAGCTGCTTACGAGCGATCGGGTCGAGGCGGGCGACATCCTTCTGGGGCTGCCTTCGAACGGCCTGCACACCAACGGTTACTCGCTGGCGCGCAAGCTGCTGTTCGACGTCGCGGGATATAGTCCGCGGACGTTACTGCCGGAAGTGGGCGCCACGGTGGGCGACGCGCTGCTGGCCGTGCATCGCAGTTACCTGGCGCCGATCCGCGCGCTGATGCCGGGGCGGCTGTTGCGCGGCGCCGCGCACATCACTGGCGGCGGCATCACCGATAACACCCCCCGCATGCTGCCGGCCGGGCTAGGCGTGGCGATCGAGACCTCGGCCTGGCGAATCCCGCCGCTGTTCGAGGCGCTGCGGCGGATCGGCAACATTCCCGAGGAGGATTACCGCCGCACCTTCAACCTGGGCGTGGGGATGATACTGGCGGTGGCGGCTCGCGGCGCGGCGCGCGCCGAGAAGATTCTGGACAAACTGGGTGAACCGGCGTTCCGCATCGGTTCGGTGATCCCGCTGAAGCGCGGCAGGCCGCGCGTGGAGTACCGATGACCCGTCTCGGCATACTGATTTCCGGACGCGGTTCGAATTTCGAGGCCATTGCCGATAATGTCGCCCGCGGCACGATTCCCGCGGAAATCGCCGTCGTCATCAGTAACCGGCCGCAGGCTCGCGGGCTGGAGATGGCGCGGGAGAAGAGGTTGAACGCCGTTTCGATTCCCTCCAAGGGCCTCGACCGCGAGATCTACGACCGCCTGCTGATCGACGAGCTGCGCCGCAACGGTGTGGAGCTGGTCTGCCTGGCCGGCTTCATGCGCCTGCTCAGCGCCGCGTTCATTCGCGAGTTCCCCTGCAGCGTCCTCAACATTCATCCTTCGCTGCTGCCGGCATTCCCCGGTCTGGACGCGCAACACCAAGCCCTGGAGCACGGGGTCAAGATCACCGGCTGCACGGTCCACTTCGTAGACGAGTATCTGGACGCGGGTCCCATAGTTCTGCAGGCGGCCGTACCGGTGACGGATGGCGACACGGTCGATACGCTGGCAGAGCGCATCTTGAAAGAGGAGCACCGCATCTATTCGGAGGCACTCCGGATCGTACTCGCGGGGAAGTTCCGGATCGAGGGGCGGCGGGTCTTAACGGTCTGAAAGAGCGCGCTCCCGCCGGCGGGCCCGCAGCTCCAGGAAAGCCGAAAGCTTCATGGGCGGCCCCGGACCGGTGGCCATCTGGCGCTCGACGGCCCTCTCGTATTGGCGCAGAATCTCGCTTCGCCGCTTCGATTCCAGGCGGCAGTTGTTGAAATCCAGCATAATTTCGATCTCCCAGGGTTGAAACGCATTGCGTTCGACGGTTCCGCGGATCAGCTCTCCGAGCAGCCGCTTGAAGCGGTTCAGCATCAGTTCGAGTTGGACCAGATCGCCGTGCGGGTCCACAAACCTGTAATCGGCGGAAAGGCGGCCGCACATTAGAGGGAACCGCGCGTTATCATGTGGGCATGAATCTGGTTGTGGCAAGCGACCACGCGGGCTTCCCGCTCAAGGAACCGGTCATCGACCGGCTGCGCCGGCTCGGCCATCACGTGACCGATCTGGGCACAAATTCAACGGATCCGGTGGATTACCCGGATTACGCCAAGGCGGTAGCCGAAGCCGTGCTGGACGGCCGCGCGGAGCGCGCAGTGCTGATCTGCGGCAGCGGCGCGGGCGCATGCGTGGCCGCCAATAAGTTCAAAGGCATTCGTGCGGCCACCTGCCACGACAGCTTCTCGGCCCACCAGTCGGTGGAAGACGACGACGTCAATGTGCTCTGCCTGGGTGCCCGGATCGTCGGTACGTCGCTGGCACTGGACCTGGTACGCGATTACGTCGATGCGCGCTTTTCGGGTGCCGTGCGCCATCGGCGTCGCCTGGGAAAGATCGCGGTCTTCGAGTCCACCTTCGGCAGCAAGTAGCCGTGGCGGTTTTCCAGCAGGAGTTCCGGATCGCCACGCGGGGCCACTGCGACGTCGTGGACATCAGCGCGCAGGTGGCTCGCCTGGTGGCGGCGAGCGGCATCCAGACGGGCATCGCGAACATCGCGGGCGTGGGATCGACGCTCGGGATTACGACCCTGGAGTATGAGTCCGGGTGCGTAGCCGATTTAGAGCGCGCGCTCGATAAGATTGCGCCCTCCAACTCCGACTACGCCCACAACGCGCGGTGGGGCGATGAGAACGGCTACTCGCACCTGCGCAGTGCGCTCATCGGAACGGCCCGCAGCTTTCCCGTGGCGGGCGGCAAACTGGCGACCGGCACCTGGCAACAAATCGTGCTTTGCGATTTCGACGATCGCCCGCGCGAGCGCCAAGTCATCGTGACTGTGACCGGCGAATAGGACTGGCGAGCTAAAGCATACCCCACCTTATCCGGATTTCCCGCTTGGCGGAACGGCCCGCGCAGTCCGACGCGGAGAGCGGAACCGGAAAAAACGGCGATTGCAGTCCGGGCAGCGGTACGGGTAAATAGAGAACAGGCTCAACGCGTATTCCCAGAAACCGTGGCGGTGCGAGCGATGCGCGTTGCCGGTCTTGCAATTTGGGCAGATCACGATGGAGACCCGAAGCCGCTATATTACTACCGCGACGGCCGGCGCCAAAAGAAGAATTTCCGGCGGGCGCGCTGAAAGGGGCCCTGCTGGCCGCCGGGGAGTTGGCGTCCCTCGATAATTCCACGCGGGTACTCTACGAACAAGATCTCGGCGCACTTCTCGCCGTATCGCGAATCCACCAACCGGAAGGTCTCATCCAGGCGGGCGTGGCGGCGTACGGGATCGTGCGCATCGCTGGCCACCACGTGCGCCAGGCCGCGCTCCAGGATGCGCGTGCCGGCCGATTTGGCGGAAGCGCCGAAAACGCCGGTAAGGGAAAGAGCCGTCAGTTGAGTCAGGCAGCCCATCTGGACCCATTCCTGGACCTTGGCGAGATCCTGGGCCAGCGCGGGATTGCGCTCCGGGTGGGCGATGATGGGGGTGATCCCGGCATCCAGAAGTTGCTGGAAGATGCGCCCGATGTGCTTGCCCAGGTAAAGACCGGGGGGTTCCAGCAGCAGGTACGGTCCGCCGTTAATGGTGTAGGTGGAGGGCCGCGCCATCAGGAGGTCGAGGTTATCGGCGGTCAGGTGGAACTCGCAGCCGCGATGCAGCCTGGGGCCGGCGCCGAGCTGCGCGCCCAGCTCGAGGCTTTTCTCGGAGGCCGTTTCGGGCTGGTATTCGAACTGGGAGTTCATGTGCGGCGTGGCCACCAGGTCGGTGGTGCCGGCGGAGGCCGCATCGCGCGTCATGGCCAGAGACTCTTCCAGGCTGGTAGCTCCATCGTCCAGACCCCAGAGTACGTGGCTGTGAATATCGATCATTCGGCTGGGGCGGCGGGCCGCTTCATCTTGCGCGCGTAGTAGATAGCCAGAGCGCGGCGCAGCGAGCCGGGGATCCAGCCCTCGAACCACGCGATCCACCTATAGGCGCGGCCGGGCACCACGAACAGCTGGCCGCGCGCCAGGCCCGCCAGCGAAGCCGCTACCACGTCGTCCGCGGATAGCCAGAGCCACCCGGGAATTCCCTTGCGATCCATGCCCATCACGTCGTGAAATTCCGAGTGCGTGAAACCGGGGCAGAGCGCCTGCACCTTCACCGCCGAATGGTCGGTACGAAGATCCAGATACAGGCCCTCGGTGAAGTCGATCATCCATGCCTTGGTGGCGCTGTAGCTGATGGACCCCGGGCTTTGGCCCATGCCGGCCACCGAAGCCACGTTGATCATGGCGCCCCGGTTGCGCGCGGTCATGCCACGCAGGGCGGCGTGCGCCAGGCGCAGGGTGGCGAGCACATGCAGGCGATGCATGCGCTCCTGGATCTCGACGGGGATCCGGTAGAAGCGCCCCGATGCGCCGAAGCCGGCGTTGTTGACCAGCAGATCCAGGTCCGGAGCCGCGCCGATGCGCTCTTCCACTTTCTTCAGGTCTCGCTCGTCGGTCAGGTCGGCCTCGAGGATCTCGGCACCGCCCAATTCGCCGGCCAGGGCCTCCAGCTTGTCTCGCCGCCGGGCTACCAGGATGAGCCGGTATCCCTGCCGCGCCAGGTGACGCGCGAACGTCGCCCCGATGCCGCTCGAAGCGCCCGTAATCAGCGCCAACGGCTGAGTATCGCTCATAAAGTACAGTGTACGGAATTCAGACGCCGGAGGCGCACTGCTCGCGGGCGGCGCGCGTGGCCAGCTCGTCGCAGCGGTTGTTGTCGGCGTGCGAGGCGTGTCCGCGCGTCCATGCCCAGGTGACCTGGTGACGGGCCGCCTCGCGTTCGAGCTCCTGCCAGAGGTCCTGGTTGACCACCGGCTTTTTGGCGGCCGTCATCCAGCCTTTGCGCTTCCAGTTATGGATCCAGGTGGTGATGCCGTTCTTCAGATACTCGGAGTCCGTGGTCACTTCCACCTCGCAGGACTCGCGCAGGGAGCGCAGGCCCTCGATGGCCGCGGTCAGTTCCATGCGGTTATTGGTGGTGTGAGGCGCGCAGCCCCAGATTTCCTTGGCGTGCTCGTTGAAGCGCAGGACGGCCGCCCAGCCACCCGGTCCGGGGTTTCCGAGGCAGGCGCCATCGGTGATGAGCCGGACTTGCTTCACTGGGCCACCGCGGGCGCGGGGCCGAAGAAACCGTCGACTAAATCAAGAATGGCGGCCGCTTCCTGCGACTTATAGATGGCCGCGCGCAGCTCGGCGCCATGGCGCACGCCGTGCGTGAACTGGGTGGCGAACTGTTTCATCTTGCCCACCATGTCGCGTTCGCCGCGGTCGATCAGCATGGCATAATATCGGCGCATGATGCGGTAGCGATCCTCCTCGGTGGGATGGTCGTAGGCGCCGGTCTCGAGATACTGGCGAATCTGGTGGAAGATCCAGGGATTAGAGCTAGCGGCGCGGCCGATCATGACGGCATCGCAGGCGGTTTCACGCACCATGCGCACGGCGTCTTCGGGGGTGGTGATATCGCCATTGCCGATCACCGGAATCCCCACGGCCGCCTTTACTTCGGCGATGCGCGACCAATCGGCCTGGCCGCTGTAGCCCTGCTCGCGCGTGCGCGGGTGCAGCGCCACGGCCTGAACTCCGCAATCTTCGGCCAGGCGGGCCAGGCGCACGGCGATCAGCTCGCGGTCGCTCCATCCGGCGCGATATTTCAGCGTGAGGGGGATCGAGATGGCCTTCCGAACCTCGCGCAGCAGGCGCTCCACCAGCGGAAGGTCGCGCAGCAGGCCGGAGCCGCCGTTGCACTTGACCACCTTATTCACGGGGCAGCCGAAGTTGATGTCGAGGATATCGAAGCCGAGGTCCTGGCAGACGCGCGCGGCATCGGCCATAACTTCGGGGTCGGCGCCGAAGAGCTGCGCGGAGATGGGATGCTCCTGGGGGTCGAAGGCCAGGTAGTGGAGGGTCCGGGTGGGTTTGCTCGAGCGCCGGATGGCTTTCACGCCGTGAGAGCTGGTGAATTCGGTCATCAGCAGCCCGCAGCCTCCCAGGTCGCGTATGAAGCGGCGGAAGACGGTATCGGTGACGCCCGCCATGGGCGCCAGGACGGTGGCGGGAGAGACGGTTACGCCGCCGATCGATAAGCTTGCGGGGAAGTCCAACATGGAAACGTGCTTCCTTGATTCTAACGGCTGCCGAGGGGAAACGGAACCGGGCGAGTGGCGGGGCCGTCCCACGTGTTTAAGAGGGCTGGAGGCAAGGAAGAGGCATGAAGCCGGTTCATATCGTTCTCCTGGTGCTGGCCGGCGCGTTGGGGGGCGCCGTGGTCATGAGGGTTGTGGAGAAGCCCAAGCCGGCCGCGGTCTCCATGGCGCAAGCGCAGCCGCCCGCGCCGGTGGTCGATGCGCTGCCCACCCCCGCCGTGGAGACGCCGCCCGCTCCGGCCGCTGAAGCGCCGCCGGCGCAGCCCGTGCCTTCTGAGACCCTCCCCGCCGCACCGCCTGAACTGGCGAAGCCCTCGGTCCGGCCGAGAGTTAGGTCCGCCGCGCCGGTTAAGCCGAAGCCCGCGCCCGTGGCGAATCGTGCGGCTCCTTCCGCGCCTGTGACGGTGGCCCAGAACGCACCGCCCTCCGAGCCACAGCCGGCCGCGACGGCTCCCGAGACCCAGACCCCAGTTCCGACTCCGACTCCGGCCCCGGATGAGCCGGTGGCTGCCCCAGCGACTCCGGGAGGGCCTGCGGCGGGCGGCGAGCCGGAGCCGGTGTCTGCTCCTCCACCCGCGCCCGAGCCTAACAAGGTGACGCTGAACGCCGGGTTGCTGATCCCGGTGCGCCTTGTGGACGGCCTTTCCTCGGAACGGAATGTGCCGGGCGACTTCTTCTCCGCCACGCTCGAAAAGGAGCTGGTGGTGGATGGATTCGTCATCGCCGAGCGCGGTGCGCGGGTGGAGGGGCGTGTGGTGGCGGCCGACAAAGGCGGCAAAGTGCAGGGCGTGGCGTCGCTCGCGGTGGCGCTCACGCGGCTGCACCTCTCCGACGGCCAGACCGTCTCGATTGAGACGGATAATTTCCAGAAGCATGCCCCCACCAACCACCAGCAGGATGCCGAAAAGGTAGGCGCGGGAGCGGCCATCGGCGCGGTCATTGGGACCATCGCGGGCGGCGGCAAAGGCGCGGCCGTGGGCGCGGGAGTGGGTGGAGGCGCCGGGGCCGGGGGCGTTCTGCTGACGCGCGGGCAACCGGTCACGCTGCCCTCGGAAACGCGCGTCACCTTCCGGCTGAGGACCTCGGTGACGGTGACGGAGCGGCGGGGATAACCGCCAACCCGCTCGCCGGTAAACCAGATCGTAGCCGTTCTGGAATTTGCTTCGGTGCCTCCGATGACAGCAGCGTGCGCGCGCGGAATTCAGTTCTTCAATTCCACGACCACCGCTTCGAACGGCTTGTCGTTCAGATTTTCCGCCTTATATTTGGAGGGACCGTCCCATATGGTATCTCCCGCCTTGTAATGGGTGACCTCGACCTTTCCTTCGGGCGACGTCTGGACCACGTTCCGATCCGTGATGTAAACGACCAAATGCTTGAGGACATACTCGTGCATCGGCACGTTCTGCCGTGGACCCATCTTCCAGCGGAGAACCCGAACCTGATCGTTCTCGAATATCAATGTGAAGTCTTGGGGGTCGATCTTCAACGGGTCAAGAGCCGTACCGCCCGCCTTGCCAGGATTTCCCGCCTTCTTGATCCCGATATCGACGAGCATTGGCCCGGAGTAAGGCGGGATCTTCCAGGTAGGTTGTTCCGAGTAGTGATACCCGGAGGTCGGGCTCCATCTGACCGTGCCCGCCTCCCACTTCAGGTCCTCCACTCTGCCGTCCTGGTATGTGAGCTTCTCCCCGCCGGTATGCACGTAGACCATCACGCGATTCAGGGGGTGGTTGTGCCAATTCTTGCCGGTGGCGGCACCGGGAATACTAATTGCCGGGTGCGGCGCATTGAGAATCACCCAATCGTTCTCGAAGTGAGGGTCCAGGGGCGGTTGTGCGTTCTGGGCGCCCAGCCGGGCCCCAGCAAGAAGACAAAGCGAGAGCGCCAGTCTCGTGTGGAGTTGCAGCGTTCGCATTGGCTCATTATACGGTGGGGGGGCCGCGCAGTGCCGTCGAGCGGCACCGAAATCACCGCACCGGCACGAAGACCACGCAAGTCGGTTCGGGAACGTGTTCCAGAGTCTGTCCGGCGGGAGTCAGGCGGCCGGTCGTGGCGTCCACACGGAACAGCACGATGCTGTCCGAGTTCTGGTTGGCCGCGAAAAGATAGTTGCCGGTCGGATCCAGAGAGAAATCGCGCGGGGTCTTGCCTTGAGTGGAAACGTGTTGGACCGGCGTGAGCGTGCCCTTGGCGGGATCGATCGCAAACACGGCGATGTTGTCCGCGCCCCGATTGGAAGCGTAGAGAAACGTTCTCGCGCGATCTATCTGAAGCTGGGCCGTCGTGTTGGTTCCGGTGAAACCCGGCGGGAGTGTGGTGATCTCCTGGAGCCGCTTCATGGTTCCACCCGCCGCGCCATATGCCAGCACGGTGATCGTGGACCCAGGCTCGTTCAGCTCATACAAAATCCGCCCGTTGGGATGAAACAAGAGGTGCCGGGGCCCCGCGCCGGGAGTAGCCTCGAACACAGGTGGATCGTTCGGCGCGAGTGTGCCCGTGGACCGGTCGTAGCGATAGATCAGGACCTGGTCGAGACCGCGGTCGGCCACCAGGGCAAAACGGTTGTCGGGCGAAAACGCCGCGCCGTGCGCGTGGGGTCCCTCCTGCCGCGGCTTCGGACCGATTCCGTGGTGCTGCGCGAAACCGGTCGCTTCCCCGAGGCGGCCATCCGCCTGAATGGGCAGCAACGCGAGGCTTCCGCTGCGGTAGTTCGCCGCCAGCAGAGCTTTGCCGGTCTTGTCCACCGCGATGTGCGCGGGCCCTTCGCCGTGAGAGGAGACTTTGTTCAGAAGAGTCAGCGCTCCGGTCTTGGGATCGATGGCGAAGGCGCTCACCGTGCTGTTCTTGCCGGGCACATCCGGTCCGTCGTGTTCATTGGCGGCATACAGGAACTTCCGATTGGGATGTACGGCCAGAAACGACGGGCTGGGAGTCTCGGCGGCTAGTGAGACCGCGGTCAGCTTGCCGGTAGCCGGTTGGAAACGGAAAGTATAAATGCCCTTTCCGCGGCTCCGCGTATAGGTGCCGATGTAGACGAAATACTCGCCACCGGCGGCGGCAGCAATGGATGCGCCGAGCAGAAACAGGAGGAGTCCGGCCAGCGCGCGGATGGGCTTTGGGTGGACGCGCATTTTCTCAATTAAAGCATGGAGACGCGGCGGGCACTGCCGGAACGAGCCGCCGCTGGAAGTCGATTGCGCACGCGCCGGTGCGAGGAACTCCCGCCCGTGGCCGAACCCGCACCACTACGATTAATCGGCAATTAGCTTTCTCAGGCTGAAAACGAATAGGCCTGCCGCTGTGGCATAACGCCGTTGTCCGTCTCCTACACGTAGTGCGCCTTCACCTTCCGCGCCGCCGCGCGGCCCACCACGCCCGCCAAACGCTCTTCCGACGCGGCCCGCACCAGCTCCGAGCTGCCGAATTCCTTGAGCAGTTTGCGCACGGTCAACTCGCCCACGCCGGGGATCCGCTCCAACTCGGAAGTGAGCTGCAGCGTGTTGCGCCGCGAGCGGTGGAAGGTCACGGCGAAACGGTGCGCTTCGTCGCGTATCGATTGCACCAGGTGCAGTATGGGCGAGAAGCGGTCCAGCACCACCGGCTCGTCTTCCTGGCCATAGACGTAGATGATTTCTTCGCGCTTGGCAATCGAAGCCAGCGGCTGGTCCGTTATCCCGATGGCCTCCAGCGCTCCGGCTGCCGCGTGTAACTGGCCCAGGCCGCCATCGATCAGCACTAATCCGGGCAACGCGCGCTTCTCTTCGAGCAGACGCCCGTAACGGCGCGTCACCACTTCCCGCATGCTGGCGAAATCGTCGTTGCCCACCACCGTGCGGATGATGAACTTGCGGTAGTCGGCCTTCTTCATGCGGCCGTCTTCCCACACCACCATGCTGGCCACTTTGTCGGTGCCTTGTATGTGCGAGATGTCGAAACACTCGATGCGCGCCGGCGCGGCGTCCAGGTTGAGCGCATCCTGCAGCGCCTCCTGAATCGCTTTCGAGGAGGGCTTCAGCACGCGAAAGCGCGAATCGAAACTGTGCTTGGCATTGGTCTGGACCAGCCCCAGCAGCGCCTTCTTCTGCCCGCGCTGGGGCGTGCGGATCTCCACGCGATGGCCGCGCTTTTCGGAGAGCAGCTCTTCGAGCGCTTCGCGGTCCTCGAACTCCACGGGGACGTGAATCTCGGCGGGGATAAACTGCTGGTCGAGATAGAGCTGCTGGAGCAGCGTGGAGAAGAACTGCGGCTCATCGAATTCCTCCTGGTCTTCCCAGAAGAACTCGCGGCGGTCCACGATCTGGCCGTTGCGCAGGTGGAAGAGATTGAGTGCCACCATGGGCGGCTCGGCGTAAGCCGCCAGGATATCGACGTCGTCGCCGCGGGCCGCGGCCATGATCTGGCGCTGCTCGATCTCCTCGACGGTGGCCAGCAGATCGCGCATGGCGGCGGCTTCCTCGAAGCGCATCCCGTCGGAGGCGGCCTCCATGCGGGCGCGCAGGCCGCGCGCCAGGTCGCCGTGGCGCCCCTCCAGGAACAGGCGCACGTCGCGCACCGCGCCGGCATAAGCGTCGTCCGTGGTCAAACCCTCGACGCAAGGACCCAGGCAGCGATGGATGTGGTACTGGAGGCAGGGCTTGGGATGGTGCCGCGTGAGATCGATTTTGCAGGAGGGCACCAGAAAATGGCGGTGGATGAAATGCACCAGCCGGTGCGCCAGGTTGGCCGGGAAGTACGGGCCGAAATAGCTGGCGCCGTCCTTACGCAGGCGGCGGGTCACATATACGCGCGGATACTTCTCGTGGGTGAGCTTGATGTACGGGTAAGTCTTGTCGTCGCGCAGCAGAATGTTGAAGCGCGGCTTGTACTGCTTGATGAGATTGTTCTCGAGCGCCAGCGCTTCCTTCTCGTTATCGACCAGGATGTAGTCGATATCGGTGGCTTCCGATATCAGGGTGCCGGTTTTGGCGTCGGCCAGCTTGTCTTCGGAGAAGTAGCTTCGCACGCGCAGGCGCAGGCTCTTAGCCTTGCCCACATAGATCACGCGATCCGCGGCATCTTTGTAAAGATACACTCCGGGCGCGAGCGGAAGCTGGGCTGCTTTCTCACGGAGTTCCATCGGAGGGGCTGATCCTATTATATCGTCCGCGCGGAGAAGCTCCGCCCGCGGCTACCGGCAGGGGCTACTCGGTCACGGTGAATGTCGCCGGCTGGCTGGCGCTGGTGCCCACCGTGACCACCACGGGCTGCGCGCCCAGCGGCGCCGCGGCCGGCACCGTAAAGTTGATCTGCGTCACGCCCACCAGGCCGCTAGGGATGCCGATAAAAGTGGTCTGCGCGGTCACTCCGCCGACGCTCACGGTAACCGACTGGACCGGCTTCGGCAGGTGGGATAGCGGCGTGCTGGGCGAGGGCGTGGTTCCGGTGGGCAGCGCGGGCGTCACCTGCCCTTCGCCGGTAATAAACAGCGGGTAAGTCTGGCCGCGGACGCCGCTGCGCGAGGGGTTGACTGTGCCATCCAGGAACATGAAGATACCCGGTCCGGCCGATGAGACATTGAACTGGTAGGTAAACGACTGGTACGGATTGGAGAGATTCAGCGTGGCCGTCCCGAGCTGGGTCTCATAGGGAACTTGCAGGTTCACCTGATCCGGCGAGACATAGTAGAGCGGCGTGGGCACTCCGTTGACGACCGCCTCGAAGCCCGCCAGGTAATCCGGCAAGGGGATGGCGCCGGCCGATTGCACCATGGTCCCCAGGGCGGCTCCGTACACGCTCAGGATCATGCCGGGCGCATAGACCTGCTGGCCGGAGGCGGAGTTGGAGGCGCCGCCGACCGTGAGGTTGATCTGCGGCCCGGTGAAGGGGATGGACATCTGCGTGGTCCATGTGTAGCCGCTGGCATCTACTCCGGTGAAGTCGAAAACCACGGTCGCGGGCACGGCCACGTTGGTCAAGGTGATAGCGGCGGTTACCGTGCCGTGGGCGGGAATCGAGGTGCTGGAAACAGAACTCAGATAGCTGGTGCCATCGATGGTGAAAACGGTCAGCTTGGTGGCAATTCCGGCTTCTTCGCTCAAGGTGACGGTGAAAGTCCATTGGCCGCTGGTCTCGAAAACCGGGTTGCTGCCGATGGAAGCCGCCACGGCCGAATTCTGGGGCGCTTTGGTGCTCCATTGATGCACCAAGTTGTAAGCATCCAGGGAACCCAGGCCGGTGGTCTGGTCGTAGCCGGGGGTGGCCGAGTATCCCAGCGATCCATTGGTACAGTTGGGGGAGCCGGCCACGCAGGTCACGATGTTATTGCCGGAGGTGACGTCGTGAAAGACGCCCGTGCCGGCCAGGCGATAGAGTTGCGGGTTGATGTTACCCAGGCCGCTTTGGCTCTCAATTCCGGTGCCGACCAGATACTGATTGAGCAACGCTACCACCCCCGCCCACACCGGAGCGCCGAAGGAAGTCCCGCCATAGTAGGCGGCGCTGCCGGCAGTAAAGACGAAGTAGGCATCGTGAGCCGGCGAAGCGTTCAGGGCGACATCCGGTACGTGGCGCCATCCATCCGTGGGGACGCCTACCCCGGTCTGCCAGGTGGGCTGCGGAAAAAAGATGCTGGCTCCTCCGCCGGTGGCGTTGAGCGCGTCCGCCAGGGCGGTATCGTTCCAGGCAATTTCGGGGATGTAACTGAGCGCCGAAGCCGAGTTCGCGTTGTTAGTGGCGCTCCAGTAAGTGCCGCCCTCGTCCTGAAACTCCGTTCCGCCCACGCCGGTCACCTCGGGAATGGAAGCCGGCGCATCCACGGCCAGCCCATTCTGGGCCACCGCCGCGCCGCTCGATTCGCAGTCGGCGGCGCCATCATCGCCCGAGGATGCCACGAACGTCATGCCTTCGGCGTTGGCCTGCCGGGCCGATGCCTGAAACGTCGGCAGATCCACAAGATCCGATGGCTCGCACGCCCCATAGCTCATGGTGAGGACCTGGGCTTGGTTCTGTTCGATGGCGTACATGGCCGAGGTCCACACATCGTCCGAGTAATAGAAATAGATCTGGGCCTGGCGCGCCACCGCGCCGGACCATTCCAGGTCCAGATCGGATTCATCCTCGTCTCCGCTTGTAACCAGGCCCGGATTGGTGCGGCCCACCAGAACCTTCGTCACGTTGGGAGCGGGGAGATTGAACATCGCGTTGAATGCCTGAATGTCCGAGAGGTTGATGTTGGATTGACCCACCACGGCCAGGCTCTGTCCGGTTCCCTCCACTCCGGCGGCGTAGAGCGGCGCGATGTCGTAGATGGTAGCCAGATCGTCGGGGGCGAGATCGTGCGTGCCGCCGGGACCGTTCATCTGCGGGGTGGCCTTCCGCAGACGCGGCTGAAGACGGAAATCGCTCAGCCCGCGAATGCCGGTCACCACATCCGCCAGGGCGGCTGGAATTGTCGGGTCGCTGGAGTTGGCGTAGTGCAACACGCCGCCCGCGTCGTATTGGTGAATCGAAGTTCCAAAGGCGCCGGCCACCTGCGCGGCCGTGCCGCTGAAGGCGATCCAGGTGCGGCTGGGCGCCACATAATCCACGGTGAAACGCTGCGAGGTCAGCCAGTCGCTGATTTTCGAGATATCGCCCGAACTGAAGCCGAACTGGCCGGCGTACTGCTGGGGCGTGAGCCAGCGGTGATAATCCGGCGACGAGGCATCCTGCTGCCGCTGGAGCAACTGGGATAAGGCCGTTTGCTGCGCGGCTGAAGGCTTCAAGAGCAGCATCATGTTGGGCATGGCGAAGCTGCCCGGCACCGCGCCCCGGTCGTTGCGCGCGTTGGCCTCGGTCCGTACGTGACCGTGCAACACCACGGCGCGGCTGTTATCGATGCCCGCCGTCACGCGGTTTTGCTGGGCATTCAGGGCGGCCGCGCCAACTAGCAGCGCGGAGGCAAGAAAAGAGGTCAACCGGAATCGTTCGATCATATAGCGAGCGGCGGTGTGCGGCCGAAGCCTTCGAGTACTCGACGCGGCGGCCATACGCGCGGGTTTCGATGGCGGCCGGCGACGGCGTGAAGCGCCGCCCTAAATTGCGGCCGACACTCCTCGATCACCAATTTTCGCAAATTCGTATTCGCCTGATTCCGGGCTGGTTCAGCGCGCCAGGGAGCTTTCGTTACACTCCCGGGCGGCTACTCTGTGGTGTGGAACGCCTCGAACGACTGGATCGCGTCAGCACATTGGCCGCGGCCACCGCGCACAGCTTGAACGACGATCTCACCGTCATACTGAGCAGCCTGACCGGCTCGATGCTGGCAATGGAGCCGGGGCATCCCGCCCGGCTTCCCCTGATGGATTTGGAGCGGGCTGCCCTGCGTTGTGTCACCACGGCTTCCCGGCTGCTGGATTTCAGCGCCCGGCGAGGTACACACCCGGTGTGCGCCGGCCTGGAAGCCGTTCTGGACGATTAAGCCGGCTATTCCGCCGCTATGCGGAAGGTGCCCACGAAGCTGCTGCGGCGATAGGGGCTGCTCCAGGTTTCGCCCAAGCCGTCGCCCGAGTAGGAATCGGCCATCGCATACGCGGGCATGGCGTGCTCCACCGTGGTGAGCGGCGGATAGTAGACATCTTCGTTGCCGCAGATGTGGTCGCCTTCGGTCAGCGCGCGGGTCTGGACGGCCGCCAGCGAGCCGGCCGTCAGCTTGACCACGCCGCTGTGGATATTGCCGTTCTGGACGGTCAGCTCGACGGGCATGAAATCCACCTTGACCACATGATCCAGCAGCCCTCCGGCCATGTGCCGGGCGAAGCTCTGCAGCGCGGCGCGCTGGGCCGGATCGGCGCTCTGGTCCACAATCAACACCGATTTCGCGGGATTAACGGGATACATGACGTCGCCCAGGGTGTGCTCCGTGCGGATCACGCCCAGCACCGAGAGGCCCTCCAGATTGACGCCCTCCCAGCTTCCGCTGTTGACCTTCCAGCCGAAGACGGCCTCGCGCCCGTTCATGCCCACCTCGCCGTTAGCGAAACACGGGCCGGTATAAACGTCGGCCGTGCGGGCCTCGATATAAGTACCATTGATCCCGCGGGCAGGAATCCCAGCGGCCAAAGAAATAGAAACGGTCGCCACGGACACGACCGCGGCGGTACACAGGACTTTCAGCATCCCAATTGTCTCCCTCTGGTTCAATTGTAGCGGAAAGCGACGGGCCAAGCTAAAGCATGCCCCACCTGGCTTACAGCTCTTCGTAGCAGCGCCGCGCGGGGCTGCACTCGAACTCGTCGACAATCTGGCCGTCCGGGCCGATCGGTTTGAAGGTGTGCTGGCACCACATCGCGCCGTCGTTGCTGGGCTGGATATTGGGATCGGGAAGGGTCTCGATCTGCAATCCTTTCCAGCGCAGCTTGGCGCAGCGGTTCATGCCGATTTTGGTCAATCCGGGATATTCCATGTCTCAAGCCCTCGCTTTCGCCGCATCCAGCAGCGCCCGCTTCACTGCCACAGCGGCCAGTTGCACTTTGTAAGCGTTCTGGCTCAGCGGCTGCGCGCCGGCCACGGCAGCTTTGCCGGCGGCCTCGGCGGTCGCCTCGGTCACGGTTTGGCCCACCAGGGTGCGGGCGGCGGCGGGCGCGTCCCAGGGAGTGGGCGCTACGTGCCCCAAAACGATCCGCGCGGCGCTGACGCTTCCGCCGCGCATCTGAAGCGTCACGGCGGCGGCCGCCAGGGGCCAATCGAGCGCTTCCTTCTGGCGCACTTCGTAGGTGGCGCTATGGGTGGCGCCGGCCGGCACCATGATCTCGGTGAGGATCTCATCCGGCCGCATGGCGATTTCGCGCTCGCCGGCGGTGCGCGGCGCCACGAAAAACTTGCCGGCATCGATCTCGCGCGTGCCTCTGGCGGAAACCAGCTTGATGCGCGCGCCCGAAGCCACCAGCGCGGGTCCCAGGCTGGAGGCACTGACGAAATAAGCCGGGCCGCCGCCGAAAATGGCGTGGTATTGGTTTTCGCCCTCGGGCACCAACGGCTGGCCGTTTTCCATCGCCAGCAGCCCGAAGCCTTGCCGATAATACCAGCAGCGCGGGCGCTGGCACAGGTCGCCGCCCACCGTTCCCATGTGG
>CAYRWE010000103.1:0-16841 GCA_964427655.1 uncultured Solibacteraceae bacterium | reverse complement strand
CGCCGACCGCCTCCAGCACGCTCTTGCGGAAGATGCCGACGGGGCCGGGAATCACGGTCACTTTTCGCAGTGCGCCCTGGGCCATGCGCACCAGGTTCAGGCCCTGTATGTATTCCAGAGCTTGCAGGCGCGTGAGGACATTTAAGCGGTTGGCCACCTTCACATTGCCGGCCACGGCGCTTACGGACGGGTCGGCAAAATGGGAAACCGCCTTGCGCAAGACATTTTTGTCCAGCCGGCAATCGGCGTCGGTGCACAGGACCAGTTCGCCGCGCGCGTAACGGATTCCGGCGTTGAGCGCCGAGCCTTTGCCGCTGTTGGCTTTGCTGAAGACGCGCAAGCGACGCGTTCCGTAGCGCGCGGAAAGGGCCGCGGCCTTCTCGTAGGTGTCGTCGGTCGAACCATCGTCCACCACGATGACCTCGAAATTCGGATAATTCAGCGACATGGCTCCCTCGATGGACGCCTCGATTACGGGCCCTTCGTTGTAGGCCGGAATGATCACGGAAAACGAGGGGTACTCCACAGGTGTCGTTCGCTCGGCGGTGTGCCGGATGTGTTCGAAAAGGGAAATGGTAGTGAGAATCACGCATCGCAGCACCAGCAGCGCCAGGAAACCGACCAGCACGGTGGTCGTTCCGGACATGAACACGTCGGTGATCTCGAGGCGTCCGCCGAAGAAGTACAGGAACAAGGACGCCACGGCGCACGTTGCGAACAGCACGACGAGGGCGACGAACAGGATCTGAGCCAGGCGGCGCGTCATGAGTTTGCTCCTATTGAAGATCCAGCCGCGCCGGATTCACGCGGTTGACGGGCGGCATGAACGAACCTTCCAGCCGGAAGTCGATCGAGCCGGTGCTGTACACGGGAGAGCCGAACGCGCTGCTGCGGCCGCGGCCGTAGCGGTAGCCGAGCAGCAGGTTGAGATCGGGACGGACCTTCCATTCCAGGGCCGGATAGAGCATGATCTCAAGCGTGCTCACGCTCGGATCGGAGAAGCGGTTGATGCCGCCATAACCCAGCTCGCCATCCAGGCGCAGCTTGAGTGCGGTCGAGAGCGGCTTCCGCCGGGCGTAGGCAAAGCCGTAGGTCCCATAGTACGAGGGGCTGAAGAAGAGCGGACTGGCCTGCGAGAAAGTCGTCCCGCGCGCATAATATCCAGCCGTGAATTCGGGAGTTACGGCGTAATCCAGCCGCGCTCCGAACTGCCGCTGGGCGATTGAGGGCGAGGCGCCGCTGGCGCTGCTGGTGTACTCCGAAAGACCGCTCATAACCCAGAGACGCCATCGTTGGGAGAGCGGCTGCTGATAGCTCAAATAGGCATGGCGCCCGCGGACGGCGTCGAACAACGATGCGACCGTATTGACGTCGTAAACGGCATCCCGGTCGATGAAAGAGAGGGTCAAGGCGCGGCCGGCACCCTGGAAGACGGCATCCGCACGATACTGCGCACTCGTGCGGCCGGTATCGAAGTGGGTCTGGTACACTTCGGCGGACAGCGAGAAGTGGCTGGAGGGCGCCAGCTCGATGCGCCCGCCGGCGCCCGCGCCGTGAACCGTGCCGCTGGCGGAGCAGATCCGGTTATCGAGCGTCTTCAGCAATGCATTGGCTTCCGCCGAACCGCAGGCCGTTCCGCCAACCTGCAAGTCCTGGCTGAAGTAGTCGTAGCCGAACATCGGCATCAGCTTCAAACCGCCGCGCATCGGGAAGGCCCCTTCGAAACGGTTCACGGAGCGGGCGAAGCTGTCGGAATCGGTGAAGCTGGTCTGCTGGTACGAGAGCGACGGGGAAACCTGCGGCCCCAGTTCCTCCAGCCGCTCCCCGGCGGCCGGGTTGGCGGAATCCTGCACCAGGGCGCTGCGGTAGGCCTTGGCCACTTCAAAGCGGTCGCTGCCGCGATAGTCGGAGACTTGGGCGAGTCCCAGCAGGGCCTCCGCATTGTTGGGGTCGCGCCTCAGCACCGCGTGGTAAGAACTCTCCGCAGCATTATATTCGCCGGACCATTTCTGAACGCCGGCGAGCTCCAGCCGCGCTTGGGTATCCTCGCCGTAGCGCTGCAAATATTCCAGATAGCCGTGCTCCGCGGTGCTGTAATCCTTGCTCCAGCTATACACGCGGCAGATGGCGATATCGATCTCGCGGTCGGTTCCGAATTTGGTGGCGTAGGATGTGTAGAGCGCCAGGGCCTCTTGCGCGCGGCCGGCGGCGGTCAGCTTCTGCGCGGCATCGAACATTTTCTGGCGCTCCTGATCGCGGAAGAGTTTGCGCGATTCGAGCGCCACCGCATTGTCCGGCGAAAGCGCGGCCAGCTTTTCCGCATAGGGCTGCGCCTCTTCCACCTTGTCGTCCCAGACGAAGGCGTTCACCAGGCCCTCGTAATCTTCCACGGAGGCGTGGCCATCCGCGGCCAGCTTGGAATAATCGCTCTGAGCCTGCGGAAAATCCGGAGTGGCCAGTTCGATCTTGGCCAACTCGCGGCGCGCTGTGTCGTCGTTGGGAATGCGCTCCAGGTATTGTCTGTAGAAGCTGACGGCGTCCGGATAGAGCTTGCCCCAGGAGTAGACGCGCGCCACCTGCAGCATCGTCTCGGTGCTGTCGGGGTGTTGCTTCAGATACTCCAGGAACGCCCCGGCAGCCGGCGCGTACTCCTGCTTCTCGAGGTGCTCGAATCCCAGGTGCCGCGGCAGAGCCTCCGCCACGCGGGCGCGGGCCTGCGCCACTTTCTCATCCTGCGGATTCAGCTCCGCGGCTTTCTGATAGGCCTTGAGAGCGAGATCGAGCTGCGCGGCATGTTCGTAGCATTGGCCCACGCCGTATTGCGCGTCGGCATCGTTCGGCCGGCGGTCCAGCACATGGCGGAATTCGGCGGATGCCTCGTCGAATCGCTTCGACCAGAGCAGGGCATCGGCCAGATTGAGCCGCGCGTCCACGTCTTCCGGATTGCGGTCGATATATGCGCGGTACACTTCGGCCGCATCGGCGGCGTGATCCCCCCATAGCAGGACTTCGGCGAGTTCCAGTTGCGCCGCGCCATCGTCCGGTTTCTGGAGCAGATACTGCGTGTAGCTGTCGGCGGCCGGGCCGTACTCCTGCTGCCAGGAGAAGTTTTGCGCCGCCCGCAGGAAAAACGCGGGGTGGTCCGGATGTTTTTCCGCCAGCGCGAGATAGGCGGAGGCGGCTTGGCCATACTGCTTCTGGCGCGTATGGATTTCGGCCAACCGCTGCTGGGGAATGATCATATCCGGCGAGCGCTCGGCGAGGCCAGTCAGGATGCGCTCGGCTTCTTCCAGGCGCCCGGCGGCGATCAGCTTCTCGGCGCTATCCAGGGCCGCGCCGGCTTTGGCGCGCTCTGCCGCTTCCGGCGCCGGTGCTTGCGGATGCACCTGCGCTACGCGCGCCGGCGCGGGCTGCGGCTGCAGAGCACGCAGCGCCTCCGGGTCGCCCGGCACCGTTTTCAGTACCTGCTGATATTCCAGCCGGGCTTCATCGGCGCGGTGCAACTGCACCAGGCACCCGGCCAGTAACTTGCGCACGGCCGCATTTTTGGGCTGCTTCGCGAGGACCTCGCGCAGCAGCGGCTCCGCCTGGGCGCACTTGCCGGCACGGTACAACTGCAAAGCCTCGACGGCCGGGTCGGCCGTCACGGCCGGAAGTACCGCGGCGAGAACCGCCAGCGCCGCCAGCAGACGATTTCGAGTCTTTCCCGGTCGCATGATTTTCCTCAGTACGAAGACGAGATGGCGCGTTTGCCGTGCTTCTCGGCATCGAGATTATGGATGCCGACCGCCTCGGAAACCAGCGATCTCAGGCTGCTTTCCGTGATAGTTGCGCCGCCGATCGCGAGCTGGTCCACCAGGGGCGGCGTGGATCCCTTCCAGTTGCGCCGGAAGCGCTCCAGGAACGGGGCGGAATCGCCGGCGCCCGCCAGTAATACCACGATCCCGCGCTCGCCCGTGAAGACCAGGTCGGCCGATCGCGTAAACAGCGCGACCACCGAAGCCAGCTCATCCAGCAGGTGCCGTCCGATGCGCATCACGAACAGGCCGGGCGCCAGCCCGAATCGCTGGCAGAACGCCGCATCGTGCAGCACGCGGGCGGCAAAATAATCCAGGTCCGCGGTGCAATTGACTTCGCTGGCCGGCGCTTCGTTGTCGTACTCCGCGCGATTGCGGTCGAAAAGTTCGACGGCGCCGGTACGCCGGAGCAGATTCCAGACGCAGGCCCGCAGAAGACTGCGCTCGGCGGGCATTCGCAGAACCACGTCGATTCCCATATGCAGGTAGGCCGCCTGGTCGGCAACGCGGCGCAGTCGGCTGGTAAGCATCATGATCGGCAGGTTGCGTCCGGCGCCGCGCAGCTTTCGCGCGATATCGATTCCGCCGCCGCCGCGCACGTGCTCGGCGAGGATCACGAGATCGGGGCCATGAATCGCCACTGCGGAGAAGCCGTCTGCCGCGCCGGCGGCGGCGACCACCTGAAATGCCGGCCCGAGCAGCGATTGCAATTGGGCGGTCTCGCTTTCATCGGGGTCGATCACCAGGATGGTGGCCACGTGAGCCGGAGCTTGTGGGCTTCGCACCGCCACCGGCATGGGCGCGCTGCGCGCCGGACGGCCCTGGCCTATCGTCAGCACCGCGCGGGCCTGATCCGGCGCTGGCACAGCTCGCAGCCCCAGACCGGGCTCCAGCTCAAAGCGGATCGATTCGCCGCTCTGCGATTCCGGCATCGATTCCAGCACCATGCGGCGGCCGTTGCGCGACTCTTCGAAACGGATGACGCCATGCGCCGAGTCTTTCGACGCAGTGGCTTGCGCCTGGCCCTCGGGTAGGTCGATCAGGTAGAGCGCGGTTGCGCCCATGGCGCGAATTGAGCCGGCGATGACGCGGAAGCGATCAGCCACAAAGCTTTGCGTCGGGCCGGCCAGCAGGGGCGTGACGGGGTCGAAGACCACGCGCTCGACGCTGTTTCCCGCCAGTGCCGCGCGAAACTCTTCCACGATCCGCAGATCGTCGAGCAGGCGGCTCGAGTTGCCAGCGATATTCTCCGGGTATTCGAAGAGGAACAACCGGTTGTTCTGGAAAGCGGCCTCGAAATCCAGACCGGAACGCCGTGCCTGTTCCATCACGGTGGCAGGGCTCCGCGACGTAACCAGCGCCGCCGCCTCGCCGGCCACCAACCCCTCGGAAATGAAACTCAGCGCGAATGTGCTCTTCCCAAGCCCCGCGGCTCCGTAGACGAGATAGGCCTCGCTCTGACGTAATCCATTGGTGATTTCGTCGAATGCGGCAAACCCTGTGCCGACTCTGCCTTCTTGTACGTGTTTCATGCTGTCTTTCGGTTACCCTCCGGCGCCATAGTGCGAGGATACCCGGCCGGCCCGGCCGGCAACCAGTAATCTGGGGTAATCGCTTACTATCGATTACCGTAACGAGCGGGATTCAAAACCTCCGTGCGGTTACACTGAAGGTCAAGCTATGCGTTTCGGACCGAAGGTGGAATTCTATCTGCGCATGTTCGCGGCCACAGCCCTGGGTATAGGCACTCTTTCCGCTCAGACTCGTGTCGATTACCAGACGACCAGCGATTGGGGAACCGGCTTCCAGGCCCAGATTACGATTTACAACGATGCCGCGCAGCCCATCGGCGGGTGGACCTTATCGTTCGCTTTCGCGCATAACATCGATACCATTTGGGACGCGTCTGTTTCCAGTCACCAGGACGCGAGTTACGTGGTCCAATCGGCCGGATGGAACGCCGTGATTCCCGCCGGCGGCTCCGTCAACTTCGGATTTGTCGGATCTCCGGGCAACCTCACCGATCAACCATCCGGGTTTCCCCTATCTGAACTTTCACCGGCCGTGCGGAGTGCCTCCGTGCGGGCGACGGCCGCGCCCTACCGGGCCCCGTGCAACGTACGATAGCGGAAGCGCCGACGTCCCGCGCTCACTGCGTGGAAGGCGCAGAACATTGCGCTGTCCCTTCGTCGGCGGCGCGCGCACGCCGACCCGCGCCGGGGTCGCCGGGCAAACGTGATGCCTTCGCGGTTCCCACTAGGCCGCCTCGGGCCAGTGTACGAGTCCCGACCACGCACCCGCTGGCCCGACTGGGATCGGCCGCCAGATATCGCTGGGCGCAGTGAGGCCAAGTAGATGAAATTGCCAGCTTTGCCGGGAAAAACAAGATAAAGGCGCCGTTAAGGCCGAGTGCAGCCCCGAACTAATTCATTCTCAGCTTATGGTAGCCTTGGCTCCCTCCCCTTCGTGCCCCGAACGGCAAGGGGGTCAAAACGGGCGGCAATAAGATATTACTTTTCATTAAGATGGCGTGCCGGACCGATCGGCCGCCGCCGCCCACATTCCCAGTGGCGCACAGCCGCCTGCGGGTGTAGGAATCGACCGCCTACGAGCGGGCAGGTGTGATGCCTTCAAACCTCCAGCCGGAAGCCGGCCTGCCGGGCATCGGCTTCGAACATCCGAACGGTTTCCAGGGAGAATTCATCGAGGCTCTTTCCGAACAGCGGTAATTTCGCCAGCAGGTCCGGCGTGACAGTGATGATGTGGCACCCAAGAGCGTCAGCCTGAGCGATATTCAGGAACTCGCGCGGGCTCGCCCAGATTAGTTCGATCTTCGGATATGCCCGCAAGATGTCGAGCGCGGCCGCTACCACCGGGACTGGGTCGCGCCCGGTATCGGCGATTCTTCCGGCAAAGACCGAGAGGAATGCCCCCGGCGCATCCTTGACGGCCTCGGCTGCGTCCTCCACCTGCCTAAGGGTCATCATGGCCGTCACGTTCACCTTCACCCCGCGCGCGGAGAGTGCGCGCAGAACGGCTACGCTGCTCTCTCCGAGCGTGTTGGTGATCGGAATTTTGACGTAGACGCACGGGCCCCAACCGGCGATGCGCAGGGCCTGTCGCTCCATCTCTTCGAATTCGTCGGAGAGCACCTCGAAGGAAACGGGCCGGTTGCGGATTTGAGAGACCGCCTCGCGCGCGAAGGCTTCATAATCGCGCACGCCGGCCCGCCGCATCAGAGTCGGATTAGTCGTGAAGCCCTGGATGCTCGGATCCGCCGCGAACTTGAGCATCGAGGCGAGATCGGCCGTATCGGCAAAGAGCTTGATCTTCCATATCCGTTGCGTGTTCATGATCACCCCCGCTCGAAAATCCACTCTGCCGCGGCGGGCAGATCCGGCGCCTCATGGTCGTAGCCTGTGGGCTGCCTTTCACGGTAACCGCGGTTGAGGAAAACGGTTCGGCACCCCGCCCGCTTCCCCGCCTCCACATCGCGCCAGCGGTCCCCGACCATGAAGCTGGCGGCCAAATCGATATTCAGTTGCCGGGCGGCTTCCAGCAGCATTCCCGGCGCCGGCTTGCGGCACGGGCAGGCGTCGCGGTCGTCGTGCGGACAAACTCGGATCTGGTCCAGCTCCAGCTCGCGCTGCAGCCAGCCGTTCAGGGCATCGACGGTTTCCCTGTTCTGCTTGCCGCGGGCGATGTCGGGCTGATTGGTCACGACGATCAGAAGATAGCTGGCGGCCCGCAGCGCCGCGCAAGCCTCTCGCGTGCCGGGCAGCAATTCGATCTCCGCGATGCCGGCGGGTGGGTAGGGACTCCCGTCGCGGACGATCGCGCGATTTAGCACGCCGTCACGATCGAGGAATACCGCCCGCGCCGTAGCGTTCATAGTCGCTCAGCCCTCGCGTCCGGAACCAGCGCCGCCATGGAATCCCGCAGCGCTTGCGCCGAGCCGCGGGAACAGCGCCAGCCGAGCGCGCGAATGCGGTCCGTGTTCAACCGGACGATCGGAACGTCGCCTTTCCATCCGCGGTCGCCGCCCGAATAGACGAATCGCACTCGATCGGGGTCGAGGCCCGTTACGGCGGCGGCTATGCGCGCGATCTCTGTGACGGTAATGTAATCGCCAGTAGCGACGTTGTACACCTGGTAAGGCCGCGCTGTATTCGCGTGAGCCAGGAGCACGGCGTTGACCACGTCTTCCACGTGAATGTAGGACTTGCTTTGCGCGCCGTCGCCCAGGATGCGCAGCTCGCAGGGATTATGCAGCAACTGCCGCACGAAATCGAAGCCGACCCCGTGGGTTTGCCTGGGGCCGACCACGTTGCCGAAGCGGAATGCGCAGCCGCTCAATCCGAACATGAAAGAGTAGCAGGCGATGAGCGCCTCGCCGGAGAGCTTACTGGCGCCATAGGTGGAAATGGGAAGCAGCGGTCCGTGATCCTCGCCGATTTCGCGATCGCCCAGGTCGCCGTAGACGCCACTTCCCGAGGCATAGAGGATCCGGTGGACGCCCGAGACGCGCATCGCCTCGACGACCTGCCGGGTCAGCAGCGTGCCCTCGCGGAAGTCGATATCGGGATCGGTGATGGCGCGGGCGATATCGGGGTTGGAAGCCAGGTGGATAACGATATCGTGGCCCGCCATGGCATCGCGCAGGGTTTTCGTGTCGGCCACCTCGGCGCGGACTACACGGAGACGCGGATCGCCGCGATGGTGCTCGTAGTGCCACTCGCGGCCCGAAGAGAAATTGTCGTACAACGTGACACGGGAACAATCGGTCCTGGCCAGCAGCGCGTCGGTAAAGTGGCTACCGATGAACCCGGCGCCACCCACGATGAACCATCGGCTCACTTTACGGACTCCCATTTGGCTGTGACCGATTGCAAGACCGGGTGGCTGACGAGCAGGTGAAGGAGTACCGAACAGATGCCTTCGGTATGCGGTGTGACGCGGTCGGGACTGTATGGTGGAATCACGACGCAGGCTTGCGCCACCTTCAAAGTGAATCCGCCGTCTCGACCGACGATGCCGAAGATGGCGGCGCCGCGACCAGAGGCGAGTTCCAGTGCGCGCACGATGTTCACCGAGACACTCTTCTCGCGGTTTCCTCCTCCGACCGAGAGCACCAGGACCGCATCGCGCGGACCAAGACCCGATCCTCGAAGCCATTCCGCGAAGCAGGAGTCCCAGCCTTCGTCGTTGATGCGGGCAGTCAGCTCACTGACGTTGTCGGTAGGTGCGTACGCCTCGAACCGGCAGAGCTTGCGAAAATCGTTTACCGCATGACCGGCGTGGCCGGCCGAGCCTCCCACTCCGAGAATGAACAAGCGCCCGCCACCATCGCGGACAGCGGCCAACCCGCGGGCCGTGTTTTCCAATGCGTCCACGTCGAGCCGCTCCAGAATGGCGCCGGCCTCACTCAAAAAAACGCTGCTGAAATTGCTCATTAAGCCACCTCGCCCGAGAGAAATACCAGCTACCTTCGGCGCCTCGACGATATCCCGGGCCGTGCCACGCACACCTGCTTATCGAACGGTAGAGAGATGAGGCGCGCGAGCCCGGGAGCGTAGGGTAAGGCCCCGTAAGGCGTATCATCCACATTCACGATCCACGCTTTGCGGTTCGGATAATACCGGAGAACCTCCTCGTTCATCGCGGGGCCCATGTCCTGGACCCAGACAATCCGAGCGCGGTCGATATCGGCATCATTGTATACCCACTCCGTGGTAGCGTACTGCAATCGATCGTATTGCACAAAAACCACGTGGCGGCCGGGTATGGCATCAAGCCGCCGAACCATGTCCTCCCGAATAGCGCCCTCGCCGGAGCCGAGCGCTGAAAAAGTATGAGAGCCGGGCGTTTTCGGGTTCCGCGTGGAATCGACGAACGCCCGGACGGGCAGCATGGTCACGCAGACCGCTATCACGGCACGCGACCAGGCCACGCCCCGGGGGCTCCTTCGGCGTCCTTCGATTCTCAGATGGCGGATGCACTGGACCTCAAGCACCAGGAAAGACGAGGCGGCGGAGCCTATATAGTGGGGATACGCCACGATGATGGCGCCAACTGCCAGCGACGCCGCCAAACACACCAGGGGCAGGCGGACGCGCCGGTCCCTCCACCACGTCCTTCCCGAAATAAACAGGGGGATGGTGAGCGCCGGCCCCAGAAAAAAGCGCCAGATCGGTCCGAAATTGATGCTGCTGAGCTGCAACGCCGGCATGGGCCAGGTCTTATTGGATTGCACGCAGCGTTCCCACTCGTAATAAAGCTGCATGTTGGCGTGCCGGTAGACGGCCGGTGGCAGCTTTTCCCAGGGCAAAGTGAGCGGCCAGCTGTACATGGCCTGGTTCAACCGGTAGGGCATCACCAGCGGATTGCCCGTGATGGCACCACAGTAGACCCCTAGCCCGATGGCTCCCAGGGCGAAAACCGTCACTGCCGGAACCGCCACACGCGCAAGACCGGACCATTGCCGGGTCCGGAAGTAATGCCAGGCAAGCGCTGCCGCGACAGGCATCGCGAAAACAGCGCCCTCCAGCGGGCGCGTGTAAAGCAGAACAATCGCTCCGAATCCGAGCGTTAGGCCCAGTCGAACGCTGGAGCGTTTCCGGATGCGTAGATATGCGCCCAATACCAGGGCGCCCGCCGCCGCGGTGACCGTGCCGCCCCAGTAGCTGTTCACCCAGTAAGAGAGTGCGCCCCAACGCAGAACGGCCAGAACGCCCACGAGCAAAGCCCACCGTGCCGGAAAAATGCCATATGCCATCCAAAGCAGCGCAGCGCACATGGCGCCGCTCGAAAGCAGGACGCCAATCCAGGGGTGGCCCAGAAGCTGGCCGAGGGCCATGACTATTCCCAACCCCGGGAAATAGACGGACGCATAGACCGGGGTGGTGAGGATGTGGATGCTCTCGAAATGCATCCATAGTGGATGCATCGGGTTCACGAGTCGTCCGTGGGCTAGCGTATCGGCAATCAACAAGTGGCTGAATTCGTCGGGGATCCACGGATCTGGAACCGGCGCAAACGGCAGCAGGGCCACGCGAATCAGGATCGGCGCGAAGAACGCCAGAGCTATGCACAAGGCGCGCCGGTTTGCCAGGCGCGTTCCCGCCCCCTCCACACGATCGAGCCAGGAGCGCCGGAAATACCTGAGGCAGATCGCGCCGAGGAGAATCAGGCCGAGCTCAACGTAATTGAGATCGAGCAATAAGGACCAATAGGCGCCAATGATTATAACCAGCAGCGTTACAATCGCAGAAGTCATTCCAATATCACCGTGACCGCACAATACCTGCGCGGGCAACGCCGGGGGCCAAGCGCGAGAAGCGCAAGGGAACGAGATTGAGGACGCGCCGGAAGGTCCACACGGTGGAGGCCCACCGGTTCAGCGTGGTGGCGCCGATGCGCTCGGCGTAGGGAATGAAGACCTCTGAGACGCGATAGCCTAGAACCGCGGGCTTGAGCAGCAATTCGACGGGTAGCGCCGGGCCGTTGGGGTTGAAGTCCACGGTTTCGAGGATGGTCCGGCGGTAGGCCCGCATTCCCGAGTGAACGTCGGTGGTTTTCACGCCCAACAGCAGCCGGGAGATGGCGGCGAACAGCCAGTTCGCCAGATAGTTGGGAAATGGCATTGCGGCCGGACGCAATTCGAGGCGAGACGCGTTGACCAGATCGGCGCGTCCGGAAAGCACCGTTTCGGCGATCTCCCGGATGCGGTCTGCCGGATAGGTGTCATCGCAATCCAGCGTCACAACGACGTCCCCAGCGGCCTCCTTGAGAGCGCGAATCATGGCCAGGCCGTACCCCTTTGGCGGAAACTGCCGTACCACCCTCGCGCCCAGCGCCGCCGCGATCTCGGGAGTACGGTCCTTACTGCTATCTACCACTAGAATTTCGCAATCGCCCCCCGCAGTGGCGCTCCGGATGTCGCGAATCACCTTTTCAACAGCGCGCTCCTCGTTCAGCGTGATCATGGCGACGGTGATCTTTGGCATAGCCGGTGTCTCCTGTCGTTAAGCCTTCCCAGGCTCCTGCCGGTTCAGATCCGCGGCCGCCCGGAAACCGCGCTCGATGCACTGATCCATGTTGATGTACTCGAATTCGGCGTTGCGACCGCACAGGACGATGCCGAGGGATTGAAAGTAGGATTTCGCTTTTTCGAGGTGGCGCCGGTAATTGAAATCCTGGACCACATAGCCGAATTTTGCGCGGAACACTCTCTTGTAGCAGATGTCGCCGGGAAGTGCCAGATCCATGGACTCGAGTCCCGAAATAACCCTCCGGAGCACCTCGTCGTCGTCCAGTTCCCAGACGCCGTCCCCCGGGATTGCGGTAATTTCTGCTTGAATCAGCGACCGGCCTTCAGGAACGTTGCCGGGGCTGAAACGGCCGGGAAGCGAGAGGCGATGGAAAAGCAGATTCGGATCGGGAACGTAGATGGCGGTGTAATCGGGCAAGCGCTTACCCGCGAGGCCCACCGTCACGGTTAATAAGGAATTGTATCGGAGGGCCGCGACGGCCTCCTTCACATCCGGCGGGACATCCTCGAAAATCTGCGCCATCTCGACAATGGGGAGGGTGGAGACGATCCGGGCATACGTTCGCTCGTCGCGGCCGTTGCTCACAGCCCAGCCGTGGCGGGTCGCGCGGACGTGGCGCACGGCAAACCTGGGGGTGATATGGCCCGCCTGCTTCGCCATTCCCAACGCCAAAGTCTCGATACCACCGACGGCCGGGTAATAAAAATCGAGCTGATGAACGTAGCCCTCGGTGGTCACGCCGACGGCCGCCTTGACGATGTCCTCCAGGGGAGGCTTGGGAATCCGGCCCTCCACCCAGTCGAGGCTCATCTGGTCGGCGGGAACTTTCCAGATCTTCTCGTTATAGGGCAGCAGGTATTTTTCGGCCAGCCCGGTGCCGAAGGTGTGGTAGATCCATTCTTTGAAATTGGTGGGGGCTGGGTGCCGGTTCTCGATGTAGTGGTAGAGGCACTCGAAGCGGTCCTGGGGGTCGAGGTCGTATAGACCGTTTTCGAAAGGGTATTTGACGTACCGGCCCTTGAAGAAGATTTTGTTGGCGCGGCGGCCGCGGTAAACGTTCGGGCCAAGCAAGGACAACATGAAACCGAGCGTTTCCGCGTTTCGCGAGAAGATGATATGCGGGCCGCCGGCGTCGTAGGTAAACCCTTCTTCGCGGACGCTGCGGAGATGCCCGCCTGGGCGAGCATCGGCCTCGAGCACCTCCGACGGCCCTTCCAGACGTGCCGCAACGGTCAGGCCCGCGAGGCCCCCACCCAAGATTCCGGTTTTCAGCGCGGCGTGATCGGTCATAGAGGGAAGTTGGGCGGCGTGGCCGCAATAAACACTTCAAAATCGCGCAGCCCCTGGGGGGAGCCGATTTCGTAAAAACGCTCCGCGGTTTCGAAACCGGCGAGCAGCCCATGCCGGCTGAGATCCTGAAACAAGGGCGCGAGATCGCTCGGCCCAGCTTCCGGGACATTCCGCTCGACGAGGTCGCTGGTCAGAATCGAGACACCGCTATCGATGTACTCGAACGCTTCCGGCACGGGGTCGCAAATAGCTTTCTCGTATCGCACAACGCGACCGCTACGATAGATGGCGTTGCTGCGGTCCCACTGGCCCCGGTTGCGAAGCACCGCCATGCAGGCCGGCAGGCCGCTGGAGACGGAATAGTCCCACAAGGAGCGCATGGGAACGCGGGGATAAGAATCGCCATAGATGACGGCGAAAACCGGGTCGAGAACGCCTTTTCGGCAGGCGAGGCGCAAAGCGCCGGCGGTGCCCCGCAGTTCGTCGCCCTCGTCGACATAGGCCGCGCGGAGGCCCCACAAACCGCCGCCGACATAGTCGCGGATCATCCCACCGCGATAGCCGATAGAGAACACGATATCGGTAATTCCCTCCGAGGCGAGCCAGGCGAGTTGGTGATCGACGAACGGCTTACCGGCCGCCGGCAGCATGGATTTGGGGTAGCGGCCGGTGAGGGGGAGCATACGCGTGCCTAGTCCGCCCGCTAGAACCACACATTGCCGCCGCGGGCTAGCGCTATGTTCCTCGATCATTAGTCCCTGAAAAGAACGGCGGAGCCGTCATGATCGAAGCGGAAGTTGAGTTCGCGCAGGCCCTCCTGGGCCATCGCGCGCCGCAGTTGCATGGGATGTTCCGCGTAGAAGAGCAGGTATCCGCCGCCGCCGGCGCCGACGAGCTTGCCACCTAGAGCGCCGTTTGCCATCGCAACCTTATACCAATGGTCGATGCAATCGTTGCTCATGCCCTTCGACCGCTCACGCTTGTTTTCCCAATGCTCGCGCATGATGGCGGCGAAGCGCGCCGTATCGCCGCGTTCCAGAGCCTCCTTGGCGGCGATCCCGAGCTCTTTGGTGTGATGCAGGTTCTCAAGGATGGTCTGATCGTTTACGAGAGAGCGCTGCTTCTGGTCCGAGAGGACCTCGATGGCGTTTCGGGAATAGCCGGTGAAGAACATGAGCAGGTTTTGCTGAAGATCGATTAGCGTTTCGTTCGAGATGGCCAGCGGCTTGACGTCGATGGTGCCGTCCGTGTGGAAGTCGAAACAGGTGAGGCCGCCAAAAGCGGCGATGTACTGGTCCTGCTTACCCACCGCCCGGCCTAGCACGTTAATCTCGATATCGCACGCCTCTTCAGCTAATGCCGCGGCGGAGATGAACTCGTGCTTGTCGGCAAATAACGCCTTGAGCAAACCCACCGTGAAGGTACCCGAGGAGCCGAGACCGGTGCCGGCCGGAACATCCGCCATGCTGTCGACCTCGAGAGACGCGTGCCCATTATGGCGCCGCAGTACTTCGCGGAAAATAGGGTGCTGAATTTCGTCGACCCTGCCGACGTGTTCCAGAGACGAGTATTTCAGCAAATAGCCTTCCCTGAACATCCGATTCAGGCTGACAAAAACGTATTGTGAGATCGCCGCCGAGACGACGAATCCCCCGAAACGGGTGTAATAGGAGGGTAAATCGGTACCCCCGCCGCCTATTGAGATCCTGAGCGGTGTGCGGGTGATGATCATAATTTAGTCCCGAGACACCCAATTATCCTAGAATGAGACTTTAAAAGTAGTATCGACCTTGGTTAGCGGAAGAATGATGGCGGATGTACCGAAGGTGGACCTCTTGGCTAAGGACTCGTGTCGCCGGCCCGCTCGCGTAGCGCCAGCGATCAGGCTCTGCGTGGGACTTGCGGTTTCAACGGCGTGCCTGTGGCTTGCCGCTCGGTCAGTGCCGATGCGCGAGCTTCAAAGGATCGCACAAGCTCTTCCACTTTGGGTGGTGCCGCTCTATCTCTGCGCCGCCAGCTCCAGTCTATTCCTTCGAGCGGCGAGATGGCGCCTGCTCCTGATAGAAGCTCAGCCAGTACCACAGGGGATTGTTTTCGCTGTAAATTCGGCGGGGCAGATGGCAAATAACCTCCTACCCGCGCGCCTGGGCGATTTATTCCGGGTAACGAACCTCGGGCGGGTAGGAATCAGCGGCGGCTTCGCGCTGGCAACGGTTTTCGTCGAGCGCGTGCTAGATACCGGGTTCCTGGTTTTTCTTTCGGCAATCGCACTGGGCAGTCGCCACGATGTGCCCGAATGGCTGGGGCGTGCATCACGGGTGCTGGCAGGCGTAGCATGTAGCGGCCTGGTATTCGCTCTGCTGATGCCATTTTTCGGACCGGCGGTATTGCGTGTGGGCGGGATATGCGTCCCAGGGCGGTGGCTCGCAAAGTTCGAGCATCTCGTGGAGCAATTCCTTCTGGGACTCGGCGGCCTTCGCCACGCGCGGCGCATGCTCGGGTTCATGCTTATGACGGCGACGATCTGGTCGCTGGATGGCGCGGGCGCCTGGGAACTTGGCCGCGGCGTTGGCGCGGATCTTTCACCCGTGCTGACGGTATTACTGCTGACCTCGGTGGCCCTCGCGAGCGCCGTGCCGCTATCCCCGGGCAACCTCGGCGTCTATCAGATGGTGGCGGTGGCTGTATTGACACCGCTTGGCGTCGACCGTGCGCGCGCCCTCGCGCTGTCGATCGCCTTGCAGTTTCTGATCATCGCGAACCTCCTGTTCTGGGGATTGGGCAGCTTTTGGTTTCTGGGTGGGAGGCACCGTCCGGAGCGGCAGTAGGATATCCTGCTTCCCAGTGAACTGGCGCTGGGGCAGAACCTTGGGCATATTAGTAGATCAACTCTTCGCCGGCTGCCGCAGTCTGCTCGAGATTCGGCACCCAGCTATTGGCGTGGTGGAATTCGCTGTTGCGAATGGACAGCACGACGAACGAATACCTCGGGCATGAATTCTTCAGATCGGTCTGCGAAAAATAGGCGTCGCAATTAGGATGCGAATGGTAGACGGACTGGCTCTGGCCGCAGCGGAGTATAGCCCAAGTGGTGGCGGTGCGGCTTTTTGAGATGCCGGGCGCCGGGCCCAGGTGGACTCGGGATATCTCGGCAGCCTGGAGATGGACGGAGTGGAACGGAAGCTGTGGGGATTCACCTTCACACTCGGGCACAGCCGGGCGATGCGCGGGGCAGGACGTTCGTTCAAAAAGCGGCAATCTCTTACTCGCTGTTTCAACCCACGCGCCCCGCGCGGGGCGCGACAAAAGTGGACGGCTTCAACTTCCACCATGGGATGAGATTGAGTTGCGACGTTGGGGCCCGGAATCAGGACGGCCACTTCTCCCTTGCCGTAAGTTGCTGAGCGATGGAATCGAAGAGTGGCGGTAACTGGTTGATTCGGTGGGGAGGATTTTGCGAGGAAATTCGTAGTGATTGAGGTTTTAGAGCGGGTACGCGCCCGGCCTCAGTGCGTCATGGCGTAGGTGATGTAGTTGAGCACGATGCGAAAGGCGAGGCCTGAGAACTTCTCCGGATAATCGCCGGTGTCGGCCCACTCCCAGGCGTCGCCCAGGTGCATGTTGAAACAGATGGCGACGACGATGCGCCCGTCCTTGTCGCGAATGCAGCGCCAGCCGGGGATATAGCCGTCCTTCTCATAGG
>CAYRWE010000102.1:0-16871 GCA_964427655.1 uncultured Solibacteraceae bacterium | reverse complement strand
TCCAGGTGGGCCTGTTCAACATCATGCAGGAAGGCGACGTGCAGATTAAGGGCTATCCCGTGCGCCTGCCGCTCGATTTGATGCTGGTCTTCACCGCCAACCCGGAGGATTACACGGCTCGCGGCAAGATCATCACTCCGCTCAAGGACCGCATCGGCAGCGAGATCCGCACGCACTACCCGGCCGCCGTCGAACAGGGCATCGCCATCACCGAACAGGAGGCGTGGCTGAAGCGGCCGTCGCCCGTCGAAGTGGTGGTGCCGGGCTACATCAAGGAAGTGGTGGAGCAACTGGCCTTCGCGGCGCGCGAGGATAAGCGCATCGACAAGCGCTCGGGCGTCTCGCAGCGGCTGCCCATTTCGGTGCTGGAGAACGTGGTTTCAAACGCCGAGCGGCGGGCCCTGCGAGTGAAGGACGACGTGGCGGTGCCGCGCATGCTCGATCTGTACAACGCGCTGCCGGCCATCACCGGCAAGCTGGAGCTGGAGTACGAGGGCGAGCTAAAGGGCGGCGACACCGTGGCGCGCGAGCTGATTCGCATCGCAGTGGGGAAGGTTTACGACCGCTATTTCGAGGGCGCCAACGTTGCCCAGATCGTGCAATGGTTCGACCTGGGCGGCTCGCTCAAACTGGATGAGAACCTCGATGCGGCTACTATGGCCAGACAGTTGGGCGGAATTCAGGGGCTGATGGAGAAGACCAAGGGGCTGGGGATTTCTTCGAATGAGCCGGACGCCGTGCGCGCCGCGGCCGCCGAATTCGTGCTCGAGGGGCTGTACTCGCACCGGCGCATCAGCCGCAACGAGGAGCGCGGCTTCGCGGCCGAAGAGAAGAAACGCGAACCGCCTCGCGAAGAGAGCGGCGGGAAGCCCGAGCGGCCGGTCCGGCGGCAATTCAACTGAGGGGAAAGCATCGCTCTTTAGGGTCGCGGCTCAGACCGGGCCGGGCCCAAAGGGCGCCCCGCAAGGGAGCGGTTGGCAGCGATGAGGGGGGTCTGTTATGAAATGGATTCATTACTCGCGCTATTCCGGCGAGGATATGGGCATCGGGGCGGATGAGCTTTTGCAGGCGCTCTCCGATTTCCTGCTGGAGAGCGGTTTCAATTCGCAGTACATGCCCTTCAGCGAGATGAACGAGCACACGCTCGAAGACTTGAAGAAGGCCATCCAGCGGGCCCTCGAACAGGGCCAGCTCTTCGACGACCAGAGCCTCCAGGAAATGATGGAGCGCCTGCAATCGATGACCGCGGAGCAGATGGATTCGCTGCTCGACAAGCTGGTCCAGAAGATGGTGGATGAGGGTCAGATCGCCATCGAAGAGCCCAGTTCGCAGAACGCTTCGGCTCCCGGAATGGGGGACGGCAAAGACAGCCAGGTGAAGTTCGAGGTCACCGACAAATCGCTCGACTTCCTGGGCTTCAAAACCCTCAAGGACCTGCTCGGCTCGCTCGGCAAATCCAGCTTCGGACGCCACGATACGCGCGACCTGGCCACCGGTATCGAAACTTCCGGCAGCTCCAAGCCGTACGAATTCGGCGACATGCTGAACCTGGATGTCAGCGAGACCCTGTTTTCGGCCATCCGCCGCGAGGGCGCCAAAGTGCCGATCGACATGGAGTACGGCGACCTCCAGGTGCACCAGTGCGAATACCAGAGTTCCTGCGCCACCGTGCTGATGCTGGATTGCAGCCACAGCATGATCCTCTATGGCGAGGACCGTTTCACGCCCGCCAAGAAAGTGGCCATGGCGCTGGCGCACCTGATCCGCACGCAATACCCCGGCGACAGTTTGCGCTGCGTGCTGTTCCACGATTCCGCCGAGGAGCTGGCCATCAGCCAGCTCGCGCGTGTGCAGGTGGGGCCGTATTACACCAACACGCGCGACGGCCTCATTCTGGCCCAGCGCCTGCTCTCACGCGAGCGCAAGGACATGCGCCAGATCGTCATGATCACCGACGGCAAGCCGAGCTGCCTGACCCTCGAGGACGGCCGCATGTACAAGAACGCCTTCGGCCTCGACCCGCTGGTGATCAGCCGGACCCTGGAAGAGGTGAACCGCTGCAAGAAGCAGGGCATCCTCATCAACACCTTCATGCTGGCCAGCGATTACGGCCTGGTGAACTTCGTCCAGAAAGTGACGGAGATGTGCCGCGGTAAGGCCTATTTCACGACGCCTTATACACTTGGGCAGTATCTGCTGATGGATTACATGAACCGCAAGACGCGGTCGATCCACTAGCCGGCTCAGGCCCGCCTCACCATTGCCGGTACAGGATGGCGGACTCTCGATTGTGGACCGAGGAGATGCGTTCGCGGCGCAACGACCCGAGGTGATACGTGAAGATTCCAAGGGCAAGCACAAGTACCGTCAGGACTTTTAGCACAAACTGAGTGTCGAGATCGCCGTGTAGGAAGTAGGCCAGCAATCCCGATCACGGCGTTGGCGGTGAGCACCTGCGCGATGTAGGTGAGCCACTTGCGCACCGCACTCTCTAGACGCTCCGGCTGCCGCCCCACGCAAGCACGATCATCCTCACCACGAGAAACAGCGGAAACCCCACGATGATGCTGGCCAGTCGGTTGGCCACGCCACGCGTCACCCATTCCTCGTTGGCGCCACATGCCCGCCGAAACTCAGCCCTTGCTCGATTTCATCGACGAAATGAAACGCCAGGGCGCCCACCGACGAATTCGTGGTGGCGCTCCTGCGGCAGAACGGGTGGTCGGATAAGCGCGTTCATCAGGCCTTCGCCGTATCCGGCGGAAGTATAGCACCTGCCCATGACCGGTGCCCCCGGTGGCAGGCGTTATAATCGCCTATTCATGACCGATGCAAACACTACAGGCGGCCCGGTAGCCGCCCCTCGGACCGTATTTCTTTTCCCCGGCCAGGGGTCCCAGTTCGCCGGGATGGGAAAGGCACTCGCCGAGACGTTCCCGGCCGCGCGCCGGGTCTTCGAGGAAGCCGACGACGCTCTGAGCTTCCCTCTCGCGAAGCTCTGCTTCGAAGGCCCCGAGGATCAACTCAAGCTCACCCAGAACACCCAGCCGGCCCTGCTCACGGTCTCGATCGCGGCCTTTTCCGTGTTGAAAGAGAAGGGTTTCAAGCCGTGCTGCGTCGCGGGCCATAGCTTGGGCGAATATTCTGCGCTAGTGGCAGCGGGAAGCCTGCGGTTTGCGGATGCCGTCCGGCTGGTGCGCAACCGCGGCCTCTACATGCAGGAGGCCGTGCCCGCGGGAGTCGGCGCTATGGCCGCAGTGCTGCGGTTGCCCGATGGCAAGCTGGACGCGATTTTGAGCCAGGCCGCGCAGGGCGAGATCGTCAGCGCCGCCAATCTCAATTCGCCCGACCAGGTGGTGATCGCCGGGCACGCCGGCGCCGTCAACCGCGCGGTCGACCTGGCCAAAGCCGCCGGTGCGCGCCGCGCCGTGCTACTGCCGGTGAGCGCTCCCTTCCATTGCGCCCTAATGAAGCCCGCCCAGGAGCGCCTGCGCGCCGATCTGGATGCGACCGAATTCCGCGACCTGGTCTGCCCGCTAGTGAACAACTGGCAGGCGCGCGAGATTCGCACCGGCGCCGAGGCGCGCGAGGGCCTATACCATCAGGTGCCCAACCCGGTGCGCTGGATGGAAGCCATCCGCCTGATGGCGTGCGCGGGACATGCCGATTTCGTGGAAGTAGGCGCTGGCGCGGTGCTCACGGGTCTGCTGCGCGCGATCAATCCGGCACTCGCCGGACGAAAGTTCGGCGAGCCGGCCGACCTGGAAAAGCTGCGGCTGTAGCCGCTACTGGCGCGGCACGGTCGCGAGGATGCGGGCCACCACCGGCTGCGAGGCCAGCTCGAAGAAGCCATTGGCATCGTCCTCGATCAACCGGGCAATCTCCGATACCCGTGCGAAGTATTCCAGCCGGTCCTCGAAATGCGTGGCTTTGCGCTCCAGGCGTTCGATCAGGATTTCGAGGAACTTGACCTTGGCTCGCAGGGTATCGGCGATATCGGTGCTATTGTCTTCCAGAAACTGGCAGGCGGTAGCTTCCGCGGCGCGCAGTTCCTCATGGCTCCAGCGACCGTCAGGACCGTTTTTTTCCGGCATTGGGGCGTCCTTCCGTGCCAGGCCCGCCGAAGGATGTCGAATTGAGCAGGAGAGGTTGAGAGGGATCCTGAAGCTGGCCTGCAAAACTACCGAGCGTTACTAACCGCACGCTCGCGTAAGTTCCATTGTATCTCAGGACACGATTTCGCAACACTGGAAGCCACGGACTTCACACCCGCCGCACGCCGACCCCAGCCTCCCCGAAGAGCGTCTCCACCATCCCGAAGTGCTCGTTGTAGTACTCGCTCGAGTACTGGGACATGCGTTGGGCCGAGATCACAGCCTGGATGATGCCGGCCTGCACGATGGCGCGGGCGCAATCCATGCACGGCATGATCTCAACATAGATGGTGCAGCCTTCGGTCGCCGTCCCGGCGCGCGCCGCGTTGCAGATGGCGTTGCGCTCGGCGTGCTCGATCCAGAGGTACTTGGCCGGCCGCACCAGCCTCTCCGGCACGTCGTCGCGAATGCCGCGCGGGAACGAGTTGTAGCCGGTGGAGCGGATCTCGTGGTTGGGACCCACGACCACGCAGCCGATCTGCGTGTTGGGGTCCTTGCTGCGGGCCGCCACGACCTTGCAGATATCGAGATAATACTGATCCCATCCCGGAATCGGGCGCATGGTCACAAATCTAGCAGAGAAGCGGCGCCGCTGGGGACCCGCCACGCCCGGATTCCGCAGGCGCCGAGTTGACACTGGGGCGCGCCTTCCGTTATCACGTTGTTTACCCCTCATGTGGACACAAAACTATACCCCGCTCGCGGATAGCCTGACACTCTCCGCGATCATGGCGGCGCTTCCCGCTTTTGCGATGCTCTACCTGCTGGGAATCAAGCGGTTCCCGGCCTGGAAAGCGTCTCTCGCCGGGCTGGCGGCCGCCGTCGGGGTGGCGCTGCTGCTCTATCGCATGCCTGTGAAGCTGGTGGCCGGTTCGCTGGGCTACGGAGCGGCCTTTGGCCTGTTCCCCATCGGCTGGATCGTTTTCGCCGCGGTCCTTCTTTACCGCGTGGTGGTGGAGTCCGGGAAATTCGAGATTATCAAGGATTCGCTCGGCGGGCTGACGCGGGACCGCCGGCTGCAAGCCTTGCTGATCGCCTTCTGTTTCGGCGCCTTTCTGGAGAGCGCGGCAGGCTTCGGCGTCCCCGTGGCGGTGGCCAGCACCATGCTGATCGGGCTGGGGTTCGCGCCCTTCTACGCGGCCGGCCTTTGCCTGCTGGCGAACACGGTTCCGGTGGCCTTCGGTTCCATCGGTATCCCGGTGGTCACCCTCGCCGCCGTGACGGGCCTGCCCATCGAGAAACTGAGCGGGGCGGTAGGATTGATCTGCCTGCCGGCGTCCCTGCTGCTGCCCGCATACATGGTCCTCGTAATGGGCGGCTGGAAAGCGCTCAAGGGAGTGCTGCCGGCGGCGCTGGTCTGCGGCGTGACCTGGGGCGGCGTGCAGTTTCTGATCGCTTATTTCATTGGCCCCCATCTGGCCAGCATGGGAGGGGCGCTGGCGGCGCTGGTGGCGCTGGTGGCTCTGCTGCTCGTCTGGAAGCCCAAGGACGATTTCGTGCTCGCGGGCGATCACGCGGTGCAGGCGGAATCGCAGCCGCATACGGCCGGCGAAGTGATCCGGGCCTGGAGTCCCTACGCCATCCTGGTGGTGATGGTGGTTCTGTCGAGCGCGTTGAAGGCGCCATTGGGAAAGCTCGCGATCGTGTTCCCCTGGCCGGGCCTGCACCTGGCGGTGACGGAAGTCGCGCCGGTGGTCCCCAAAGCGACTCCGTACGCGGCCATTTACCGGCTCGATTGGCTGGGGGCGGCGGGCACGGCGGGCGTGCTCGCGGCGGCGCTTTCGTCGCTGCTGCTGGGCTTGTCGCCGGCCCGCTTCGGCAAACTTCTGCGCGCCACCTGGAAACAGGTTTTCTACTCCGAGGTGACCATCGCCGCGGTTCTGGCGTTGGCATTCGTCATGAACTATTCCGGCGCCACCGCGACTCTCGGGCTGGTATTCGCCACCACCGGCGTGCTGTTCCCGTTCTTCAGCGCCGTGCTGGGAGGGCTGGGCGGCTTCCTGACGGGCTCGATTACATCCGCCAACGCGCTGTTCGGCAACCTGCAGGTAGTGACGGCCACGCGCCTGGGCCTCAGCCCCACGCTAATGGCCGCCGCCAACTCGAACGGCAGCATGATGGCCAAGATGATCAGCTTGCAAAGCATCGCCGTGGCGGCCGTGGGCGCCGGCCTGAAGCCCTCCGACGAAGGCGGCCTGTTCCGCTTCGCGCTGCGCCACTGCCTGCTGCTGATGTCGCTGGTCGCCCTGCTGACGATCTTCCTGGCCTACGCCGTTCCGCAATGGGTGCCGTAGCGGCGCTATTTTTTCAGCGTGACCAGCCGGTCTTCCCGTGGGAATGTTTCCACCACGATATCTTTATATAGAACTTCCTGCACTCCATCCAGGCCGTGCAGTTGAATGCCGATCGGACCAACCTTGATGCGGTTGGGGTCGGGCTCGCGCCATTCCATCACCTCGACGCCGTTGAATGCCGTGCGCACGCGGTTACCCTGGGCCAGAATCTCCACCTTGACCCATTCGTGCTGGCTCGAGACTTTCTCCTCGGTCGCCTTGTACACGCGCAGTCCTTTGGCCTCGATGTAGTCCCACATGCTGGGAATCGGGAAGATGACCAGCGGGCCGCTCGTGTACCATTTATTACCGGGTTGTTCCGCGATTTGGCCCCAGAAAGCCACGCCGGCGTGGTTCTCCGATGTCACCACCCGAGATGACAGCGTGAGCCTGAAATCGGAGTAATTGTCCGCAGTGAATAAGAAATTGCTCGGCACTTTGCCGCTCGACTTCCCGACGATGGCGCCATCGCTGACCGACCACCACTCGAGATTGCCGCGCCAGCCGTTGAGAGTCTGGCCATCGAAAAGCGTTTTCGTCACGCTCGCCCCGGTGCGCGGCGGCACCACAGGAATGGCTTCCAGCTCGGCGCGGGTGAAGGGCACCGTGGGCGGGCGCGGTGGAGACACTGGGGCCTGCTGGCTCCAGAGCAACCCCGCCGCGGCACACGAAACGGCGGCCGCTTCGAAAAGAGATAATCGCCTGCGTTGGTTCATCAGATCATTATAGACGCCGGAGCCCACACGCGTGCCCCGCGAGGCGGCTGAATTCCACCATCGGGGCGGTGGATTCCAGCCAGTAGATAAACTTCAATTATCCTGTTTTCAACGAGTTATCCATTGGCACGCAGCTTGCAATCAAGGGTGGTGCAAGGAGGTCGGGAACAATGAAAACGAAATTGATGGCGCTTCTGCTGGTGGCCGGCGGGTCTCTCTTCGCCCAGCGTATTGGCGTGGGAGTAGCGGTCGGCGCGCCAGGTTATTACGGGGATCCCTCTCCCGTGGCAGTGGGTGCTTATCGGCCTCCGTGCCCCGGGCCGGGATATCTCTGGATCAACGGCTACTATGACGGCTACGGAAGCTGGGTGGGCGGCTACTGGTCGCTGCCGCCCTACGCCGGCGCTTATTGGGTGGGACCGCGCCTTTACGGCGGCCAGTACTATGCCGGATATTGGGGCGGCCCGAGGTATGCCGGGCCGGCCTACCGCGGATACGCCGGTGGCGGATACGCGCGGGGATACGCCGGCGGCGGATACGCGCGGGGATACGCGGGCGGTGGATATGCGCGGGGATACGTCGGGGGCGGATATGCGCGGGGTGGATACGGCCACGGATATGCACGCGGCGGCGGTTTCCGTCGGTGACCTCGAAACTCGAAACATATAGCCAGCGCCAACCCAACCCGAGCCGTCCGGCACTTCGCCGGGCGGCTCGTTTTTTTGGCTGCGACTTCCGCCAGCCACGCAGCGCGGTGGGGCACGCTTTAGCCTGCCCAGAACTTCGTGCCTCTGCCGTTAGTACCGCGACACCCTTGGCTGTAACATAGCCTTCACAAATCCGGAGTAACTTGTCCTTATATATTCCAACGACAAGGATTTTCCGTGGCTCGCAAACCGCTCCGTCTGATTCTCTTTCTCCTTCCGCCTCTCCTCCTGGTCCTATGGCTGGGCTACAGATTTACAACCAACTTCCTGGACCGCCGTCCCGGCTCGGTAGCGAATTCGGCGGTGCTTTCCAGGCCCGCTTCCACACGGTCGATTCCCGATCTCGAAGCCGACATCGCCAAAAGTGAAGCCGCCCTCAAGCCTCTCGAAGACGCCCTGGCGCCGCTCGAAGCCGTCCGCCGCGAGCGCGCCGCGCAGTTGGAAAAAGCGCGCATCCCCGCCATGACCGGCTATCACAACTTCTTTGGCACCGATGCGGCCCAGATGAACTATTTCAGGGAGCGCGACCGCATCGCCAAGGAGAACGACAAGGACTCCTGGAAGTATGCTGCCGCCACCATGAATCTGGCGCGCGGCCAAGAGCGCCTCGCCGACCTGCGCTGTCAACTCGCGCTGGCCCGCGCCGCACAGCCTCAGCACACGTGGTTGCCCTTCCTGTCTCATCCGCCGGATGGCTCCGCGCTGGTGGCCGCCTACGACGCCGAAATCAAGTCCGCGGCCGCTCTGACCGACGCCGTCTTCCGCTTCGACCAGATGATCGCCAGCCGCCAGTTCATGCTCGCGGATTTTCTGCGAATGAAGGCCCACGACCGCAATTTCCCGCGCACCAACTACGACAAGCTCACCGCCTGGCAGAACACGGTGAATGCCGATAAGAAGACCTTCGACAAGTACCTGGATGCGTGCCGCCAGCGGCTCGACCGGCGCCGCCGGGATCTGGCCGATCTGCGCGAAGCCATGATGACCCCGGAAGAGCGCCGGCGCCGCGCCATGACGCAGCAGATGATCTTCCGCTCCCTCGCCAAGGGCATGGCCAACCTGCCGGATACCTCGGATGTCTACCGGCACATGGGCGCCTTTGGCCCGGTCGACACCGGCACGCTCGGCAATCTTCCGCAGATGATGATGGGCTCGAGCGGCACGGCCGCCCCCACCCCACAGGCGGGCCAACTGGGCCACTGGTGCAGCTACGGCATGGGAAGGGCGCGCGTCGAAGGCGACCATTTTGTGGGCTCGCCTTGCTCGGTCAACGCGGCCGGGAAGCAATGGAGCGGCACGGTCGTTCAGTGACCGTGCGCTGCCGCCGGCGCACGGTGACGGTCAACTCCGCCTCGCGGGGAATTTAGACTTGCCGATCCACGTCCGCACCGCCGCTCGCAGGAAAGGACCGCCCAGCGCCGCAATGGCCAGCGCTCCGGCGAACAGCGCCAGCGCCTCGAAGCTCTCGCGGCCTTCGCGCTCCCAATAGACGTCGCGCAGATTGAGCCAGAGCGCGAACTCGTCGAGCGTGAGCGCCGCACCCACGCCGTAGGCCGCGGACATCGCGCGGCCCACCCACGTGCGCGAGCCGCGCGTACCCGTGCCGGCCTCCAGCAGCCAGCCGTATCCTGTGACGAGCAGCAGCAGAATGCCCCACACCAAGTGGTGAATATGGCGGCCGCGCATCTCGACATCGTGAAAGGGACCGATCTGGTTGTGAATCAGAAACGTCAGGGTCCGCACCACCGCCACGGCCACGAAGAAGCCCAGCGAGGCCCAGAAGAGGCGTTCGCGGGGCGTCTCGGGGAACTTTACGCGGTAGATCCCGGCCAGGGTTCGCGCGCCAACCAAGCGGTCGATAGCAAACAGGATCAGCGCAATCAGCAGCGGGGCCAGCCACAGACTGTAATGGAGTTGGGGCACTGTGACGCCTTTCCTTCCCCATACTCGCAGAAATCGGCGCCAGTCGCGTGGTTACTTCGACAAGCGCGACAGGTCCTTCTTCCAATCGATCCCTACCGCGGCGTTCCCGTAGGCGCCGGTGATCTGGAAGGGAACCATGCGCACCGACTTCTCCTTTCGAAACAGCGGAGTCACGGCTTTCAGCACGACAGCCTTAACGCCCGAGGTGGCGTCGGAGAGACTGCCGCGAGTCTTGAGCGTGCCGTGGAGATCGACGCGCCGGTTCAGCAGGTTGTAAGTGCCATGCAACGTGGCATCGACTCCGGGAACCGCGAAGCTCCCATGGGAAATGGCGGCGACGCCGCCACTCACGCCGATGTTCCCGTGCGTCACAGCCAACACCGTGCCCGGATTGCCGTCCTGCTCTTTCCTGTCCTCACCCTGCGCGCTTTCGCTGATTCGGTCGATGCCGTTCTGAGTCGCGAGGCTGGTGAAGCGGCTTTGGTTCATACCGAAAACCAGGTCCATGCGGATCTTCTCCAGGAATTTGCGCGGGCCGGGCGGCCAGAGGAACTTCCCCTGGGCCGCCACATCGCCGCTCATGCCCGGCTGGCCCCTGGTGAACAGGTAAAGTAGATCGTCCACGCGGCCTTGCTGCACGGCGATGTCGAAACTCGCGGTCTTGCCCGGCTGGCTCCCTTGTGCGGCAATTCGTCCGCGGGCCTCGATCTGCGTATGCCGGAAGCGCGCCACCGCGGGGTTGAGGGTGACGTCCCCATGGGTGCCGTCCACCGTCGCCTGGAAAGTCGTGGCCAGTTGGACGTCATGATCGCTGCCGTCCACGCGGAACCCGGCCACCTCGAGGCTGCCCCGAGTTTCGATGCGCGCAAGGGGTCCGGAGAACTGGCCTTTCGCGCGGCCCTTGCCCCCGATGCTTCCGAAGAAGCCGAGATCGATATCGTCGTAGGTGTAAGTGCCGGAGACCACGGTGGCACCCACGTCGGAGGGATTCCAGGGACCGAATTTCCCCTCGGCGCGTATGGTGCCGGGCGGCTCCGTATTGCTGAGCGTTGCGCGGTAGGACATGCGCGTTCCGGGGCCGACGTCCGTGAGGCCGAGCTGGTCGATCTTGAGGAGATAAGGCTTGTCCTTAGGGTTCTCTCGAATGAACTCCAAGACCGCGCCATCCGCCACGATATGGGAAATAGCCAGCGATTGGCCGCCGGGGCCCGAATTTAATGGAACACTGGCACCCTCCTCGCGGGCCGATTTCGGCGGAACGATCATGTGCATACCCACAACCCGGACGTCGGAAAGCCGCGTGGGAGAGCCGGCTAAGCCCACTAGGCTCGCCCGGATGACGAGCTTTTCAATAGTGACGATGGGCTGGGCCTCGGGGTGTTTGTGGCGGAGAAAACGGACGCCTTCGGCGGTGCAACCGGGAGGAAAGTACGTGTCGACAAAAGTGCGGATCTCAACCTGTCGGCCGGAAGCTTGTTCGAGCGCCTGGATCACAGCTTGGCGCGTGAAGGGCCAGTGGATGGCGAGCAGGGTGGCGCCCGTAGCGATCACGGCCAGGAAGATGGCTCCGGCGAACAATAACCATCTTGGTACGTTATGCCGCTTTGGGGCATCCCGCTGCGTAAACATTGCCCAATCGCCTTCGCAATTGGATCACCAGTACCGGGCATCGGCGATCAAACCGGCCGATTCGGCCGATAAGATCATCGAGAGTGCCCGCCTTCCGGAGTTCGACACACCGGAATCAGCGACGCTCGAAATCGGGAGGCAAACGTGTCCGTTTCCGCCGTTTCCAGCAATAGCAGCAGCGGTATTTCCCCGGCCAGCGGCCAGAGCAACACCGGCCAGGCCCAGAAACTTTTCAAACAGCTTGCCAATTCACTCAAGTCCGGAGATCTTCCGGGGGCCCAGAAAGCTTACAGCAGCCTTGAACAGATCATGAAGAGCGGTCCCGGCAGCCAGACAGCCAGCACCCAGAGCAGCTCTTTTCAAAGCGATTTCGCGGCACTAGGCCAAGCCCTCAGCTCAGGCAACCTGAGCCAGGCCCAGGGCGACTTCTCCAAAGTACAAAGCGATTTGCAGTCGGCCAGCCAGAGCGGGTCGACGCAATCGGCCCATCGCGGCCACCATCACCACCATGCCTCGGGCGCTTCGAGCAGCGACAGCACCCAGAGCGGCACACCATCCACTACGTCCACCTCGGGCACGACGGCGTCGTCCGGCACTTCGGCCAGCGCCAGCGGAACGCAAGGGACGTCGGGCACGAGCGTGAACATTTACGCCTGACGTCCCGGCGGGGTCATTGCGCTAGGTGACGCCCCAGCCTTTACGGAAGACGGGCTTGATGTACTTATTGGCTTCCGGAAGGTTGGTGACGCGCATTCGGGCGGCGTCCCATTCGAGCTTGCCCTCGAAGCGCAGCGCCACTACGCCGAGGGCGATCCACTCGGTCAGGGGGCCGGCCGCGGCGAAATTCGAGCAGGCCGCTTCCCCGCCCTTGGCGGCGCGAATCCAATCGCGATAGTGGCCCGGCGAGCGCGGCAGGAACTCGGAGGGGTACTTATAGTCGGCCATCCTCTCGAACGGCACCAGGCGGGCGCCGTCGCCGTAGGTGCCGGCGGTCATGAAGCCTTTGTCGCCCACGAACAGGGCGCCGTTGTTTTCGGCGCGCGCCCACTCTTCGGGTGTGCAGTCGGTGGGCAGCGTGGGAGTCGGCTGCGAGGACCAGGTGTCGCGCGGGGGCGCGGGCGGGCGGCCCGGCACGCGGTGCACCGGAATATCGCCCAGCCGCTCCGTCTCCGAGAGGCCCGCCGGGCGCGACGGCGGCGCCTTGACGCCGTCATACCAGAAGATCTTCACCGGAGGCATGGCGCCGCGAGCCGGGAAATCGAAGCGAATCACCGATTTCCGGGGGAACATGAAGGCACTCTTGCCTTCCTGCATCACGCACTCGACGCTCGAGGGAGCGGTCAGCTTCAAGGCCATGTTGGGCGCCCCCAGGATGTGACACGCCATGTCGCCTAGCGCGCCGCAGCCGAAATCGAAAAACCCGCGCCAGTTGAAGGGCTGGTAGAAATTACCGTCCCGCGTGGGATACCCTTCGCCGCCGATGGTGAACGGGCGCGGCGGCGCGATGCCCAGCCAGAGATCCCAATCGAGCGTGTCGGGAACCGGATCTGGCGCCGGGATCTTGGTGAGGCCTTGCGGCCAGATCGGCCGGTTGGTCCAGGCGTGAACTTCCGTGACGTTGCCGATCTCGCCGGCCCAGATCATCTCGGCGCAGCGCCGCGAGCCGTCGTTCGAATAGCCCTGGTTGCCCATCTGGGTGGCTACCTTATATTTGGCGGCGGCCTCGGCGAGTATGCGGGCTTCCCAGACCGTGCGGGTCAGCGGCTTTTCCACGTAGACGTGCTTGCCGCGCTCCATGGCCCACAGCGCGGCGGTCGAGTGCATGAAATCCGGAATGGCCACAATGACGGCATCGATGGTTTTGCCCTCCTTGTCGAGCATCTTCCGGAAATCCTTGTACTGGGTAGCCTTGGGGAAGCGATTGAATGTCGCCATGGCATTTTCCGAGTCCGGGTCGCACAGCGCCACGATGTTCTCGGTGGGAGCGCAGCCGGAGATATCCGAGGCGGCCCGCCCGCCCGCGCCGATGGAAGCGATATTCAGCTTCTCGTTGGGCGAACGGTATCCCAGCATCTTAAGCGATGCCGTGCTGCCGAATCCGCCGGCGGGAACGGCGCCCGCCAGCAGGGAACCAAAGAAGAAGTGCCGTCTCGAAAAGCGGTTGTGCGACATGCGAGGAAACCTCTAGCTCTCCAATCTATCGCGTTGCGGAAACGCGCGCATGGGCTGTCGATGGGCGCGCTCAGCGGGGATGACGGAGAAGGAACCCGATCGCCAGGCATCCGGCCGCGGCGACTGCGCCTACCCCGAGCAGGCTCACGCCGAAGGCCGGGCTGAGTGGCGGCGTGCCCGGTCTTAACAGCAGCAGACCTCCCAGGAAGAAGAACACCAGGGGAATGAGCCAGCGCAAGAGCGCCACCAGGTCGATCTCAGGCACAGGCATCCCCATAGGCGACTGCCGTAGGCGCGAAGAGAAGTTCTCAAGATCGTTCCGAAATCCATCGCGGTCGCGGCGGACCAGAAACACAACCACCACGAAGATCGCAGCCACGATCAATCCCGGCCATCCGTGGTGGCCCCTCATGCGGTGTCCTCAAGCGGATTATAGCGCCGGTCGCAGAGTCTTACGGCCCACCGGGCAGCCTGACAACGCCGGTTCCGCCATCGGGATTGAGCGTGCGAGGCGTCCCGGCCGGGGACTTGGGCTTCAGCGCTGGAACGACGGGTTTGGCTCCGGGCCGCGGGGCCTGGGCGGCTTTCATGCCCGCGGCCTGCGCATCCATGGCCTTCTTGAGCACCTCTTCAGGAATGGTGAGCGAGAGGTACAGTGTACCCTTGTCCGCGTGGACGTCGAGCTTGCCCGTGCCGGCCTGAGACTGCTGAGCCTTCATCACGGCATCCATGAAGCTCGCCGAGGCCATGAGTTTCTCCACATCCTGGGCGGAGGTGGAGTGGATTTCGGCGCTCAGCTCCAATCCGTGGTTGAACAGGGCGCCAAACTGGAACCGGTCTATATTACCGAAGCCCTGGGGGGTCCCGACGGGCGGTTTAAAGTCCGCTGGCCGGTCGCCCAGGCCCCAGATGTCGTAGCGGTTGCGCACGGCCTCGACGCGCGCGGCCAGGTCCGCGGAAATTCCGCCGTGGCCGCGGCGGTCGATGGCCTCCCGCACCAGCGGCAGGTCGCCGGCCATCGCCGTGGTGGCGTCTAGCAATGCCACTACCCCAGAGGAATCCTTGCCGCCGCCGATCAATGGGACGCCCCCGTAGGATGGGGCGCCGGCGGCCAGACGTGCGCGGTTGAAACGGCCCCTAACCATGATCAGCACGGGCGGTTTCTCTCCCTGGGCGGTGGAGGTGATCACAATCTCGTCCACATCGCGCGCCAGATCGAAACCCAGGGCCGCCGTGAGGTTCATCCAGCCGGCGGCTTGGGGCGGCATGGCGGCCGCCTGGGAAGCAGCCGCCTGGGAAAACGCGGACTTCACAAGGTCGGAATCGACGAGCGAGCGCACGCGCACACCGATCACGACCCGAGTCTCGGGCGGCAACCAGTCCGGAAGCGCGCCTTCGGCGGCGTGCATGGCGGGCAGGAACAGGAGCATCGACAAGCTGGCGAGGAGCTTCATACCGGTTCCCATCATGATAAGGTTTCGATCCCGGGCCCGAAAAGCTATCTGTGGATAGTGGCGTCCCCCGCCGGCCCCGCCGCCGCCCGTGTGCGGGTCAGCCGCGGCAGAACCATCAGGGCGGCGCCATACGCCACCAGCGAGAGGACCATCGCAGCTTTGCGGTCCTGATGCAGATCCACCAGGAGCAGCCGGCACCCGCCTGCCACCATCGCCGGGTAAATGAGGTGCGAGAGTTCCAGGCCCGGCCAGCGGGAACCCGCCCAGGCCGCCACGAGCGCAACCAGCGCCATCACGCCGGTTCTCAGGGTGGCACAGTAGGCGTGCGTGGCGTCCGCGCCGAACAGACCGTGATACGCCGCCGTGAAGGCGCCGGCCGAAATCCCCGCCACCAGCCAAATCAACGGGACAGCAGCCGCGAAGCGCATCGCGCGGTAGTTCCACGTGTTCCGGCTGCGCGCATCGCGCACGGCCAACCCATAACACAGCGCAGCGGACAGGGCGGCTGCCAGGACTCCATACCGGCTGCGATCCATCCACCCCGGGCTGCCCAGCAGGAACTGCCCCGCCTGCGCCAGCGCACCAGAAAAGGCCAGCGCCAGCCATAGGTAGATCCCGCCGTGAACCGCCAGCGTCAGGCGGCCGAATCGCCCGCCGGCCCAGAGACACGCCGGCGCCAGCAGCAGCCACGCGCCCCACGCGGCAGCGCCTTGGAGCAGGATTCCGCTGGCCGCCAGAGTCAGCAGAATGGCGAACGTGGAGTAGGTGTAGAAGTTGCGGGCATGGCCGCCCTGTCGATCCAGCCGCGCGAACGACACCACATAGCAGGCCAGACCGCAGACCAGCGCCAGCCCGCCGATGGCCGGTCCCGCGTGCGAAAGCCGGAGACCTCCGCCCACACCAATGACGAAGGCCGCCGCGCATTGGGCGGTTTCGAATCCCGTGAAATCCACTCCGCGCCAAAGCGTGCGCACGATGGTGCTCGAAAGATAGATGGCCAGCAACAGGGCCTGCGCGAGCAGCAGCCATTCCCGCGAGATGGGCGCATAAGCTTCCGGCAAACCACGCTGGTTGGTCACCAGCCAAGTGGCCAGCAGGACCGCCAGGTCCGCCGCGATGGCGGCCAGCCATCGTTCGCTGAGCCAATGATCGAGACAGGCGGAGGTTTCCACGGCGGCGCCGATGGCCAGAAAGACAAAGGTGAAAGGGAGCACGTCGTGGGTGGCCATCAGCAGGGCGGCGGCCGTACCCAATCCCGCCAGCGTGGCGATGGTGGCTACAATCAGCAGGTTCTTGTGCCATGAGACCGCCAGGCCGAAGAGCGTGAACAGCAGCAGGATGGCACCCGCGGTCCATGTCCCCACCACGTGGAAGCGTAGGGTGGCTTCCCACAGCAGGGGCGCCAGCACAAGAACGGCGGTCAGGCTATGGAGCGCGGCGGCGGCCTGGCGCTCGGCGGGCGTGCGCGCCGCCCACACCAGCCAGAAGAGTGCGTAGACGATCCCTGCCGTCACGCCGGCGGCAATCGGCAGTGTGTTCGATTCCGTGAGAGCGCGCAGCAGATAGGCGCCCGCCAGCCCCAACAGTGCGCGGCCTAGCGCCGGCAGAAGCGCGGCGGTCTCGGGAAGCACCGCCGCAGGGGGCTGATCGATCGCAACGGCAGCCGCCGGGGCCGGGATATCGGCTCCGAGTTGCCGCTCGATTTGGGACACGCGCTGCGCCAGGTCGCGGATATCGCGCTCGAGCGCTTCCAGATCGGGTTGCGGCATGGCAACCTCCTTGC
>CAYRWE010000101.1:0-16905 GCA_964427655.1 uncultured Solibacteraceae bacterium | reverse complement strand
CCGAAGCCCAGGCCGCCGAATCGCGCCAGAGGTCCTCCACCGAGGAGAGCATGGGTGTCAACACGCGGCTATGGGCCGAGGCCCAGACCAAGGCTGGGCTAAAGGCCTACGTATACTTCTTCTCGCGCATGACGCCGGGCGGTGGGCCGCCCAGCATGGCCGCCGCACTCCCCCTGGGCGCGCCGCACGGCGAAGACCTGGCCTATGTGTTCAACAACATCAATAAGACCGAGGCCCTGGTGGCGAGCGACACTTTTCACAACGCCAAGCCCGATGCGTATGACACGAAACTGGCGGATATGGTTTCGTCTTACTGGGTGAACTTCGCCAAGAATCTGGATCCCAACGGCCCCGGCCTGCCGCGATGGGACCTATTCCAGGCATCCAAGAGCGATCAGGTCATGGAATTGGGCGACAAGGTCGGTATGCGCTCCCACCCCGACAACGCGGGGATCGAGTTTCTGAGGAATCACCCCGCGCGGACGGCGCAGTAGACGGAAACCGCGCGTCTATTGCGCGGCGACGAACTTCTCTTTGCGCGCGCCGCAGATGGGACAAGTCTCGGGCGGCGCGCCGAATTCGATGTGCCCACAGAAGGGGCAGAGGTAAAAGCCCGCTTCGGCGAGGTCGCGGCCTTGTTCGACGGCCTCGAGCGCGCGCTTGTAGAGCTCGGCGTGCACCGCTTCCGCTTTGAGCGCAAATCCGAACATGACCTTGGCCCGGTGCCCCTCGGCCTGCGCCTCGGCCAGCATGGGCGGATACATCGTGGTGAATTCGTAAGTTTCGCCCTCGATGGCCGCCTTTAGGTTTTCACGGGTGGTGGCCACGCCCTCGGCGGCGCGTAAGTGCGCTTCAGCGTGGATGCGCTCGGCCTCGGCCGCGGTGCGGAACAGGCGGGCTACGTTAGGCAAGCCCTCCTGCTCGGCCTTCTTGGCGAAGGCGCGATATTTCTGGTTAGCCTGGCTCTCTCCGGCAAACGCTGTTTTCAAATCCGATGCAGTGCTCATGAAACGAGAATAGCAGGTCCGAATATCGAGTCTTTACCGGACGACTGCGATGCCGGTCACATAATACTTGTCGCCGGTGACGACGACGGTAGCCTCGATGCGATCGCCCGAATGCAGCTTGGCGAACTCCGCATCGGGCTTGACGGGATACTCCATCGTCATGGCTTCCATCCAGTCGCCGATCTTGCCGGCATCGATGGTGGCCGTTTTCGTGGCGGGGTCGAGGGCCTTCACCTGGCCGTTCATAGCGTAGCGCCTGGACTGTTCCTTGGCGCCGCAGCCCGCCAGCACGAGCGCCAGCGGCAGTAAGAGAGTAGCTCTGCGGGTCATCGCCTTCCATCATCGCAGAAACCGGCGTACGTGCCTTTCGGACGGCGGGCCGCAAAAGCCTCCAGCTCCCCCGCAACCTGGCGGACCGACCAGCGCAAATCCTGCGGCGACCCCTGGCGGAAAAGGCGTATCGTGGGAGGACCGCGCCTGGATGACGCCGTCCGCCGGCTCCAGGATAGCTTCCTTCCGGATGCCGAACGGTGGTTCGACCGGCAGATGAAAGCTCTCCAGCCGTTTGACACTACAGTTACGTATTGCTTCATGCCGGAGTATTTCGGCAGCGTGCCCAAGCGTACCAGCCCGCCCAAGGAATCCCGCCAGGTACGGTGATTTCTGCGTCCGCATGACGCGGCGCTACGCTCAAATCGCTTAGCAGCCTGACTCTGCGCGCTAGGGCACCTTTCGAGTGTTTTGTAATGCCTTCACCGTTGGCAGCCGTACTGCGGGGGAAATCACGACTGCCGGAGGATCGAATGAAGACTGAAGCCAGATTCGAAGATCTGTTCCGAGAGCGGATCGAGGACCTTTACGATGCCGAGAAACAGATCGTCGACGCGCTACCGAAGCTGATCGCAGAATCCTCGTCGGCCACGCTCGCGGGCGCTCTGCAGCAGCATCTCGATGAAACCAAGGAACAGGTAGTGCGCCTGGAGACGATCTTCGAGGGTATGGGCGAGCAACCTGGATCGCGGAGGTGCGAAGGGATGCAGGGGATCATCGGCGAGGGAGAACAGTCCATCGCCAAGTTGAAGAAATCGCCGGTGCTGGATGTCGCGGCGATTGCGGCCGCGCAGAGGGTCGAGCACTACGAGATTGCCGGTTACGGAATCGCCTGCGCCATGGCGGAGATGCTCGGCCAGGAAGATACCTTATTGCTCCTCCAGGAAACGCTCGAAGAGGAGCGGGACGCCGATGAGAACCTCTCCGAAGTCGCCGAAAGTATTCTGAGCGGCGACGACATGGGCGGCGAAGAAGAAGAGGTTGAGCTGGTCGAACTCGACGAAGAAGACGAAAAGACGAAGAGGAAATCGAACCCGAACGCGACTCGGTCTAGGGAGAAGTGGCATGGCTCAAACGATTCCCATGCGGCCGTTCGGCCGCTCCGGTGTGACGATTTCGGCTCTCGGATTTGGCGGTCACCACTTAGGGGACGCCGATGACGAAGATACGGCTGTGCGGCTGGTGCGGGAAGCCGTGGATGGCGGCATAACATTCTTCGATAACTGCTGGGAGTATCATCGCGGTAAGTCAGAGGAGTGGCTAGGGGAAGGTCTGAAGGGTGTCCGCGATAGAGTGTTCCTAATGACGAAGGCCTGCACGCACGGCCGCGATAAGGACCTGGCGCTGCGGATGCTCGAGCAGTCCCTACGGCGCCTGCAAACGGACCATCTGGATCTCTGGCAGGTGCACGGCGTCTCGTTCGAAAACGATCCCGACCTGTTCATCCGTCCAAACGGCGCGGCCGAGGCGCTAGTACAAGCCAAGAAAGATGGCAAAGTCCGCTTCGTTGGGTTTACTGGGCACAAAGATCCGGCGATCCATTTGAAGATGCTGGCCACGGGGTTTGCTTTCGATTCAGTCCAGATGCCGCTAAATCCATTCGACGGGCAGTTTCGCAGCTTCGAGCAGCAGGTGCTCCCTGAACTGAATCGACGCGGAATCGCGGCGTTGGGAATGAAGCCCATGCAAGGCCACGGAGATGCGATCGCAAAAGGGGCTATCGCCGCCGAGCAATCCTTGCGCTATGCCATGAGTTTACCTGTCGCCACTACGATTACCGGAATGGAAAAGCCCGAGGTGCTACGGCAGAATTTGAAGATCGCGCAGAACTTCCAGCCGATGTCCGCATTGGAGATGCAGCAGGTCCGGGATAGCGTCAAGCAATATGCGGCCGACGGGCGCTTCGAGTTATACAAGCTCTCTCTTCGATTCGATAACCCGGAAGCGCGACTGGCGCACGACTTTCCTTTGGATATGCAGCAGGCGGAAGTCAAGGAAATGCTGGCCGGAGCAGAGAATACCGGCAAACCGTATAACAAGATTACGGAGTAACAGCCATGGATTTCGATCGTCAAGCCAGCCGCCGCGAGTTTCTCGAAACCACCGGAGCCGCCATTACTTCGGCTTCACTGCTATCCGCGCAAACGGGAGGCAGCGGAGATGTCCCCCGCCGGCCGCTAGGCAATACAGGCCTCGAAGTCTCGATAATCGGCGTGGGCGGATATCATATTGGTTCCGCCGATGACCTGGACGAAGCGCGGCGCATCGTCGGCACGGCTATCGACGCCGGCATCAACTTCTTCGACAACGCCTGGGATTATCACGATGGCCGCAGCGAAGAGTGGCTGGGAGATGCCCTGAAAGGCAAGCGCGACCGAGTCGTGCTGATGACCAAAGTCTGCACCCACGGCCGCGACAAGACAGTCGCCATGCGAATGCTGGAGGAGTCCCTGCGGAGACTGCAGACGGATCACCTGGACGTATGGCAGATTCATGAGGTGATCTACGACGACGATCCGGACCTGATCTTCAGGCCCAATGGCGCGGCTGAGGCGCTGGTCCAGGCGAAGAAGGATGGCAAGGTGCGTTTCGTGGGCTTCACCGGGCACAAGGATCCCGCGATTCACTTGAAGATGCTCTCCCATAACTTCCCTTTCGACACGGTGCAGATGCCGCTAAACTGCTTTGACGCGACTTTCCGAAGTTTCGAGAGACAGGTACTGCCCGAGTTACACACCCGCGGAATAGCCCCGCTGGGTATGAAGAGCATGGGTGGCAGCGGCGAGATGGTGCGGCATGGCGGAGTTACCGCGGCCGAGGCCCTGCAATATGCCATGAGCCTGCCGGTAGCAACCACGATCAGCGGCATGAATTCAATGAACGTCCTGGAGCAGAACCTGGGAATCGTCCGCGGATTTCAGCCGCTCAGCGCCGCGGCAATGCAGCACTTGCGGGATCGCTGCCGTCCCGATGCGGCGGATGGCCGGTGGGAACTTTTCAAAACCACTAAGAAGTATGATGGCGAGGTCGGACGCATGCAACACGGCTTTCCAACGCCCGATGAACTGCCCGCGTGAGGTGGGGGCGAGCGGCCGAATCAGTTCGTGATGTAAGTTCCTGAACAGTTCGCACGGTTTCGCATCGTACTTTACTCTCTTCGTTCATCGTTAGCCCACGTGTATCACCCGCTTACTTCAACCTTACAGCGCTTCTGGCGCCAGTCCTTCAGAAGTAAAAGTGGAACTATCGCTTTCGCCCGAATAGCCTCTCTGTGAAACCTCACATACTCCGCTCTCCGCGTGTGTTACGTCTCACAGCGGCTCTTCCCCGCGAGCCCCGAAACGCGGTCGCCAAATGTACAATGTTTGCAGCATCTCGCTGCCTAGTGTGGTCTTGTGTGGATCGTTAAACTCGCGCTACGGCGACCTTACACGTTTGTGGTGATGGCTATCATGATGCTGGTGCTTGGCATCGCGGCCATAGCCAGCATGCCCACCGATATCTTTCCGTACATCAATATCCCCGTCGCGAGTGTGGTCTGGACTTACACGGGCATGTCGCCACAGGAAATGGCCGATCGGATCGTCACGGTTTCCGAGCGGGCCATGACCACTACGGTCAACGACATCGAGCACATGGAATCCAGCTCGTATAACGGCGTGGCGGTGATTCGCATGTTTTTCCAGCCCACCGCCAAGATCGAGTTGGCCATCGCACAGATTACCGCTCTCTCGCAGACCATTCTTCGGCCTCTCCCGCCGGGAACGTTTCCGCCTAACGTAGTGTCCTTCGACGCGTCCAGCGTGCCGATTCTGCAGCTCGGCCTGCAAAGCGACTCGCTCACCGAGGAGCAACTGTTCGATTACGGCCAGAACTTCATCCGAACCCAGTTAGCTACCGTGCAGGGAGCGGCCATACCTTTGCCTTATGGCGGTAAGTCGCGGGCCATCATGGTCGATATCGACCCGAACGCACTTTACGCCAAGCACCTTTCCGCGACCGACGTCTCCAACGCGATGAATATCCAAAGTCCCGTTCTACCCGCCGGCACCGCTAAGGTGGGCGACCGTGAGTACGTCGTCCAGATGAATAGCAGTCCGTTGACCGTGGAAGGCTTGAATGCGATGCCGATTCACACGGTCAACGGCGCCACCGTGTATATCAAGGATGTCGCCCAGGTGCGGGACGGCTATCAAGTACAAACGAACATCGTCCGCGCCGACGGCCGCCGTTCCGCTCTGCTAACGGTATTGAAGAGCGGCAAGGCGTCCACGCTCGCCATCGTGCAGGCCGTGAAAAACGCCTTGCCGCAAATCACCGCGAGCCTGCCGAGTAGCCTGCACGTCCAGCAACTCTTCGACCAGTCTCTCTTCGTGCGGGCGGCCATCAACGGCGTTCTGCGAGAAGGCGCCATTGCCGCGGCGCTCACCGGGATCATGATCCTGCTCTTCCTGGGGAGCTGGCGCAGCACGCTGATCGTCTGCATTTCGATTCCGCTTTCGATTCTGACCTCGCTGATCGTGCTCAGTCTTCTCGGCGAGACGGTCAACGTCATGACGCTCGGTGGCTTGGCGCTCGCGGTAGGAATCCTGGTGGACGACGCGACGGTCGAAATCGAGAACATCCATCGCAATCTCGGGATGCGCAAGCCGATCACACGCGCCATCCTCGATGGAGCGCAGCAGATCGCCGTCCCGGCATTCGTCTCCACGCTCGCCATTTGCATCGTCTTCGTTCCCGTGCTGCTCCTGACGGGCGCGGCGAAGTTTCTTTTCACGCCGCTTGCCATGGCAGTGGTTTTCGCGATGCTCACGTCTTATCTGCTGACGCGCACTCTGGTGCCCACCATGGTTCATCATCTGCTGAAGGGCGAGGCGGAGTTGTACCAGCGCGGAGAGGACGGCCACGCAGCCGAGTCGGAGGGCTTCATCTGGCGCGTCCACCACGCTTTCAACCGGCGCTTCGAGCGGGGACGCGCCCGATACCGCGGCGTGCTGGAATGGTCCCTGGGCCACCGCGGATTGGTGGCCGGCGTCTTTGCGGTGTTCGTGCTCGGGTCTCTGACGCTGGTGTCGGTGGTCGGCCGCGACTTCTTCCCGTACGTCGATTCCGGCCAGATGCGCCTGCACGTACGCGCACCGGAGGGCACCCGGATCGAGGAAACCGAACGCATTTTTGCCGGAATCGAGCAGGAGATACGCCGTATCATCCCTCGCGATGAAGTCTCCGAACTCCTGGATAACATCGGGCTGCCTAATAGCGGCATTAATCTGGCATACGGCGACACCTCGACTATCGCGTCGAGCGATGGCGATATTCTGATTTCGCTGAATCCCGAAACCAAGAGCCGCAATACGCAGGAGTACGAGCGAATGCTGCGCAGCGATCTGCGCGCGAAGTTCCCGGATGAGACTCTCTTTTTCCAATCGGCCAATATCACCAACCAGATTTTGAACTTCGGTCTGCCCATGCCGATCGATATCCAGATCATCGGCCGCAATGCGGTCGCCAATTATGTGCTGGCTCGGGAGATCCGCGGCAAAGTCGCGGCCATCCCAGGCGCCGTGGACGTCTTTATTCGCCAGGAAGTGAACACTCCCACCGTGATGGTCAACGTCGATCGCGTGAAAGCCAACCAGGCTGGATTGTCGCAGCGCGACGTGGCCAACAGCATGCTGATTTCGCTCAGTTCCAGCGGGCAGATCGCTCCCAACCAGTGGCTGAATCCGAATAACGGCGTGAGTTACCAGGTAGGCGTGCAGACGCCGCAATATCGCATCGATTCCTTTGACGCCCTGCAGCGCACGCCGGTAACTCCCGCGGATGACAGCGCCACGCAGCTTCTGCGCAGCCTCGCGAGCCTGCGGCGAACCACTTCCACCGCGCTGGTGAACCATTACAATGTGCAGCCGGTGTTCGACGTTTATGCCAATGCCGACCGGCGCGATCTCGGTGGAGTGGCCGGCGACATCGATAAGATCCTGGACCAGTACCGCGCCAATGCGGGGCGCGCCACTCAGATCGTCATGCGGGGACAGGTCGCCACCATGGAATCGTCCTTCATCCGGCTGGGGACCGGGATGATATTCGCCATTCTGCTGGTCTATCTTCTGATGGTCGTGAACTTCCAATCCTGGCTGGACCCGTTCATTATTCTGATGGCTATCCCCGGCGCACTCGCGGGTATTCTTTGGATGCTGTTCATCACCCAAACCACGCTCAACGTGCCTTCGCTGATGGGGTCGATCATGGCGATCGGCGTAGCCACCGCGAATTCGATCCTGCTTGTGGTGTTCGCCAACGACGAGCGCGCCGAGGGCAAGGACGCCGTTCAAGCGGCCGTCTCCGCGGGTTTCACACGGATGCGCCCAGTCATCATGACAGCGCTGGCGATGATCATCGGCATGACACCCATGGCGCTCGCGCTCGGCGAAGGCGGTGAGCAGAACGCGCCGCTGGGGCGCGCTGTCATCGGCGGCCTGCTGGTGGCCACGTTCATGACGCTGTTCTTCGTCCCGCTCATGTACAGTCTCTTGCGCCGGAATGCGCCTGAAGATCAGGACCGCATCATCGAAGAGGAATATCACGAAGGGGAGCCGCGGCAGTAACGCTGAGCGCATGGACGTTCCAGACGAACAATTACTGTCCCCTCCTCAGGAGACCAAGCTACTGCCTCCGGCCAGCCAGCCGGCCGGCGGAGTCTCGCATCGTGCGCGCTATCTCCTTGCTGGAGCCTTTGTAGCGATTCTGCTGGCGTTCTTTCTGCTGGGTTATCTTCCGCGCCGGAACCGCGAGCGCGTCATAGCCGCCCAGGCCGAACGCGAAGCCGAGGCGCTGCCCACCACCAACGTCGTGAAGGTCAGACAGGCCGCGCGAGTAGCCAACCTGCTGCTGCCCGGAAGCATCGTGCCGCTTACCGAAGCCTACATCTACGCTCGCGCGACCGGCTATGTGAAGCGGCGCTATGCGGATATCGGCGATCGCGTGCGCGAGGGACAACTGCTGGCCGACATCGAAGCTCCCGATCTGGATGCCCAAGTGTGGCAGGCGCAGGCGCAGGTGGCGCAGGCCGATCAACAGTTGGCGCAGGCCCGCGCCGCCCTCGAGAACGCTCAGGCGCAAGTAGAGCTGGCACGCGTCACCTGGGATCGTTACCGCGTCTTAGTCGAGCACGGAGCGGTGTCGCGCCAGGATGCCGACCAGCAACTCGCCACTTACAAGAGCGACGAGGCGCAAGTGCATCTTCAGGAAGCGGCCATCCGCACAGCGGAAGAGAACGTGCGGGCCAGCCGCGCCAACCTCGAGCACGAGGTCGCTCTTCAGTCTTTCGAGAGAGTGCGCGCCCCTTTCACAGGCGTCGTGACGGCGCGGAACTTCGATGTCGGAGCGCTGGTCTCGGCGAGCGGCGCCAGCCAGGGCCTCTCGACCACGCCCCTCGGAGGAACGCAGTCCTCGGGCGCGCAGGGAAATGCCGGCGCCAATGGCAGCTCGCCGGGAACTTCAAGCACCGGCCCGGGCAACACCACCCCAACCAGTCCGGGCATCGGAAACAGCGGCGAGCTGTATCGCATAGCGCAGATCGGGACCGTGCGCATTCTGGTGGACGTGCCCCAGGAGAATGCGCCGGCACTTCAGATCGGCCAGTCCGCCAGCGTCTTCGTCCAGGAATTTTCGAAAACGCTGTTCACCGGCCGCTTGACCCGCACGACCAGCGAATTGAACCAGACCACGCGCACCCTGGTGGCCGAAGTCGATGCGCCAAATCCGCGCGGTCAACTGCTGCCGGGAATGTACGCGCAGGTGCAATTTGCGGACAGGCGCTCGTCTCCGCCGCTGCTGATTCCCGGCGATAGCGCGATGGAAACCTCCAACGGCATGGAAGTGGCCATCCTCGTGGATCCGGACTCGCGGCAGAAACAGCAGTTGCAACAGCAGATCGACGAACAGCGGAAGCACTATGGCGACGGCAAGGCCGAACAACAACGGTTGCAAGAGGAAGATCGGCGTGCAGGGCTGGCCAAGCGCATCAAGGTGGTGAAGGTGGACGTGGGGCGCGACTACGGCACGGAAATCGAGATCACCCAAGGCCTGAGCGGTTGGGAATACGTTGTGGTGAACCCCGGCGATAATGTACGCGATGGTGCCCTGGTGGTTCCACGGGCCGCCCCGCCGATCGCCGGCGAAAGCGACCAGCCACGGCATCACGACGCCCCGCAATCCGGAATCGGCGCCCCCAGCATGGCCGCGCCCACCGGAGGCGCAGCGGGGCCAAGCGAAGATCAAAACGGCGGCGGTAACAAAGGCGGCAATAAGAAGGGTAGCAACAGTAAGAAGGCGTCCAGGGGAGAGAGTAAGTGAAGCCCTTGGCCATCGTGCTGCTTTGTTTCAATGCCACCGCTCAATCCGCGCACTGGTACGACTCGTTGGCCGGGCCTTATGTGGCAAAGCAGGCCCCGCGTGTGGACTTTACCAATTCTCCGCGCATCGAGGACCTGCTGCGCGTTGGAAATCTGTATCTGTCGCTTTCGGACGCCGTCGCTCTGGCCGTGGAGAATAACCTCGATATCGAAGTTCAGCGCCTCTGGGTACCCATCGCGAGCTCGGATGTCATGCGGGCGAAGGGTGGCGGAACGCTGCGCGGCATCACCTTGACAGTGCAGGAAGTTCCACCCGGGATCGGCGGGCCGGCCACGCCGCTGCTGAACGCCGCGGCCTCGGGTTCTTTGCCCACCACCACCATTCCGACCGGACTCATTGAAGAGACCGCCATCACGCCGACCACAAGCGGCATTTCTATCACGGGGGCATCGGGCTTCTCGGCCGGTCCGGCTATTCCGCCATTCGATCCGGCTATCGTAGGAAACCTGCAGTGGCAGCGTCAGACGACTCCTGAAACCACGACGCTGGCATCCGGCACGCCGATTCTCAACATGACCGCGTTCAGTGGATCGCTTGGGGTACAAAAGGGCCTTAGCCTGGGAACCTTGGTTTCCCTGACTTACGATGCCACCCGCGAGACCACTAACTCCGCCAACAGCCTGCTGAACCCTTATACATCGTCGAGCCTGGGGTTGAGTCTCACGCAGCCGCTGCTACGCGGTTTCGGCCCGGCTGTGAACCGACGCTTCATCCGCATCGCGGAGAACAATCAGAAGACCAGTAGCCAGGTCTTCCGCCAACAGGCGATCGCCACCGTAGCGGGAGTCATTCGGCTCTATGAAGACCTGGAGAGCTTGATCGAAGACGTGAAAGTGAAAGAAGAGACCCTGGCCACGGCCGAGCGTCTTTATGAGGACAACCACGTTTCGGTTCAGCAGGGGACTCTGGCGCCGGTCGAGCTGACCCGCGCTGAGGCGGGCGTGGCCGCGGCTCGCCAGGACCTGGCCAACTCGCGGGGCTACGAGCTCCAGCAGGAGCTGATCGTCAAGACCATTCTGACCAAACGAGCCACCGCCGATCCCGCCATTCGCAGCGCACGGCTCGTGCCCACCACACCGATCGAACTTCCCGCCGCCGAGCCCACGCGCCCCGTGGAGGATATGGTCGCGGAGGCCTTCCGCAAGAGGCCCGAGATGGAAGAAGCGCGCCTCCAGATCCAGAACTCGCGCATCAGTCTCATTGGATCGCGTAACGAGCTACTGCCCGAGTTAGATCTGTTCGCGACCGCGCAGAACTCGGGGCTAAGCGGGCAGGCGAATGCCTCCGCGCCGGCTCTGAACGTAACATCTGTCAACACTTCGGGCAGTGCGGCGACGGCCGCGGCCACCGATCAGACCTACATCGGAGGTTTAGGAAGCGGCGTCTCGCAGATCTTTACTGGCCGCTTCCCCACTTACAGTGTGGGTATTCAATTGAATCTGCCGTTGAGAAACCGCATCGCGCAGGCCGATGTGGACCGCGACGAGCTGACTCTGCGTCAGTGGCAAGTTCAATATCAGCAGTTGGAGAACTCCATCCGGCTCGAAGTCGAGGGCGCGGTGATTGCCTTGAACCAGGCTCGCAGCGCCTACGAAGCGGCGGCCGATGCGCGGAAGCTGCAGGAGCAATCTCTGGCCATCGAAATGGAAAGATACCAGACCGGCCTTTCGACGACTTTCCTGGTCATGCAATACCAGAGCTTCGTTGCGCAGGCGCGCTCCACCGAGGTCGCCGCCCGAGGAGTTTATGCGAAGGCGCGCACGGCACTCGAGCGGGCTCTGGGCGAAACACTCGAGAATCACGACGTCACCATCGATGAGGCTTATGGGGGCCGGGTGTCTCGCCCGCCCAGTGCCATGCCGCCCGTTTCCCAACCCGCGCACTAACTAACACGACGGCGTGCAATTCTTGCCCGGCGCCGGCGATCTTTTCTATGTCAACCCCTGCATTTTGAGAGCTGTGCCATGGCGACTCGATTGCAACGAAGCGGCCGGAGGCGTCTATGAATCAGCTCGCCTGTGTGGCGGCAACTCTCACAATCCTATTCTGGGCTCCAGTCTACGCTCAAGAGCGCGGCGGCGAAGAACACGGCGGAGGCCAGCCGCGTACTTCAGGTCACAATGTCGGAGGCGGCTATGTTCCACCTCATGGCCCCGCTCCCTCGCGCGGAAATCAGCAACACGCCGCCCCTGCCACTCCGGAGCACGCGCAGCAGCAGACGCAGCCGCACGCACCCGAACAACACGGAGCTGCTCGCGAAGCGCCCCAGGCCTCGTTCCGCGATGAGCCCAACCACCCCGAAGCTCCGCACGTCCACACTAACGGCCAATGGGTTGGACACGACACCGGACCTAACGACCCGCGCTACCACCTGGATCGTCCTTTCGAACACGGGCGCTTTGCCGGCGGTATCGGGCCTCAGCACGTCTTTCGCCTGCAGGGCGGAAACCGGGAGCGTTTCTGGTTCGATAATTTTTACTTTTCGGTCGCTCCGGCCGATTACGGCTATGTTAGCGACTGGCTCTGGGATTCCGATCCCATCGTCATCTACGACGACCCCGATCACCCGGGCTGGTACCTCGCTTATAACTCGCGGCTGGGCACTTACGTACACGTGATGTATCTGGGATAGCGCAGGTGGATTCCGCGGAAAGCGGAGGCAAAAGGCCGAGGCCTCCGCGCGCGTGCCACGATCAGCTCCACTGCCGATCCCAGGAGCGCTCCTTGTCCCACCCGGGCGTCGGCTCGAAGTACCCGCCCTCGCGAAGGTGTCTCTTCACGACATCTTCATTGAGCGTGACGCCGATGCCCGGCTTTTCCGAAACCCGTACGAAACCTCGATTCACGATGGGCTTCTCCACTCCCTCGGCGATCTGCTCCCACCACGGGCAGTCGATGTTGTGGTGTTCGAGCGCCAGGAAGTTCTCAGTCGCCGCCGCTACGTGACACGCCGCCATATGGCCGACCGGCGTCGCGCCCGAGTGCATCGCCATGGGCACGCCGAACTCCTGTGCCATATCACCGATTTTCTTGCTCTCCAGCAGGCCTCCCGAGCACGCTATGTCCACATGCACGATATCCACCGCGTGCGCGCGGCAAAGCTTCTCAAACGACTCTTTCAAGAAGATATCCTCCCCGGTGGCGATGGGCACATCGACGGCGTCGGCGATCTGCTTCAGTTGGTCGGTATACATCCACGGGATCATGTCCTCCAGCCACGCCATGTTATATTTCTCCAGCGCTTTGCCGAGCCGTATGCAGGAGTTGACCCCGATATGCCCGAAATGGTCCGCCGAAAGCGGAATCTCCATCCCGATAGCGTCGCGCACCTGGGCGACATATTCGCCCATCATCGCGATCCCTTTGGCGGTCAGTTCCCAGCCTCCCATGTGGCCGAAGGTGGAGTTATAGTTCTGCGCCGAGCCCAGCGGGTGCATTACGGTACCGGGGGTCTTTTCCACCAGGTTAAGGCCTAAGTCCATCTTGACCCACGTGTAACCCATGTCCATACGCTGCTTAACTCGGGCGGCGAATTCCCTGGCCGCGCCAGCCTCCGGCGTATCGGCGTAGATACGGATTTGATCGCGGAACTTACCGCCTAACATGCGGTAGACCGGCACCCCGTAGGCTTTGCCGGCGAGGTCCCAAAGCGCCATCTCCACGCTGGTGACGCCGCTGGCCTGTCTGCCTGGGCCGCCAAACTGCTTGATCTTCCGGAATAGCCGGTCTACGTCGCACGGGTTTTCGCCCAGCAGGCGGCTCTTCAACAGCATCGGATAAGTCGGGCTACTGCCGGTGTATATCTCGCCGAGGCCATAGATACCCTGATTTGTGTCGATGCGGATCAAAGAGATGCTGCCGATAGGTTCGGGCGATGGCCCCAGGTTGGCGACCCGCAGGTCGGTGATCTTGAGGTCGGAAGGGCGCGAATTCGTGTTCACGTTCTGAGCCGCGCCCTCCGTCTCGGCAGCCAGGCCCGCGGTCAAGGCGGACGCCGCGGAACTCACGAAAGAGCGCCGCCCCATGTTCATCGTCGTTCCGTTCATCGATTCCCCTTGCCTTTCTGCTGCTCCACCCAGCGGTTGAACTCGGACGATGCGCCGGCCGATTACTTAGCTTCGTCGGGCCCGGCCAGGCGCATCCGTACCTGGTTGGTATAGCCGGTCGTCACCACCACCGCGTCCTTGGCGTAGTTGCCCCAACGCAGCCAGCCCACCTCCGGGTAGTTCCATTCGTTGTTAATAATGAACAGAACGTCCGGCTTCGTTTTGGATCCCAGCACCTGAAACGCGTCCACCGATACCCAGGAGTTGTTCGAGCCCGGACTCTTGTCGCCCTTAACCACGATCTTGATGGTATGCGGCCCGTCCGGTAGGCCTTCTTTGCCGAACAGCGCCACACGCGGTTCCTTGTCCCAACCTTCGGCGTTGTCGCCGGTGGGGCCGCTATTGAGATCTACATCCGCCGCTTCGAGATGGTTGTCTATGAAGACGTCGGCTCGTCCATGAAAGCGCTCCTTCGACCCGATCCAGGCGATGCCCGTTCCCCGGAACGCGAGCTCGGCGGAATCGCCGGCCTTCTTGCTGTAACTCTCGGTGCCTTTGTAGCTGCGGATGTCGTCGTCCATCGGCACCCAGGATCCCACCAGCTTCACGCGCGGATCGCGGTCGTCCACCAGCGTGGCCGGGTCGTCGAGCACCTGAATTCGGACGGAGTCCTTCGCCTCCGATTCGGCGCGAAGGCGTTTCTCGGTGCCGCCCACGATGGCCGAGGCGAACCAGATATTCTCCTTCATGCTGCGAAAGTCGTTCGAACCGCGGCCGCCCAGGTCGTACTTGCCGTATAGCACATAGTTCTTCTCGTCCGCTCCCCAGGGCCACGCGGGCGGGATTCCGCTTCGCGCTCCGGCGCCCTTGCCGTCCCGATAGGCTACGCCGGAGTTCCGGCCAATGTGATCCTCGGGATACGCGGACCACAATCCCTGACGCTGCCAGGCCAACCGGTCTACCGCGCCAGTGAGCACAAACGAGACCCCCACTTCGCGATATCCGCCCAGGTCCGAGCTTAGCGTCACCCAGGCCTTCGGCAGCGGCGGCGCGATGGGCAGCGAATCCAGTTTGTACCGCGTGGTCATGAGACCGTGCCCGTCGATCCGCACTTCGAAGCTCACTTGCACGGGACCATAGGTGCCCGCGACATCCACTACGGCCTCTTTCGCCTCGCGCCTCGCGCTCACTTGTTTCAGCGCCCAATCGGCCAGCGTCACGCCTTCCAGATGCAGATACGGGCCGCGCTTAATGATCTCCGTGCCTTGGTAGCTCCCCGACGTAATCAGGCCGGTCTGGCGGCTGAACGCCACGCTGAAATCCTGGCCCGATACCACAATGCGATCCTGCGCATCCTGAACGGCCGGTGAGGGGCCTTCCGGCGGCGCCAGCGTATGCGGCCGCGGATTGAGCGGCAGATTGAATTCATCCACCAGCAGGTCGCCCAGCCGGTAGAATTTCAGGTTGAGTACGTCGCCATCCTTCCAGCCGCCAACCGGGACGCTCAGGGTGCCCGACTCGTGCGGTTCCAGGTTGAGGCTGGCGGTTCCCGAGCCGCTCCCGAGGCTCCAGCGAATCGTCAGCTCGCTGAAATTCGTATGGTCGAACCAGTTCTTCACCGGCACTTTGATGGGCGCGCCGTGCTCGACATTGATCAGCGGCTTGTCGTCCACCCGCACCGGCGAGTAGGCTTTCTTGGTCAGCCAGTACTCTGGTTTTTCGCGGCGCCAGCCGTCGATGATGCCCCACTCGCGGCCGCGCAGCACTCCCTCGCGCGGGTCGATCTGGGTGTCGTCGATACCGGCCCAGATCCCCGCGCCGAGCGCGCCTTCCTTGGGGAAGATGTTTTCCCAGAAACGCTTGATGGTCTCGCCCCAGAAGTTTCGCACCCCCGGGTCGCGCATCTGCTCGTGCAGGTTGTAAGCCGGGATGTGGGTCGATTCGTCGTGCAGCACCGGCACGTCGAGCTGCGCCTGCTCCTGGCCGGCGGCGCTGAAATTCTTGGCGTAACCGGGGTTCCACCACGTACCGCCCCACAGGTCGCTGAAGGCCGAAGGGTCGCTATCGTAATACGCGTAGTGCAGGCTGTAGATCTCGTAAGGCGGCGCGGTGCCGAACGGCGCCAGGTCCGACCAACTGAAGATCACCGGCCGCGTGGGGTCTTCGAGCTTGACGTAATCGTACTGCTTGCGGATATTCCTTCCATAAGCCGATTCGTTCCCCATGGACCACATCAGCACGGAAGGATGGCTGCGGTCGCGCTCGATCTGCTCGGACCACTGATTGAGAAAGTCCGGCGTGTATTCCGGGTCGTTCTGCACTCCGTTGACGGCGAAAGCCACCGACGCCTCGTCGTCCACATACAACCCGTAGCGGTCGGCCGCGTCCAGAAACTCCTCCATGGGAGGGTAATGCGACGTCCGTATGAAGTTGATATTGGCCGCGCGGAAGATCCTGGCATCTCGATCGCACTGCTCCGGAGGAATCGCGCGGCCCGTAAGCGGATAGATGTCGTGCCGGTCCACGCCGCGTAGCTTGACTTCTTTGCCGTTCACCAGCAGGCGCCGCCCCGCGCGCGTAATCTGGCGGAAGCCGAAAGCGCGGGAAACGGTCTCGCCGCCCACACGGGCTTCCAGCGTGTACAGGTTTGGATGCTCGGCGTCCCACTTGCGCGGCGCCGCAACGGGGATCTCCACGATGGTCTCCGGATTCGCGCGCGTGAGCTCGATTGTCGAAGGATTCAGCGCGACGGCCTTTCCGTCCCCATCTTTCAGCGTCAATGTGACGCGGCCGGCGGCGCCCTGGCGGAATGCCATCGCCGTCCAGACCTTCAGGACCGCGTCGCGATAGTTGGCATCCAACGAAGTCTCGAGATTGAATCGCACCAGGTGGTCCTGCGGCACGGCCATCAGCTTGACATCCCGCAGAATGCTGCCGTCGTTGAACCCGGAGATGCCCTCGCGCCGGTTCCTGACGCCCACCGTCAGCCACGCGTCCTGCCCCGCGGTTACATGGTCGGTGATATCGCAGGTCCAGGCGGTGAATCCGCCGAAGTGGTCGCGAATATACGCGCCGTTGACCCACACTTTGGCGTAAGCGGTCAC
>CAYRWE010000100.1:0-16964 GCA_964427655.1 uncultured Solibacteraceae bacterium | reverse complement strand
TCCGGCATCATTACGACAATCGCCGGCACTGGAGTTTGTGGCTTTACAGGAGACGGCGGACCCGCAGCCTCGGCGCAACTGGGTAATCAACTTGGTGTCACGGCCGATTCGTCCGGGAATGTTTTCATTGCAGACTCAATTAATGGCCGCATCCGGCGGATTGACGCTTCCGCGGGAACCATCAACACGTACGCGGGCGATGGTCTGAGCTATTTCAGCGGCGATGGCGAGCCCGTGGCATACTCTCAAACCCAGCCTCTTGATTTGGCGATCGACCCGGCGGGAAATCTCTATATCGCCGATGCGAGCAACCGGGTGCGCAAAGTAGATGCCGCAACCGGTATCATCAACACCGTGGCCGGAAACGGCGTGGCTGGTTTCAGCGGCGACGGCGGACCCGCTACAACCGCGGCCGTCGTGCCAGTTGCCATCGCCGTGGATGCCTCGGGAAATCTCTTCATTGCAGACGGATTGAATACCCGCGTGAGAAAAGTGGACACCGCGGGTACTATCTCCACCTTTGCGGGCGGGGGAACCGCCATCCTATCCCAGGGACAGGCCACCACTTTGCGCCTCGCGAGTGTAAGCGGCGTCGCAGCGGATTCCAGCGGCAACGTTTACGTCTTGGATAACACGGCAGGGTTGGTTTACAAGGTGGACCCAACCGGGATGATGAAAGTGGTGGCAGGGGTACGGGGTCGCCCCGGTGGCACTCCCGCAACCACAATCCAGTTGGGAAATCCAAAGAAGATTGCCGCGGATTCCAGCGGCAATCTTTACATCGCAGAGATGAGCGGCAATCAAGTGATCAAAGTGGACCCAAACACCGGCAGTGTCACTACTGTTGCCGGCGTTGCCGGCGTGAGCCCAATGAATGGGACCGATCACCCTGGCGACGGAGGTCCGGCGACTTCTGCTCTCCTTGTCGAACCCAACTCACTGGCGATAGACTCCGGAGGCAACCTCTTCATCGGTGGATATCTGTCATCATTTATCCGTCGCGTTGACGCGAGCACTGGTATCATTTCCACAGTCGCCGGGGACTGCACACCTGGGGACGCTGGATCGCCAAGCGACGGAGCACTGGCCACGACGGCTTGCGTTGCGCCTCAGGCTCTGGCGGCGGGACCGGGTGGCACGGTGTATATAGCAGAACCGACACGGATCGACCTGTTGACCCCCATCCCGCCCGATGAACCCGTGATTGGGTTTGTCGTGAACGCTGCGTCGATGTCTACCATGATTTCCCCGGGAGCATGGATCTCCATCATGGGGGCCAACCTCTCATCGTCAACTCGTTCATGGAACAGTTCCGATTTTTCGGGCGACTCGCTTCCGCTCACGTTGGATGGAGTCAGTGTAACCGTAAATGGGTCCTTGGCTGCCATTTCCTATATCAGCCCCAGTCAGATCAACGCGCTGTGTCCCGATATAGCCGTCTCGGGTAGCGCAACGCCAGTCAGCGTCCAGGTATCGGTGCAAGGCAATTTAAGCAGCTCGTTTGCGACCCAAGTTCTGCCACTGGCGCCTGCCTTGTTTTCGGATGGACAGGCGGTTACTCCGTTGGTTCTTGCGGTTCATCTGGACGGATCCCTCGTCGGCAAACCCGGGGACTTCGGGTCAGCATCCACACGGCCTGCCGTTGTCGGTGAAACGATCTCAATATTCGGTACAGGATTTGGTCCGAGTGTCCCCCCAATCTCCGCGGGGATTGTGCCAGCGCAGCCGGAGCCCCTGGCTGGAGCCGTGAGTATTTGGATCGGCAATCTCACCACCCCGGCAGCCTATGCCGGAATCGTGGAAGCTGGACTGGTTCAGATCAACTTTGCGATCCCCACTATTGGATCCCCAGGTTTCACGAGCGGTCTCTTACCGCTAGAGGCGGTGATAAATGGTGTCCACACAGGGTATTTGTATCTGCTTGTTCAACAGAATTGACCCCAAAGATGGCGGGGAGATTTTTGTCGGTGCAGCCTACCCCCCGGCCAGCTTTCGCAGCAGTTCTTCGTACCGGTCCGTCACGGCATCCCACGAGTAGCGCTCGCGCACACGCTCCATGGCCGCGGCTCGCAGACGTTGGCGTTCTTCTTCGGACATGGCAAGCGCTTCTTTGAGCTTGGCCTCCAGTTCGTGCGACTCGAAGGCGATTCCGGCACCGCCGGCCACCTCGGCATTCTCGGGCGTGTTGCGGTAGATCACCAGCGCGCCGCGGCCCATGGCCTCGATGAGCGCGGGATGCGTGCCGCCAACCTCTGTAGCGTGGATGTAGGCGAAGCAGTGCGACCCCAGCTCGCAGTAGCCCGCGCCGTAGATGGCTCCGGGGATCGCGATGCGCGGATCGCGCGTGTCGCGTACTCGCGCGATGTAGTCCTGCGCGTAGGGCGCGTCGCCAACCAGCGCCAACTTGAAATCCGTCGGCACGCGCTCGAACGCCTCGCGGACCTCCAGCGGATGGTTCTCGGGCTCCATGCGGCTGACGTACAGGAAGTATCGGCCCGCTTCGAGACCCAGCCGCATGAGCGTATCCGTGCCGGCCACCTTGCCCACCTCGGCGCCATAGGGGATGAAGACGCTCTCGCGCCGCCAGCGCTGCCGGTAATACTCCTGGATGGAGCGCGCATCCGTGACCACGGCCGTGGGGCAAAAAGTGGCCAGCCACTCCGATACCAGGTACCACGCCTTGGCCAGGCGATTCCACTTCTTGCGCAGGCGCTCGATGCCATCCACATTGAGCGCGACAGGCATGCCGAACAGGCGCGGAATCGGCGTGAAAATGGCGTTCGCGCCGTTGCAGTAGAGCGCCGCATCGGCGCGGTGCGCGGCCAGGTGCAGGGTCGAGAAGAAGGTGTGCGCCAGGGTATCGAAATACTTGTGCCGGATGGTGGGCAGGTACACCAGCCGCACGCCGCGATAACTCGGCTCGGCGAAACGCTCCCGGCAGTAGACGGTCACCTCGTGGCCGCGCGCCGCCAGGCGAACCGAGAGTTCTTCGGCAAACGTCTCGAAGCCGCCGTAATTGGCCGGAATGCCACGCGTGCCGAGAAGCGCGATGCGCATGCCCGTCTTCAGGTCCGAGCTGCCTCGGAGCGCGAGAGCGTACGGATCATCTTGCGGGGCGCCTGGCGGGTTACGGGCGCGTAGCGGAACCAGCTCGCCATATAATCGTTATCCACGCGCCGGCGCGCCTGCACCATGCGGCGTTTCAGGAGCGTGTGCTTGAAGCTTCGCGCCAACAGCCAGAAGGCCTTCAGCGAGGTCTGCTCGCGGAGCAGGCAGCAGGCCACCACCGCGAAATCGCGCACGGTGATGGAGAGCCAGTTGCGCCAGTAGAGGTCTCCGGAGATATTCTTAATGCGCATCAGGAAGCGGTTCTTCACCGAGTGCATGTTGATCTCCGGCGGCAGGGCGCGGCGGTTGCCCGGCAGAACCTTGCGCACGTGATAGCCGCGCGCGAAGGGCACGTAGAGGCACTTCCAGCCCATCAATTGCGCGCGCCAGGCCACATCGGCATCCTCGCGGTAGGCGAAGAAATCGGTGTCGAAGAACTCGCCTTCGAGGGCGATGTCCTCGATCATGGTGCGCCGGTAGAGCGCCGCCGCGGCGGTGGCTCCGAACACGTACTCGTACTGCAGGTAATGGCCGTTGTCCACTTCCCGGTTGCCGCGGTCCAGATGGCGCAGCATGGGGTTGAAATAAATCCCCGTGGAATCCACCACCGGCTTTTCGGGAATTTCGAAGTGCGCGGTCATGGCCAGCAGCTTGCCGCATACCGCACCGATGGCCGGGTCGAACTGCCCCGCATCCACCAGCGCCTGGATGAAATTGGGCAGCAGCAGCACGTCCGGATTGAGCGTCAGAACCCACTCGCCACTGGACTGCCAGATAGCCTGGTTCTGGGCGGCGGCGAATCCCACGTTCTCGTCGTTGTAGTAAACGCGGCAGCGATCCTCGAACTGCTCCAGGATATCGGTGGTGCCATCGCTCGAGGCGTTGTCCACCACGATGACTTCCTTGAGCGCGTACTTCTGCGCCAGCACCGATTCGAGGCAGCGTTTGATAAAGCGGCCGCTGTTGTAAGTGACTATCGTGACAGAGACGAAGCCGTTGTGCGTCATGAACGAGAACCAGAAGATCCGTACACTCCGTGCGTCCGTTACAAGTTAGCGGAGGCTGAAGACACCTCCTCGCGCCAGCCGGACCACACGCATCGGCCCGCCAGCCCCACTATTTTCCTGTAAGCCGCTGCAGATTTCAGGCTCCGGCCGAGCACCGCGTCGCCCACCATCCGGAGAAGAGATCCCGTTACGACGGCTAGACTTACTACACGGAAAGACACTGGATGAAAGTGCTTCCCCGCGTATCTCAGTAGACTACCATACCAATACAGGCGCCGCATCTCCATACTGAGCTGAGGTATGGAATGCCCGCCGGTATGTTTCGCTACGGCCTCCGGCACATAGTACAAGTAGTACCCTCGATCCGCGATTCTGCGGCAAAAGTCAACATCTTCAAACCATAGCGGGCGGAATCTCTCATCGAAGCCGCCTAACTCGCGCCACACCTCGGCTCGCACCATCAGGAAAGCCCCCGCCGGTTGCTCGACCTTCTGGCGGCGGCTGTAATCCAGATCTAATGCACGATAGCGCCGGTTGACCGCATTACCCGGCCAGACGCGATTTAGCAAGAGAGCTTCCAAAATCAATGCGCCCGGAGTTGGGAGCTGGCGCACCATGAAACCCACCTGCGCAGCGCCATCCGGACCGATCAGGCACCCGCCCGCACCGGCAGATCCCGGAAGGTCGCAAGCCTCGCGCAGATGCTCCAAACCGTCGAGTATCACGGCATCGGGGTTCAACAACACAACATAGGGAGTGTTTATTACGGAAAAACCTTGATTTACAGCACCGGCGAAGCCCCGATTACTCGAATTGGCAATCAACTTTACGCCACGGCGCGTTACTTCGGCCACCGTGCCATCTTTGGATGCGTTGTCTATTACAACAATATTGGCGCCAGTGAGAAGAGCCGCGTCCAGGCAAGCTCCTATAGCCGACTCGGAATTATAGGTGACGATGACGAGGCCGATCTCCGTCATGTGTCACTTTGCCCCACGCGGGTGAGAAGAAAGTACATTCTCCAGTAGAGTTCGAATCCCTCTGGGGCTTGCATTTCGTAAATCAATCGCTCATGAGCCTGTGCCAGACCGGACAGTACGTCTAAGTCCGGCGCATCACATTTCGCGCGCGCCGCTCGCCAGCTCCGTAATCCTTGCCACTTCCCGCGCAGCCACGCGGTCCCGCAGCCGTGCCGCAACGCGATGCCGCCCCATAGAAGCTGCGCCACCAGAATCGGCCAGGCCCACTGCCGCACGAGCTGCGGCGGATAATGGCGCGCCAACAGCAGAACCTGATTGCGGGCCATCAGGCGCACGGTTTCGGGATGCCAGCGGCCCAGTGCCGCGCTGCCCTGGTGCCAGGCGACCGCCTCCGGCACGTAGACGCCATCCAGGCGGCGGACGGCGCAGCGCAATCCGAAATCGACATCCTCCAGGTACGATCCGAAATCGGTCTCGAGCCGCCCCACGCGGCCGAACAACTCGCCGCGAAACAGCGTGGCGGTCCAGGGAGCCATATCGATGCGGCGCGGGAGCGCGAACCGCGGCCCATCCGCCTGCCCATGCCCCACGCGCCAGGTCGCACCGCCGCGCGAGATGACGTCCCAGGTGCCATCGATGCGCTCTGGCGATTCGGCCGAGAGCAACTTCCCGGCGGCGAACCAGGCCTTTTCGGTTTCGGCCGCTCCGGCCAGCTTCTCGAAATAATCCGGCGCCAGCTCCACATCGCTGTTGAGCACCGCGATCCAGCGCCCGGCACTCATTTCGATCCCGCGGTTCACGGCCGCCGCGAAGCCGGCATTGTGACCCATGGAGTGCACCTGGGCGCCCAGCGCGCGGGCCCGCTCGGCGGCGCCGTCGGTGGATCCGTTGTCCACCACCAGAATCTGCGCGGCGGGCCGCGTCTGGCGCCGCAAACTGGCCAGCAGCTTCTCTACCAGCGCGCGCCCGTTCCACACCGGAATCACGGCGCTGATCGTCGCGCTACTCATCGCATGAAACGCTTCTTGAACAGGAATGCGAGGTTGTGAAAACCATCGCGCCACGGATTCAGCTTCTTCTCGCCCAGGCGCGACGTGTACAGAATGGAGATCTCGCCGAAGCGTATGCGCGGGTTGCGCAGGGCTTCAATTTTGATCTCCTCGGAAAACGCCATGCCGTCGGCTTCCAGCTTCATATCTTTCAGAATCGAGCGGCGGAAGACCCACATGCCGGACTGCGAATCGCGTACCCAATGCAGGAACAGCACCGACACGGCCACCGAAAGCACCAGGTTTCCTAACTTGTGCTTGAAGCTCATGGCTCGGTTATCGCGCACCGGAAAACGCGAGGCGTTCAGAAAATCCACATCGAGGTGCAAAAAAGCCTCGATCAAATAAGAAAGCGCGTCGGCGGGATAGCTGTGATCGCCATCCAGCGTCACGATCAGATCGCCGGTGGCTTCCGCGAAGCCGCGCCGGTAGCTGCGTCCGTAGCCCCGCACTTCCTCGCAGATCACCTTGGCCCCCAGAGAGTGCGCCACCAGCGGGGTCCGGTCGGTGGAAGCGTTATCCACCACGATGATTTCATCCACGAAATCCGGCAGCCCGCGCAGCACCTGCTCGATCCCCTGTTCCTCGTTCAGGCAGGGGGTGATGACGGTTATCGACTGGCCTTTATACATCGAACCGGACCGGCTCCGACTTTTTGGCGGTATGGGGCGTCATAATGTTAACGATGAAGCGGCTTTTTCTCCTTGTGATGTGCGCCGGCGCGCTGGCTAGCGCTGCCGAGCTGGCCGGGGTCCGCTCGGTTTATGTGTTTCCGATGTCTCACGGCTTGGACCAGTATCTGGCCAACCGGCTGACGAACGAGCATATTTTCGTAGTCGTGGCGGACCCCAAGCTAGCCGACGCCATGTTCAGCGACCAGGTGGGCGACTCGCTCCGCGACCAGCTTGAAACCGTTTCGCCCACGCCTAAACCCGAGGAGCCGAAAGCGACCCCGGACGATAAGGCCGCCCAGGCGAAGGCCGCCGAAGAAAAGGACAAGAAAGCCCCCGAAAAAAGCGGAGGGGTCTCCTCCGACAATCCTGGCAGGATGATCGCCGAGAGCGCCAAGCTCGATAATCCGGCCCGGCGATCGAGCTTCGGACACGCCCACGGCACCCTGTTCCTGGTGGATGCCAAATCGCGGCAGGTGGTCTGGTCGGTATACATGTTGCCCAAGGATTCCAGCTCCAAGCAGTTGGATCACACAGCCTCCGACATTGTAAACCGCCTCAAGCGGGATCTGAAGTAGCCGCGGCCGCCCGGCTTCTCTTGCTTTTCACCAGCGCGCGATAGCTCTCAACCAGCCGCTCCGTAATGGCGGCCATATCCCAATTGCGCTCCACCTCGGCGCGCGCCCGCGCGGCCATTTCGGCAGCCTTTTCGGAATCCTCGGAAGCCGCCAGCACACACGCCGCGAAGCCCTCCGGATCGTCCGCCAGGCGGCAGAACTCGCCATCGCGCGGAGCCAGGCCCTCGGCTCCCACGTATGTCGAAACCACCGGAATGCCCGCCGCGAAGGCCTCCAGCAGCTTGACGCGCACGCCCGAACCGCTGAGAATCGGGCACACGAACACGGCGCAGCGCGCCAGTAGATCCCGCACATCGTCGACGTAACCGAGCATATCGAGAGCCGCGGAATAATCCGCATAGGCATGCGCCGGAGGCGGGTCCGACCCGGCTATCGCCAGCCGCGCGCCGGGCTGCCGCGCCAGGATCGAGGGCAACACGCGGCGTATGAACCAATCTAGAGCCACGCGGTTGGGGTCGTGCCGGAAACTCCCCAGGAAAAGCATAGTGAGCGGCTCGCGAGGACCGCGGACAAAGCGGTAGCGGGCGGTATCGATGCCCGCGCGCAGCCCGGCGTGCAGGCGCGGCGCCAGAGCAGGTTGGAACGAAAGCAGGTAATCGCGGTTGGCCGGCGTGCAGACCTGCACCTGGTCGCAATCGCCCAGCATCCGCAGCTCGAAATGCAGCGCGCGCAGATATTCGACGCGTGCCTTGATCTCCGCCGCCGGCGAGATCATGTGGCCCAGGCCGCGCGCGATGGATTGAAAGTAGACGTCGTGCTCGAAAACGGCTCGCGCGATGCGGCGGTATTGCCCGCGATACTGCGCCATGGGCGTGTACTCGAGCTGCAAGACGTCGATCCGCTTGCGATAGAGCTGGCGGTGAATCAGCCAATCCAGGTCGTCATTGGCGAATTCGCGCACCGCGCGGGGCTCGAGCGAGCCGAAGCCCTTGGGGCGGCCGCTCGGCCGCACGATCCATTCGGCCGAAGCGCAGAACTTGCGCAGCGCGCGGTTTTCCTTTTCCTGCGCGGGCCAATCCAGCAGCTCCACCACGTGCACGTCGGTACGGCGCGCCATTTCGCACAGCGCCTGGTACATGAAGACGCCGCCGCCGTGCACCGGCGGGCATATTGGATAGGGCGAAACGAACAGCACGGCCGGGCGCTCTGGCGCGGGGTCCATGGCGGCAAAGCGGTCGCGGAAATAGCCGCCCAGGGGACGCCGGAAAGCCTCGCTATCGTCCACTCGCGCCAGCGTGCGCGCCCGCCAGCGCGACCGGAGCGCTCCGCCGAGCTGGCGGAAGGCATCCCAGAGCGCCCGCGGATTGGGGCGCAGAGGCTCGTCGCCGAAAACCACGCTCAGCAGGGCGCCCGCCCAGGCGAAGAAAAAATGCCCGGAAAGGCGGTGCCAATCGTGGATGTTCTTCCACGCAAACAGCAGGTAATTTTTTTTCAGTACGGCCTGGATCTGGCCCTGGCTGAAGCGCTTGCCGATGGTGCCGCGGTGCTCGTGGAAAACCACCGCGCGGGGCTGGTAGAGCACCTTCCAGCCGCGCTTCCAGGCCATGTATCCGAGGTCGGTATCTTCCAGGTAGAAAGGCGCCAGAAGAGGGTCGAAGCCGCCCAGATCGAGGAACTTGGCGCGGTCGAAGGCGCACGAGCCGCCGCCGCCGTAGAAGCACGGGAACAGATCGTCGATCTCCGGATCGATGCGGTGCCGCACGCGTAATCCGCCATCCTGCCACCAGCCCTGCGTCAGCCCCGTTTCCTCGCGCACGCGGGCCGGGTCGCTGAAGAAGATCTGGCAGGAAACGGCGAAGACCAGGGGATCGCGGAAGCCCTCGATCAGCGGCGCCAGAAAGTCCGGCGCCACGCGCATGTCGCTATTGAGCAGCACCACGACCCGGTTGCGAGCTTCTCGAAAACCGGCATTGGAGCCTCCGCCGAAGCCCAGGTTGACCGGCAGCGCCAGCAGCTTCACGCCCGGAAAGGCCTCCCGCAGGAACTCGGCGCTGCCATCCGTCGAGCCGTTGTCCACCACGATGATTTCGTTCTCGGGATTCCCGGCCAGGGCCTCCACCACCGACGGCAGATACTTGGCCAGCAGTTCCCTGCCGTTCCAGTTCGGAATGACGACTGACGCGCCGGCCGGCGCATCGACCGCGGGCAAGCTAAAGCATGCCCCACCAGGTGAGGCATGCTTTAGCTTGCCCGCATCTCCCCCGAGAGCGGCAAATAGCCTCCAAACGATATCCACCGCCGCCAGCGCCAGCGCCGCGATGGCCACCAGCAAGGGCGACAGCAGCATCAGCGGCAGAGCGCGCAGAATGCGTTTCAGCAGGCGCATCTCATTCGGCCGGGAACACCGGACCCAAGCCGATCTTGCGGCCCAGCTTCACCCATCGGGAAGCTTGGTACATTCCGAGGCGCTCTTCCAGCTTGCGGCCTTCCTCCTGCAGACCAAGCGCCCAGGCGGTGCGCTCTTCGAGATCCTTTTCGGTCGAGTGCAGCGCCTCCACGGCGCGGCATAGTTGCGCGCGTTGCTCCTCAAGAGCGGCGGTCAGTCGCGTTTCAGTGCTCTGCGCCCATTCGGTCTTTTCGCGCAGGTCCGCTTCGACCTCTTTGACTTTGGCCTGATATCCTTCGGCCACGCGGCGGGCGTTTTCCTGCTCGCGCGCCAGTTCCTCCTGCAGCGCCTCGATTCGCGCGCGGCGCTCCTCGATTTCGCGATTCAGCGCGTCGGCCCACTGGTTGCTGCTCTCCAGCTCGGCAGTCTGCTCGCGGTGCCGCTCGAGCAGCTCCTCGTGCTCGCGCCGCCGCTCTTCGAGCCAGCGGTCCTTGGTCTCCAGTTCCCGCTCGAGCAGGGCGATGTGCCGCTCGCGCTCGCGCAGCACGTTGGCGGCGCGCGGCACGTAGACGAAGGTCGGGTTTCCGGTCTGCGGGCGGTGCGCGCAGACCGCCACGAAGAAATGCGATTCGTCGGGCGCCGGCTCGCCCGAATCCACGCGGGCTTCCACGGTGCGGCCGGCCTGGTGCGGCTGGAACGTGACGCCCTCCACATGATTTTCCAGAAACAGCGCCACGTTGGGGAAGACCGCCGCCAGCTCCTCGCGAAACTCGTCGAAACTGAATTCGTGCACGTGGAACGGGTTGGCGCCATCGGCCCCGCGCGATTCGGTGTAATAGAGCCGGTTGGGCGTGGAAACGATGAACTGCCCGCAGGGTGCCAGCACGCGCCGCGCCTCCGCCAGAAACTCGCGCCAGTTCTCCAAGTGTTCGATCACCTCGAACGCCACCACCAGATCGAAGCTGCCATCCGGATGCGGCAGCGAAGTGCAGGACCCGCGCTCGAACCACAGGTTAGCCGCAGGATAGTGGGCCCGCGCGAACTCCACAGCCTCCGCCGCACGGTCCATCCCCACCACCCGCTCCGCCCCGCGCGCCAGCTCCGCCGATCCGTATCCCGCGCCGCAGCCGGCATCCAGCACGCGTTTGCCGCGCGAGAGCCGCGCCGCGAAGGTGTAGCGCGCCAAGTGCTCGTTGAGCAGATCGATATCGACCTCGCCGGGAATCACCCGTTCGCCCGTGAACTCAGCCAATGTGTTTCTCCAGCTCCGGCGCGCTCTCGCGTCCGCTTCGAATCCGGGCATTTACTTCCACGCGGCAGGTCAGGTGCATATACCCATAGACTTGGCCTTCCGAGCGACCCATCTGCAGCGCCAGGGCGTTATCGATCCAGTCGCACATCTGGTAGCCCATCAGCGTGCCATCGGCGATCGCCGGCGAAAAAGAAAACGATGCCGGGTAAAGCTCCGGCACATCCACATGAAAGTCTACCGTGATGACGTCGCCGGCCTGCAGGGCCGCCAGCGCATAGCCTTCGCGGGCCGTGTTGGTGCCGGAAAAATCCATGCCCAGTTGATTGCGCAGCATGAAGCCCACGATGGGCAGGGGCACATCCTCGATGGCCCGCGCGCTGATGCGCACCACGATGCGCGAGGATGGCTCCAGCAGGCTCAGGTTGCGGCCCTGCTCGTCCATGACCGCGATCCCCATGATCTTCGCGCGGCCGTCCCCGTAGCGGTGATCGATATTGGGGATGGTCTCGACGATTTCGGGCGCGCGCACGGCCGGGCCGCCGGGGCGCTTCTCGTCCGTTTCCGATTTGCGGATCAGGTAGGTGGAATCTTTTTCCACCATGGCCGCCAGGTACTTGGCCACCACGCGATCCGGCTCGCCGATATCGACCAGGCGCCCGCCGTCCAGCCATAACGCCCGGTCGCCGATAGCCTTCACGTCGGAGACCGCGTGCGAGACGAACAGAATGGTGATGCCGCGCGCGCGCAGCTCGTGCACCTTGCGCATGCAGCGCTGGCGGAAGTAAATGTCGCCCACGGCCAGCGCTTCATCCACCAGCAGGATCTCGGGATCCACGTTGATGGCCACGGCGAATGCCAGCCGCACCACCATGCCGCTCGAATACGTCTTCACCGGCTGGTCGATGAAATCGCCGATCTCGGCGAAAGCTTCGATATCGCCGTAGCGTTGGTCGATCTGCCGCGTGGTCAATCCCAGAATGGAGCCGTTGAGGTAGACATTGTCGCGCCCGCTGAACTCGGGATTGAAGCCCGCTCCCAGCTCCAGCAGCGCCGAAACGCGCCCGTTCACCGCTACCGTTCCCCGGCTGGGCGCCAGGATGCCAGCCACCATTTGCAAAAGGGTGCTCTTGCCGGATCCGTTCTGGCCTACTACGCAGAAGGTTTCGCCGCGCTTGACCTCAAAGCTGATGTCGTCCAGCGCCCAGAAATCGCGATGCCGCTTGATGCGATTGAAGGCAATCAACTCCTTCAGCCGGTCGCCCGGCGAAGCGTAGATCGCGTAGCTCTTGGAAACGCTCTGGAACTCGACGGCATTCACGGTCGGAGGAGAAAGACCAGTGTAGCGGATGTAGAGATCACGGTGGGATTCAATGCCGAAAATGGAAGGGGCGGCCGCCGGTTCCTTCCCGTGCTCTCCTAAACTGCGAGCCGGAAAGACGACGGTATAATACCGTGGCGCCTCAGCGGCGCGTCAAGGACTCGCAGCCGGTCGGCCGAGGAAGCCGGAAACCGCCCTTGCAATGGACTGGTTCTATGTACTTCCTCCTTTGACAGTGGCTCCTTCAGCTTAAGAAGGATCACGAAAAATGCCCCCTTCAGGGAAAGAGGCCGGATTCAGCCTCAAGGCTGTTTCCAATCACAATATGCGCTTACTCGCGGCGGATGTCAATATGCATTCCGGAAGCGTGGGCTATAAGACACTAAGCGGATTCACAACAGAGGAGTCAGATTACGCGCAGCTCTTTGGATGTCGGCGTGAGGATCTCGCATCCTCTGGCGGTCACCACCACCGTGTCCTCGATGCGTATGCCGCCAAAGCCTTCTAAATAGGCGCCCGGCTCGATGGTGATCGCCATTCCGGATTTCAAGCGCCCTTTAGCGGTTCTGCCGATGCGCGGCGCTTCGTGGATCTCCAGGCCCAGCCCATGGCCGGTAGAGTGAACGAAGGCGCGCTCCAGGCCGTAGGCCTTCAGGACCTTGCGCGCGACGGCATCCACCGAGGCCACGTTCACGCCCGCGCGCACCGCCGCGGTGGCCGCGAGCTGCGCCTCCAGCACGGCCCGGTACATGCGCTTCACCTTGCGGCCGGGAGATCCCAGGAACAACATACGGGTCATGTCGCTGGCGTAGCCCTCCTGGAAGGCGCCCATATCCACCACCACCAGATCGCCGACTTCGATCCGCGCGGAGGTGGGCTGGGCATGCGGAAGCGCCGAACGCGCGCCCGCCGCCACGATGGTCTCGAAGGCCGGCTTTTCGGCGCCTAGACGGCGCATGCGATATTCCACTTCCGCCGCCAGGTCGAGTTCCTTCATACCCGAGCGCACACGTGCCACAGCTTGCTCGAATGCGCGCGAGTTGGTGAGGACCGAGCGGCGAATGCGCTCAATCTCTTGGGGCGATTTCACCATGCGCAACTCTTCTATCCACCCGCCCGCGGATTCCAGCGCGACGCGCGGGGGAAGGCGCGAGTTCAGCGATTCGCGGACTTCGCAAGTGATTCGTGCAGGCTCATAGCCGACGTGCCGGGGACCCAAGCGCGCCAGCGCGGACGCCACCTCCACGGTCATGGCGCCCTTGGCGATCCGCAGCTCGCAGGCCGTTTCCTGGGCGGCCTGAATCTCGTAGCGCGGATCGGTAAACAGGGTGGTCTGCCCCGGCAGCACCAGCAGCATTCCGTTATCGCCGGTGAATCCGGAAAGATACCGCAGGTTGGGAAGACCCGTTACCAGCAGGGCGTCCAACGAGCGTTCTTTCAGGCCTTCGGCCACCTGCGCGGTGCGGCGCGCGAATTCGCTATCGGGCACTCGTCAGCTCCCGCGCCAGAACCAGGGCCCGCTCGGCGAACTCGTCGGCTTCGCGCATGTTGCCGCTCTGCTCGGCGCCGTCGGAGAGCTTTACGAACTGCTCGATGCGCTTCACCAGGCCGGCCTGCTGGCGGTTCAGCCGCCGCGACTGGGCCTGCTGCAGCAACTGGGTGACATCCCGCTTATGGCTGTCGGCCGATTCCTGAAACTTCTTTTGCGTCTCGGCCGGCAGGATTTCCTGGATGGGCGGGCGCTCCGGCTCGGTGGCGGTTTCCGCGGGCGCCGGAGCGGCGGCCGCCGGCGCTTCGGCCGACCGGGCCGGCGGCGACGCCGCGCGCCTGGGAGGCCGCGTCTTAGAAGGCGTTTCAGGCGGTGCTTCGGGCGGCGCGGTGGCCAGCGCGGCCGGATCGACCGGCTGCGGCGTGGGAAGCTCGACCTGCGTCTGGGGGATCGAGAGCGGCGCGGGAGGGGCCTGCGGAGCCAGCGGAGCGGCCGGCGGTGGCGCGGGAGGCGTGGCCTTGGCGACTTGCCGCTTATTCCCGATTACGCAGCCACACAGCCACAGGCTGAACGCCGCGATCAGGATGGCCGCCACACGTTTCACAAATTCGTCCTCAGATGGCGATGGGCAGACGTATGAAGAAGGTTGTGCCCTTCCCGGGTTCGCTGGAAAAATCAATTGTACCATCGTGCAGTTGAACGATCCGGAAAGTCATGGGCAGGCCTATCCCCGATCCCTCTTTCTTAGTAGTGAAATACAACCGGAAAATTTTCTCGCGCAGCTCTTCGGGAATTCCGGCCCCGGTATCGGAGATGCGGATCTCGGCCATATCGTCGGCGGCTCGCGATTCGAAGCGCAGATCGCCGCCCTCCGGCATGGCTTGCATGGCATTCACCACCACATTGAGGACGGCCTGCTTGAGCAGGTCGCGATCCACCTGGACATCCACGCCTTCGGCTTCCTGTTCGACGGTCACGCGGATTTTGGCGGCATCCGCCTGCGGGCGCGCCAGGTCCACGATCTCGTTCACCAGGTCCGCCAGCGGCACGATGGCCAGCTTCAGCTCCACCGGCCGCGTGAAATCGAGGAACGTCTTGACCACGCGGTCCAGGCGCAGGATCTCGCGCGAGATGATCTCCATCTGCGGCTCGACGGCGGTATCTCCGCGGGCCAGCTTGGCGCGCGCCACCTCCACGTGCAGCAGGATGGCGTTGAGCGGGTTCTTCACTTCGTGCGCCACGCCGCCCGATACCCGGCTCAACGCCGCCAGCCGGTCGGCGGTCTGCAATTCGCGCCCCAACTGGCGCTGCGCTTCGGCGTCGCGCAGCCGCACCACCAGGCCGGAGCCCCGCGGCGCGGTTTCGAGCAAATCCACCGAGAGCAGCACCGCCGGCATGCCGCTCGACGCGTCCCCCAAAGACGCCGCCGCCACCCGCCGGTTGCGCAGCGGCCGCCCGGTGTGCGCCGCCTGCCCGACGATCAACCCTAGCGCCGTCGTTTCCGGAAACACCTCGCCCACCCCCAGCCCCACCAGTTCCCCGCGCCCGCGGCCGACGAATTTCTCCACCGTTCCGGACGCGAAAATCAAACGGTTCTCGCGGTTGAAGATGAACACCGCTTCTTCCAGGTCCGCCAACAGCCGGTCCAGGTTGCCGCGCAGGTCGGATACTTCGTACTGCGCCCCGCGCAATCGCTGGCTCAGGATGTCCACGTTGGAAGCCATGATCGAGACTTCGTCGTTCGCCCGCCGCTCGTGCGCCGCCTCGGCGGGCTCGTATTGGCCGCTGGCGACCAGTTCCAACTGCCGCCGCAGACGCCCCAGGGGACGCAGCGCCACGGCGGAAAACAGCATGGTCACGATGGCCGCCCCGGCTACCGACAGCAGGTCGAACTTGAAATTGCGCTCTAAGCGCGGCAAAATGTCGCTGCTGATCAGCGCCGGGTGAATCACTACCCGCACATAGATCGTCGGCGGGCTCAGGGTTCTCTCCAACTGGTAATATTTGGCCTTGGCATTCAACATCTCCAGCTTGCCGTACCAACCCGTATCGGTCACCACGGATTGGAAACTGGCATACCGGGGCATGATCTTGCCGACGTTCTCGGCGATGCTGTCGGCCAGGATGCGGTCGTTTTCGCTGACCACGGCGATCTCCAGAATCGCGCTCGCCTTCGCCATGTTGTCGCGCAGCATGTTGGCCAGGTCCGGATCTTGCAAGGCCTGGTCGAGAGGGGTCGAAAGCTGCCGGTTCAGCGAGCTCTTCACCATGTCGGTGGCGAAGATGCACACGCTCCAAGCGCGGTCCAGCGTGGATTGAAACTGCACTTGCAGTTCGTTGGCCAGATCGACCGCCGAAAGAAACGCCACCATCAGGACGTTCACCAACGCAAACGCGAGTGTCAGCCTGAGGCGGAGATTCATGGCTTACAAGACCGCGAGAAGCAGCTTGCCGGCGGTGTGACGCCCTTCCAGATCGCGGTGCGCCTGGGCCGCTTCGGCCAACGGATAGGAGCGATCGATGCGCAGCTTCAGCTTACCCGCGCCGATCCAGTTCAGCACGTCCGAAGCGCGCCAGAGCAGTTCGTCGCGCGTGGCCACGTGGTGCCCCAGGCTGGGCCGCGTCACGAACAGCGACCCCTTGGCATTCAGGATGTTCAGATCCACCGGCGGCACCGGACCGCTGGATTGGCCGAATAAAGCCAGCAACCCGCGCGGGCGCAACGAGCCCAGGCTCTTTTGAAAGGTGGTTTGCCCCACCGAATCGTACACCACGTCCACGCCCCGCCCGGCGGTGAGGCGCTTCACCTCTGTTTCAAAATCCTGTTCGGTATAGAGAATGGTTTCGTCGGCGCCGTGCTCGCGCGCGATGGCCGCCTTGGCGGCGGTGGAAACGGTGCCGAATACCCGCGCCCCCGCCAGCTTGGCCATCTGCACCACCAGGCCGCCGGCGCCGCCCGCCGCCGCGTGCACCAGGCAGGTGTCGCCGCGTTTCAACGGATAGGTGGAGTGGGTCAGATAGTGGGCCGTCATGCCCTGCAGCATGGCCGCGGCGCCGGTCGGAAAGTCCACCGCGTCGGGCAGCTTCACCAGCATGGCTGCCGGCACGGCCGCGTACTCGGCGTAA
>CAYRWE010000099.1:0-17125 GCA_964427655.1 uncultured Solibacteraceae bacterium | reverse complement strand
CGCGCTTATCCGAAGGGCCTCAAGGTCAGCGATGCCGAGATGGACACCCTAAACATCAAAAATGACGCATTCCATCCGGAGTGGAATTACACAATCGCACCCAGAGTACCGCCGTGAAGCGATCATTTTGGGCGTCACCTTAGGTCGGCAATGGTTTGGGCGTACAGCATGCCGATTGCCGCGATGCAACACAGACGCTGTCCGTCGAACCGCCGATCGGGGACTTGGCGTGTTAAGGGACGCGCCATCCACGAGGGCGCGGCATATGAATCGAGATACCAGTCCAAAGAACCTCGCATAAAGGCGGCCTACCTGGTTGTCTGGCGTCCTATAACTTCCTGCTGGTGCAGCCGGTGCAACCGATCACGGCGCCTTTTTGGAATTTGACCTTGGCGCCGCTCGCTGGGGCGGTGATCCTGTAACCAAACAAGGTGACAGTGCCCTGTGGAATCGTAATCACGGACGCTCGGGTTACGCTTTCGGGCAACAGGACAATCAGTCTTGGAATGCGCACTTCCAGCGCGAACGCGAAATGCGCATCGTCGACCGTCCAGTCCTGTGCGCCACGGAGGGTTAAGGACACGAAATCCTTGGGCTTGGCATCAGACCAGATCGGGTCCGCTGGTGCGCCATAGGCCGCGAATTTGAACGTTGCGCCCTGCTTCACCGGAATAGCCAGCAAATCGTCGATCGTTTGCAGGCCATTGCCAGAGATGGTGTCGCCTTTTTCGTTCGAAACCGAACCATTGCCGCTAACAGCGCTGTAAACAAGACGCTTGTTGTTGCTGCACACATTGAACGTTACGTTATAATAAATTCCTCGCAGATTCGCATCGTAGTCTTTGTACGTCGATACGCCCATGTTCATGTTTTCTGCGCCCGAAACCATGCCGGACCCGCATGCCACCTGGGCGCGCGCCGGTCCGACGGCGGATGCCAGGACGATGAGGCTGACGGCGGCCAAGGCGGTTATTTTTCGTGTCACGGACGGTCGCATGGTTCATGTTCCCTGGATCGGTATTATCCGACATTTCCCAAATGCCCGGCCCATCCGAGCATCGTCGGTGAACGATAACCATGGCTGACCGTGCCCGGCAAGGTCGATCGCCGCGACGACGACAAAGACCGGTCTGCGGGTGCGCTGCGAGCTCGATACACGCGCTTATCCGAAGGGCCTCAAGGTCAGCGATGCCGAGATGGACACCCTAAACATCAAAAATGACGCATTCCATCCGGAGTGGAATTACACAATCGCAGCCAGAGTACCGCCGTGAAGCGATGATTTTTGGGCGTCACCTTAGCGATCAGGCGGGACGCACCTGCCACGGGGTGGCATGCGCGACGACGGCATTGGCCATGATGAGCAGCTTCCTGGCGCAGGCGACGAGCGCGACCTTGTGTGACTTTCCCCGTGCGATGAGACGTTTGTAGAGGCTGACCAGGGCCGCATTCCAGCGGAATGCCGCCGGTAGGGCCTCTTCAGCACGGTCAGCACGGAGCCACTCCCTGGCGGCGGCCGCCTTGTCGTGACCATAAACGACTACCCCGGCCCGAAGTCGGGCAGCGCGTATGCGACCGGCCCGACGTTCGGCCTGGCCGGCACGGAAGTGACCGACAAGTACTATTGCGAGGTCCAGTACAAGCTGGGCGACCGGGAGCCAGTGACGCTCGCCTACGAGCGCGCGCTCATCAGCACGATTGGCGTCTCGCCGGGGCCGCCGGGGCTGACGCCGTATCCGCTCACGACCGCGGTCGACATGATGTACGACCAGTTGGCCTGGAGCGTCATGCGGGACCTGTCGGCCCGCCACGCGACCGAGCAGTAGCCGATGATCCGCGCGGCCCCGTTCCTTGCGCTTCTCCTTCCGCTGGCCGCTTGCTGCAGGAGCTACGAGTTGCCGGCGTACTACCCGATCGCAACTACGGCCCAGGCCCTCCAGGATCACCACGTAGGCAAAGTCAGCCTCGGCACCTTCGACAGCGGGCCGGAAGCGAAAGACACGCTGGCCCGCCTGAAGAGTGGGGGCGCTTCCATCGTGCCGGCCGCCGGCCAGTCTTTCGTGGAGTACATTGCTGCCGGACTGCGCAGGGAGATCGAGCGGGCGGGCTGCTTCGACCCCAGTTCCCCCGCTGTCCTGTCCGGCACGCTCGTTGCGCAGAAGCTGTCGGTAGACTGGTCGTTCTCAGGCACTGCCGACGAGTGGGAGGCGGACCTCAGGATCCGGTTCGTCGTGCGCCGTGAGGGGACAGTGGTGTTCGACAAGACGCTGGCGAAGCGCCACGGCTGGACATCGGTCTCCCTGCAGCAGATCTCGGGGCCCAAGTCAGGCGAGGAGTACCTGGCAACGGTGCAGCTCCTGCTGCGCGACCTGTTCAGCGACCCAGACTTCGCCGCCGTCACGCAGGCTGCCGCCACGGCCCATGCGGGATCCTGACTGGGTTGCCAGGGGATCCCGGGACGCATTCCCAGGACTGGCGGGCAGCTGGTGCCGTTCGTGCTGAGCCACATTCACTGGAATATGCCTGGGCGCATCGTGACGATTACTCCGCCCTTGTAGTAGCCGGCGACTATATCCTTGAGGTGTTCCGAAAGGGACGCCCTGCCCCGGGCGGCCACCCGAGGCAGGGCGGCTGGCGTCGGATCGGTCCGCCCTGAGCCACCCTTGGCTGTCGCGTAGCAGGATCGGGGCCAGCGCCTTCATCGGACCCGTATGGTTGCCTGAACACTCTGGTTCGTCTCACAAGGCAGGGTCGACGAAGATGTTAAATCATAGCACACGCGCCGCCGGCATCGATATCGCCAAAGACAAGCTCGATCTGGCGATCCATGGACTGCCCATCCGCCTCAGCGTGGAAAACCGCCGCCCGGGCTGGCGGCGTCTGGCGGACGAACTCGCCAAGGCCGGCATCAATCGCGTCGGCGTCGAAGCCACCGGCGGCTACGAACGCGGCGTGATCGCCTATCTGCGCGCCGCCGGCCTGACCGTGGTCCTGCTCCAGCCCCTGCAGGTCAAAGCCTACGCCAGGCTGCATCTGCGACGGGCCAAGAACGACGTCATCGACGCCGCCCTCATCGCCGCTTGCACCACCGCTCTCGACGAGCCGCACAGCGCCCCGGACGCACGCCTCGAACCGCTCGCCGACGCGCTGACCTTCGTCGAGCAGATCGAAGAAGAACTCGCCCGTCACAAAACCCGCCTCGAGCACATCCAGCAAGCGCGGCTGCGCCGTATGGTCATGGCCGATATCCGGCGCCTTGAGGCGCGCCGCCTCGCCGAGTTGCGGCGGATCGCGCAGGAGCTGCGCCGGCACGATGATCTCAGCCGCCGCCTCGCCCTCGTGCAAAGCGTGCCCGGCATCGGTGAACGCACGGCGCTCGCCCTACTGCTGCACATGCCCGAACTCGGTCAGCTCACCCGCGAGGAAGCAGCGGCCCTGGCGGGGCTCGCGCCGTTCGATGACGACAGCGGTCGGCACAAGGGCGAACGCCACATCGCCGGTGGTCGCCAACGTCTGCGCCGCTCGCTCTATGCCGCCGCCCTGCCGGCCGCGTTCCGCTGGAACCCAACCCTGGTCAGTCTCTACAAACGTCTGATCGTGCGGGGAAAATCACACAAGGTGGCGCTCGTCGCCTGCGCCAGGAAGTTGCTCATCATGGCCAATGCCGTCGTCGCCCGCGCTACCCCGTGGCAGGCGCAGCCGGAACGAACTTAATGGTTGCTGCTGTTCGCCATTGGGGACACGCCGTGATCTGCTCCGAAACGGGCCAATTTCCGTTCGAACCGAAATCCTGGGCTGACTTGGTCCGGAATAAGCTGGCCAGCGGCAGCTCCCCATCGTCACGCTGGCCTATCCCCAGTCGACGTCACGGAAGAATCCGCGGAGGCACCCCCCGCGGCCGTGGCCTGAGACACGCAGCGCTCACCGCCGCAGAGCCACATCGTCCGAGTAGGTTATGCAGGAATTACGTTGCGTTCACGTTGCGTTCCGATTGCAGAAGCACTCCTGAGGTTATATGGTTCCGTTAACCAAGGGAGGGACTGTGATGCGTCGGATGATTGCCGCCTGCTTCCTGCTCGCCCTCTGCTCGCTCTGGAGCTACGGGCGTGCCCAAGACCCAGGGGAATACGTCTGCCAGGCCAGCCGGGTATGCCGGAATCCGGCAACCCAGCTGCCGCTGCGCGCCCTGCTGCGGCCAAACGCGGCCATACGCGCCGAGCCCGATGAGAAGGCGGCGGTGAAGAGCACAGGCTCGGCTCTGCAGCCGTGGTTCGTCTACCAGCGGCGCGATGTCGACTACAGCGATGCCGCGAACCCGAAGGGCTGGTACCAGGTGCATGACAGCGCCACCGTGCCCCAGGGCACCGAGCCGACTGGGTGGGTCCATGCCCGCGACCTGTTCGAGTGGAAGAACGCCATCGTCGTGTCATACAGCCCCTGGGGATCGGGGTCAGACCGTCGTGGGCGCGTCATGATGTTCAACGACCGCAAGCAGGTGGAATCCCTGCTCTTCGGGCAGGACGGCGCGGCCCACGCCAAGGAGATCCTCGCCGACATCGACAAGGGGACTGAGGACCTTGTCCCGAAATACGGCGTGGTGATGGCGGAGCCCAGGGGGGGGTTCCTGGACATCAACCAAAGTTTCTATCTGCTCCCCGTGCTGGACTTCGTGCCGATCGACGGCCTCACGCGCGAGGCACGCTACCTCCAGGTCGCGGCCGCGGTGCCGCAGGAGGCTGGCGACACAGGACGGGCAGGGTCTGGCGGCTCGACTCTGGCGAACCCGGAGGAGGTCAAGCGCGTGTCCGGGACCTCCGGCATCAACCAGGGGAACTCCCGCGCCACTCAGGGCGGCACGCGCAATCTGAAGTTCGACATCAAGTTCGCCATCGACATGACCGGCTCCATGCAGCCCTTCATAGACGGCACCAGACACGCCGTGACCCAGCTGACGAACGAGTTCGCCCGCGTGGGAGAGGACACCGTGATGTTCGGGCTGGTCGGCTACACCGACATTGCCGAGCAGTGCATCGACGGGTGCCCGTTCGTGATCAAGCACAACTTCACGCCCGACGCCCTCGTCTCCAGGGAGCGCCTGGTCGAGCTGCTGAAGGATCCGCTGACGAACGCGAATGGCGGCGGCGACACGCCCGAGGACGTGTTCGACGGCGTTATGGAGGCGGCCGCGGGCCCGTGGCGCGAGGATGCCCTCCATTTCATCATCCAGATCGGTGATGCCAGCTCGAACCTTCCGGGCACGAAGGGTGCGGTCCTGACGGAGGAGGCGGTCCGCTCCAAGCTGGATGCGGACAACATCAACCTGATCTCGATGCACATCAGGGACGTTTCGCCACGGGTGCCGCCGGACGTGCCCGGCGATATCGTGATCGCTGAACGGCAGTTCCGGGTGCTCGCGCGGAACACACCCAACACGGTGAGCTACTTCACGACGGAGCTTGACCCTTACCGCCCAGACCAGGAGAACGCCAATCGTTTCGAGGCGCTGGCGAAGGAGGTCGCGGGCAACCTCACGGCGGAGCTCGAGCGCGCCAGGAAGGGCGACGTTTCGTATGTGGCGGAGCCCGGGCACGAGCCCGCGGCGCTGCCCGCAGAAAAGGGCTCACCCGAGGAAGCTGGCAACATCGCCAAGCAGGCTGCGCAAGCCGCCATCATCGAGTACCTGGGCCGTGGCGGCGAGCGGCCTCGCGACCTGGTCGCGTGGGTTACCGACGTCGACCTTACCGATTCCTCCCGCGACGCGCTCGACGTCCGCGTGCTGGTGCAGCGGAGCGAGCTCGAGGAGCTCATCAACGCGATCGATGGCCTGCTGAGCGGCGCCAAGCGCGGGGAGGCGACCGAGCAGACCTTCTTCAGCGCCCTACAGACGGTGGTGACCGGCGCCACCCTCGACCGCATGCAGGGAATGGAGACCAAGGAGGGGGCGATCCGCAGCGCCTCGGCCATCATCGACCTGATGCCGAGCTGGTTGCGGAGCCTGCCCTACCACAGTGCCCTGCAGAAGATGACCTTCGACGACTACGACCGCATGAACCCCAACGAGCGCGCGAACTTCCAGCGCGACCTCGAGTCCAAGCTCGCCCTCTACAAGGACTTCCAGACCGACCAGGGCATCTGGCACGCGCTGTCGCCGAGGCAATCCGATCTGCAGCACGTCTACGCCATGAAGCTGACGGACCTGCCCTGAACGAGGGCAGCCGCCGATGCCGCCCGACACTGTCCTGCGTCTGGCCGGTGCGTGGAAGTCGCGAGGCTCTCCGCCTGGCCAGTTCAGGCTGCACGTGCTGGACTTCGCCGTCCGTCGCGGCGAGTTCGTGGCGCTGGTCGGGGACAGCGGGTGCGGGAAGAGCACCATGCTCGACATGCTCGCCCTCATCTCGCGCCCGGACGAGGTGGACGGGTTTGCCATGGCGGCCGGCGGGCGCGAGTGGGACCTGGCCGCACTGTGGCGGGAAGAGCGGGAGGACGAACTCGCGGCGCTTCGCTCCTCGGCGATCGGTTACGTGCTCCAGACCGGCGGGCTGCTGCCGTTCCTGACTGTCGCCGGCAACGCCGATCTGGTGGCGCAACTCGCTGGGCAGGTGCCCGACCAGGAGCGCCCGCTGGCGCTGGCTATCCGCCTGGGCATCAAGGAAAAGCTAGGCCAGAAACCGTTCCAGCTGTCGGGTGGGGAACGGCAGCGGGCCGCCATCCTGCGCGCCCTGATCCACCGCCCTGGCGTGATCCTTGCGGACGAGCCGACCGCGGCGGTGGACCGCACCACCGCGGTCCGCATCATCGACGATTTTCACAGCGCGGCACGAGCGGAGGGAGCGACCATCGTGATGGTGACGCACGACCTCGGGCTGATCGACGGCCGCGCCGACCGGCGGTACGGCTTCACGGTCGAGGAGACAGCCAACGGCGTGATGTCAACTTGCAGCGAGATGACCGTATGAGCGTGGCTGGCGCCGCGGGCGCGGCGGCCGCTGACCGCCGCCTGATCGCCGCCAGGCTGGCAGTCGCCGACCTCCGACATGAGGTCGCGCTGACCGCCAGCCTGGTCATCGCCATCGCCGCCGTGGTGGCACCCCTGCTGCTGATCCTGGGCCTGAAGTACGGAATCATCGAGTTCTACCGCCAGCAGCAACTGCAGGATCCGGTCTACCGCGAGATCCGGCCCACGCAAGTCCGCGAGTTCGACGAGGCGTTCTTCGCGGGCCTGCGTGCCCGTCCCGACGTCGAGATCGTCATCCCGAGCATCATGCGTGGCGCCTCGACGGTGCGGGCGGCCGCTGGGCCAGTGAGCCAGCCCCTCGACCTGCTGCCGACCATCCCCGGCGACCCGCTGCTGCTCGACAACGGCACCAAGGTGCCTGGCCCCGGCGAAGCGGTCCTGACGATCCCTGCCGCGGAGAAACTGCGGACTAACGTTGGCAGCAGGATCACCCTCACGGCGGCGCGGCGTTACCGGGGCCGCAACGAGACGGTCGCAACCGACTTCCAGGTGGTGGGGATCCTCAATCCGCGCGGGGATCCGCTCGACCGGGTCTACGTGCCGCTCGACTACGCGGAGGACATCGAGACGTGGCGGCTCGGCATCGCCGTCCCCGTGCGCGGATGGGGCGGCAGCGTCCCCGTGCCATATGCGAGTTACGACTCCATCCTGCTGGCGACCGAGGCGCCCCTGTCCGACGCCGAGATCAGCCGGATGCAGATGGGGACGGGCGTCACCGAGATGACCCCGCAGCCACCGTCGGCGCTTCGGGAGGCCGGGGCCGAGGCGCTTCCCAGAGAGGACTCCGCGTACCTCTACCGGCTGCGGGCGGTAGGTACGACCATGCTGCAGGACACCCAGGCCGCGGTGGGCAATCTGGCGCGCCAGGCGGGAGGCGTCCTCCTGCCGCACGTGGACGGCATGGCCGCGGTGCTGCTGGCGCCCGACGGCAGGCAGCTGTCGGTTACGCTCGCGGCGCTCTCGGTGGCGGCTGACCGGGCGGAGCACTTCGGCCTCCCGACAACGCCATGGGGCAGGTCGGCGGTCGCGGAGGATTATCCCACGATCGCGCGGATCATGCCCCCGGCGTCGGCCGGGCTCGCCCCGGGCAGCAGGGCGACTCTCCGGATCAAGGTTCGCTCGGCCCAGCTCGATCTCCCGGTGGTGGTGGAGGCCCCGGCCCCCGGCACGATGGCGATCGTGCCCGCGGAGCTGCCCGGCATCGTGCGAACGGCGGCGGACCGCCCGGTCTCGTTCAGCGCGGGGCGCGGCATCCCCGTCATGGAGAAGCCGGGCTATCGGGGGTTCCGCCTGTACGCGAGGCACATCGACGACGTGGCCGGCATCTACCGCATCTTCGCGGAGCGAGACATCGACGTTGACGCCAAGCTCGCCGCCATCGAGCGCGTGCAGGCGCTGGATCGTGGGCTGACCCGGCTGTTCTGGCTGGTTGCTACGGTCGGCATCCTCGGCGGGATAGCCTGCCTGGCTGCCAGCTTGTACGGCGCGGTGCAGCGCAAGCGCCGCGACTTCGGCATGCTGCGGCTGCTGGGCTTCACCAGACTCGAACTGCTTGGCTTCCCGCTGGTCCAGGCGGTCGTCATCGCCGTCGCCGCGTTCGTCCTTGCCGCCATCGCCTTCGCCGGGTCCGCGTGGTTCATCAACGCGGTCTTCGCGAGGGACCTGCCGCTTGGCCAGCACCTTTGCAAGTTGCCGGCGGGTTACCTTGCCGCGGCCTGCGCGCTGACAGTGGCATTGTGCGCCGCGAGCGCCATCCATGCGGCGCGCGCCGCCGCGCAGATCGAGCCAGCGGAAGCGATCCGTGTGGAATAGAGCCACCGCCGTGGCGGCCTGCCTCGTGATCGCCGCGGCGGCGGCCCCAGCCCACGCGGAGGAGAAGCTCGCGTGCGCCAGGGACCCGTCGCTGCGATGGGCCTGGGACCCCTGCCCTTCCGACAGCCCGGAAGCCGCTGAACTCCACCTTCCCCTGCCCGGCGGGAAGCTGTTCCTGGTGTTCCGCAGCGTGGAGGTTCCCGGCAGCAACTTCTGGTGCGATTTGGGTCGCAATGTCCAGCTTGGCCAAAACGATTCCAGCGACCCGTTTGCCGGCGTGCAGACGGTACAGGTCGGCGGCGCATTTCCCCTTCCGCCCGGCAGGGAGCCCGGTTGGCGATATTGGATCGGGAAGTACGATTTCAGCACCGGGCAGGCGGCGGCGATCCTGGGCAACGGAGATCTGCGCGATGGGGTGCGGAGGCTGGTGGCCATGCTGCAGACCGACCCGGGCGGCGTCCAGCTGGCGCGCCCGGTGATCGACGATCTGTCGCGCCTGCCCGCAGCCGAGGATGCCACTTACTTCACCCGCCTGGGTGAGCCCACCCGCGGCCTCACCGCAGCGGAGATCGCGGACCTGCTCGAGCGGCTCAACATCGCCTGCTACAAGGACGCGGCATGCGGCGCGGTCCTGCGACAGCGCGCCAGCCTGGCCGGGATCCCGGGGTTCGTGCGCCTCCCCACCGAGACGGAATGGGAATACGCGGCGCGCGGCGGCGCTGCCGCGCGGGCTGCCGGCACCTTCGGGTCGGACAAGTACTGGAAAAACGAGGACGAGCATAGCCGCTACGTCGTGTCGAAGTCCTACGCCAAGTGGCCGGGAAGCGGGGCGCAGCGCATCGGCGGCGAGCGGCTGCCGGGTCCCGGCGGGCTGTTCGACACGCTCGGCAACGTGCGCCAGCTCACCTCCGACCTGTTCAGCGCGGAGATGGGACAGGGGCGTTCAGGCGCCCTCGCCGCGCGAGGCGGCAGCCGCAATAGCGACGTGCGCCAGCTGACGTTCGGGCTGCGCGAAGAGGTGCCCATGTTCCGGTGGGATCTCCCCCCCGGCACGGCGGGCGACGCCGCGCCGAACCCGACCTATCGCGGGGTGAACCGCGACATCCTGCTGGGCTTCCGCCCAGTCCTGGTGAGCGTCAACGTCCCCACGGTCGCGTTCTACAACCAGGTCCGCGCCGAGCGCAGCGCGGCGTGCCGCAGCACGACACCAGCGGCCACCTCGACCAGCTCCGGGACAGCGGCGGCGTCGGATCTTGTCGCCCGCGTCATTGACGACCTGAGGAAGGTCAGTCCGAACCCGGCCGGCGGCGGCGATCTCAATGCCAAGCTGCAGGAGACGAGCCGCGCGCTGATGGCCGCACAGACCGACCTGCGCAAGACGCAGGACCGTCTCTGTGCCAAAGCGCTCGCCGAGGTGTTCAACACAGGCCGCGCGGTGGCTGCGGACCTGTTCGAGCGCAACCGGCAGAAACGCGTCCGGGACATGCACAGCTATCTGTTCGAGACGACGGGCAGCGGGAAGGACCAAGACGCCGTTGCGGAAGCGGAGCGCCAGATGCACCGCTACCAGCGGTCGGCCGACCTGCGAATGGAAGTCTACGTCAACGAGGTGCGGGACGCGGCCACGTTCGATCCGTCATGCGTCGCCGAGGGCGCGCGCGATTTGCAACGCTACGTGAACGACGTCGAAGCGCCGGCCTACGAGCGCGCCCTCCTTGACCTTTCCGGGCATCACGTCGACCGGGTGCGGACCGGACTAGGCTTCTCGCGCGAGCAGGTCGCCGTGGATTTCGATGCGGTAGCAGAACACATGTAGTGGTCGGAACCATCGGTGAAGGGAGTGGGAGAGAAATGGGCAAGCACGGAGGGACGTTGCGGCCGGCGATGCGCGCCACCGCGGCCGTCGTCGCGCTGTCGATGACGGTGGGGTGCGCCAACACGAGCCAAGAGGGGAAAACCCGGGCGCAGGGGTGCCTGGCGGGCGGTCTCCTGGGCGCCGTGGCTGGCGCGGGCATCGGCGCCGCCTCCGGCGGCCGTAACGCAGGCATGGCCGCCCTCATCGGCGCACCGATCGGTTTAGTGGTTGGGTGTATCGCCGGGTTGGCCACCGCGGAGTGGGTCAATGCCAAGCGGCGCGAATACGCGAATAACGATGAGCGCATCCGCAAGGAGCAGGAGATCGCGGCGAACAACATCAACGCCGCGCACTCCTACAACGACAAGCTGACGGCCAAGGTGGCCTCCCTCGACCAGGACGCGACGGGCCTGGAGCAGGCGCGTACAGCAGGCACGGTCGACCAGACCAAACTGAAGTCAACCGTGGACTCGATCGCGTCGGAAAGCAAGGATGCGCAGGGGCACCTGGATCAGCTCAACGCCGCGCTTGCGGAGAGCGAGCGCCAGCTGGCTCTGGCGAAGGACGCGGCCGGGACCGAAACCACGGATGTCGCGGCGCTCGCCGCGAAGGTGCAGCAACTGGAGCACGAGCGGGATGCCCTGAGGGCGTCGCTGGAGACGCTCGAGGCGTCGAACAGGCGGATCTCTTCATGACGCGGGCCGCCAGGGCGCCAGGGTGGCCTGCGGCGGCTCTTGCTGCCACACTGGTCGCCTGCCTCTCCGGGTGTGCCTCGCAGGACCCGCGGACGGACGACTTCTTCGGCGGCTTCCACGGCATCGTCAGCGGCGACTATGCGAAGCGTGAGCAGTACGAGCAGCAGCGGCTGCTGGTGTGGCAGGCCGAAGCCGATAAGGGCGCGCAGCAGTCGGCGGCCCTGGAGCAGTCGGTCGCGGAGCGCGAGGCGCGGAACGCGGAGCTGCGCCAGCAGGTCCAGGCTCTGCGGGGACGGCTCGCCGCCCTACGGCAGGAGGCCGTACGGCTGAGGGCCAAGCGCTCCGATCTGGCGGCCGACATCGACGCCAAGAGGGGCGAACTGGAGCAGACGCAGGCGGAGCTCGACCGCCTGCGGGCCGAGGCGGCGACCGCGACGGACACGAGTGCCCTCGAGAAGCGACGGAAGGAGCTGGAGGACGAGATCACGCGACTGCGCGAATACTTCCGTGACATCGAGAGAAGCCCGGCGTGAGGCTCGGAAAGGCCACTGTGCTTCTCGCGCTCGGACTGTCCGCGTGCTTCGGCGAGGAGCCCCAGCAGCCGGCGACTGGGCGTGGCCCCGTGGCCAGATCCGCGCTCGGCACGGCGTGGACGCTGGAGCCTGCCGCGGTGCCGGCAGGAGGCTCTGCGCCAGGGTTCCGTCCGGGGAACAAGCCGGAGGCTTCCCTGGCGGTGCCGCCGACCCCCAGGCGCGCCGAGCCGCAGGTGGACCACGAGGCTGAGGCGGCGCGGGCCGAGGTCTCTCGAGAAGACCTCCCCCCTCCTGCGGACACGCCTGCAGCAACCATGCCTCCTGCGGCGACGCCGCTTCCTCCAGCGGAGACGTGGTTCCTGCCGCCCGCGGGCACCGCCCCGCCTGGGCCTGCCCAGCAGCGCCTCGCTGCCCTGCCCCTCCCCCTGCCCCCGCCCCGCGTGCCGGAGGCCAGGCCGGAGCCGCTGACCGAGCCGGTCGTCGGCGACACGACGCTGGCCATCGAAGCGGTGCGGTGCCGTGAACCGTGGGAGGCATTCGTTCTGGTGCTGCGCGGACCGACTGTGGGCGAGGAAGGTGGCGGCTTCGCAATCCGCCTCGACAAGCGGTTCTCGGTCGGGTTCGACAACCGCCGCAGCGGAGTTTCTGACAAGGAAAGATGGTGCATTCCCCGACGCCGGGTCTGCTGGGAGCCGGCGGTTTTCGAGGACTGGGGCGGCAGCGACCATGCCGGCACCACCCGCTCATTCCCGCGGGAAGCGGTGGCGCGAGATGGGCCCGGCGCGCTGCCGCGGCTCGTCGAGAGGGCCGTGGCAGGCTCATGTCACCTGGAGCGCTGATCGTCGCGGCGTGGTTCGTGGCGACTGCGGCCGCTGCGGCAGACCTGCGCACGGAGGTCGCAGCGGACCTCGTCAGCGCCTACTACCACCCGGAGCGCGTGCATGCCGGAGCGCTGAAGGCGATCCCTGGCGCCAGTCTCGCCGACCAGCTGCGCGCCATCGACCCGTGGATCCGCCTCGACCCGCCTGCCGACGAGAAGGCCGCACGCGTCCGCTCGGTGACGCGCCACGCGGGGCTCGAGATCTCGGAGACGCGTGACGGCAGCATCCTGGTCCAGCCGCTGCCGGGCGGGCCGGCAGAGAGGGCGGGGCTTGCGAACGGCTGGCTCCTGCGTTCCGTCGGCGCGCAGCGCGTCCATCGGCTGGACGACGTCCGCGAGGCCTTCGCCGCGATCCTGCCGAATGACCCGCTGTGGCTCGAGGTCATGGCTCCGGAACTCGGGCAGGTCCTCTCGTACACCATCGCGCCCCCCGGCGGCCGCGGCTGGGACAGCCCGCTTGGCGACGAGCGGCCGGCGGCTGGCGTGACGCAGCGGGGCCGGATCTGGCATGCCCGCATCCTGCGCTTCCAGGGCGGCCGGACCCGCTCGGCGCTCGAGGATGGCCTCCGCCAGGCTGACGCCGCCGGCGAGCCGATCGTGCTGGACCTGCGGGGCAACTCCGGTGGCGCGGTACTCGAGGCGTTCGTGACGGCGGCCCTCCTGCTTCCGGCGGGCACGCCCATGGGAGGCCTGCGCCCGGCCGTGCAGGATCTCGGGGACGTGCGCGCGCGCTCCGCCTCCCCGCTCCTGCGTTCCCGGATCGACGTGGTCATCGACCGCTACACCGCCAGCGCCGCCGAGGTCTTCGCGGCCATCCTGCGGGACACCGGGCGCGCCCGGCTGGTCGGCGAGCGGAGTAGCGGAAAGTGCGTCGTCGAGGAACAGCTGCCGCTGTCCGGCGGTGCCCGGTTGACCCTGCCGGTGGCAGAGTTCGTCCCGCCCGGCGGGCAGCGCTGCCATGGCGACGGTGCCGGCCTGCTGCCGGAGATGCCTCTGGGAGGCGACCTGCTCGTCGACACCAACAGGCTGCTGGAGCGTCTGGGCGGTCCGGCTGTTGCACGCCCCAGGGCTATTCCCTTGCCCTCGCCGCGACTCTGCGCGGGAGCGACGCCGCGGCGGAAAACAGGCTGCGGCGCGCCATAGAGGGAGCTACATGGGCGGGGGAGGAAGAGGATGATGACCCATGCGGTTTCCGGCAGGCGTCCGGCCCGGAGCGCCGGTCGGCGGCTGGCGCTCTGGGCATGGCTGGCTGCCGGGAGCTGGCTGGGCGCGCCATCGCCGGCCGGAGCCGTGCCCGAGTTCCCGGCGCCAGCCATTGCGTGGTCGGCCGACCCGCCAATGGCTGAGATGGTCCAGGCAGCGGCCCCGGCCAAGCCAGCCGCCCCGGCGGAAGACGGTACCGACCTCCTCGCCTATTACGCGGACGGACGGGCGCTGTCCCGCACGCGTTCCGGAGCGGTAAGCCAGTCCCGGCCCGCGATCGTCTGCGTCTTCCGCAGGATCAGGGTGCCCGATGAAACGACCATGAAGATGTCGTTCCAGGCGTCGCAGGAAAACCTGTCCAGGCTGGAGCTCGAGGACCCGAAGCTGCGGGAAGCGATCAAGGCCAACGACCAGATACTCGGCCACATGCTGATCGCGGCCGGAACCCGCAAAGCGCTGGAGGTGCGCGGCGTGCAGGTCGGGCAGTTCCTCGACAGCGCGTCGCTGTCCTGGGACGGCTGCGATGTCTACCTGTTTGCCCGGGTCGATAGCCCGGCCGCGCACCTTGCGGGTTCCGCGGTGACGGCACTCCCGGCCATCAAGCGCTCCGAGTGGCTGGCACGCGCGGGAGAGGAACTGGAATCGCTGAAACGACAGGAGCAGGCCCACAGCAGCCAGATGCAGGAGATCCTGGGCGGCAGGCTGCCCGGGATCGGCGTGTTCCGCCAGAGCGGCAGCGGCGCCGCGTGCCTGGTCGCCGGCACCGTCGATATCCCTGTGCTGAGGGCGCTTGTGGCTGCGGGCAAGCCATATGTTTGGGCGCAGGCGTTGGTGGGCAAGGCGTTCGCCTCCGTGGAGGCAGTGGGCCTCGCGTTCAAGGCACGCGAATGCGGCTTCTTCGCGGGCACGTCGGCTGAGACGTCGGTCCTGCTCCGGGCGCTGGGGCGTGACGGTATCCAGACGAACTTCTGGAACTGGTACTCCGAGGCGGACGTCGCGGCGGCACGGCAGAAGGCTACGGCCCAGGAGGCCGAAGAGGAGCGGGCTGCCCACGAGCAGGCGGAGCGCGTGCGGCTGCAGCAGGAGAAAGAAGCCGCCGCGCGCGCAGAGGCGGATGCCGAGAGGGAACGCACCAGGGCGCGGGATCGCTGCACCGTCGATCCGAAATGCGCGATTGAATACCGGGGCCTGACGGAAGAGGCGGAGGATCGCGCCCACGAGGCGGCAATGTACCTCTGTCAGGTCGCGATCTACAGTGCGGCGGAAAACCACGCCATGATTCTCGACCTGACGCAGCATGCCGAGGAACTGTTGCCAGCGGAATGCGCCACCTGCCGCACCGGCATCACGCAGATCGGCACCGCCGCCGGGATTCGGGTCCTACAGGGCATGAAGTCGCTCAGCCGGGTGCCCAAGCCTGGTGCCGATCCCGTCGAGTTTGCGAAGGGCGCGTGCCGCGACGAACTGAAGGGCCAGCAGCTGCCTACCCGTGTCGAGGTGCCTCATCTGCCACGCTGAGCGGACTTGCGCTCATCGGCTCAGTCCGAAGGGACGGGAAGATCACGGGCCTGAGGCCAACTCAAAAGCTTGATGTACATGTCATCCTCCCTGCCTTCTTGGGCATTTTACGCCCCACTATGAGGAGGCTGAGCGCATCGATCAAGGGCGAGCTTATGAGAGAAGAGTCCTAAGCCATGGCAAAATCGAGGCTTGCGCAACAGGCGAAGGCCGCCGAGAAGATTGGGCTTTCCGGTTGCGTAAGTCCGTTTCACGATGCCGACCATAATCTACGGCTACGCACGGGTATCGACGGACGGCCAGAGCGTCGCGGCACAGGTGGCCACGTTGACGGTCGCCGGTGCGGATAGGGTGTTCCGTGAGGTGGAGCAGAGCCAAGACGGACCGCTCGCAGCTTCGCCAGGCGCTTGAGCAGTTCGACGTCGGCGACGTGCTGCTGGGAGGTCCTTTGATCCCGTCACTTTTCTTGGCCGTGCCAGGCAGCGTGCCGAACGTGCGTGATCGCTCGCGAGGAACTCAAAGATTGGCAACGTTCCGGGGCCGGTGCTAGGGTCATCGCTTCGGAACGTTGCGTCGTCTCCCGCGCGTGTCCCACTCGCAGAATTCTCTGACAGTAGGAGGTTGCCCATGACCAGCCCGGTTCGCGGAGATGGTCTGCGACAGTTGCTGTGCTTGGGGATTCTGGCGTTTGTATTGATTGTGATCTGGCAGCCGCCCGCAATCGCCGCCGATCTGGTGGACCTTCTGGGTCAGGGAAAGGTCGAAGTCCAGGTGGTGGGGTCCGACATTCAGACGGTCACGGTCCGGATCCGGCCGACCGGCAGCGAACCGCTCAGCGTGGACATCAATGCCGGCACGTTTTTCGAGTCCAGTAACAGCGGTGCGCAGAACATGGTTGGCATCTCCCCGGAGGCGGTGCGTCTTTCCGGCCGCGGGTGGACAACGCTGACCGTGGCGGCGGCGTGCGCCAGTCGGCCGCGGGACATACCGACGGAATCCGACCGGTTCGCGGTGAAGCGGCTGCCCGAGAAGTCCGAACTCGCCATCGCCGCACGCGCGATTTCGGCCGCGCATGTGCCGATTGGCGTAAGGCAGGCGGCGGTTTGGATCATTTCGGACAATGCGGATTACGACGATCTCGGCGAGTTGGTGGAGAGCACCAATGGTAGCGCCTACGGTGGCACGCGGGTGATCCAGGAAACGGAAGCCGCCCGAGCGATGCAGATTCTCGACCAGGCGGGTATCAATGTGCGCGCAAAACGTATCTGGCGGGACCGCAACACCATCGTGAAGGGTGTCAACGACAGTACCCTTGCGGCGTGGCTTCGCACGAAATGATGGATGGCTTGGCGCGCGTAGTGTTCCTCCTTCGCTTCCTTGACGCCTCTCAAAAATTCTCGAAGAGCAAAGAACGCCGCAGCGCCCACCCCGGCAATGAGCAGCAGTAACAGCACGTCGGAAGCGTCGCCCGCCCGCTCGGGCGGGGCAGTGGTCGCTGACCACACTGCGCGAACGGTTGGTGAAGATCGGCGCCAGGATCGTTCGTCATGGCCGATCGATTAGATGTTTGATCCCGGGTTTTGATGGTGCAGACTTCTCGCGCGAGTGGAAGGA
>CAYRWE010000098.1:0-17152 GCA_964427655.1 uncultured Solibacteraceae bacterium | reverse complement strand
GGTCCGCGCCGGCTTAGCGTCACTCGATAGCCTCATGGGTAGTTTAACGCAAACCTGAACCACGGGCCTTGCCCGCCAGTTCGGCTCCTCGCGCAAATTCCGCTTGTAGTTGGCGCGTACGCAGGTTCTCGCGCACGTGCTCCAGTTTCTGAATGTAGGCGGCCAGGGCGCGCTCGATGAGCTCGCTGTTAGTCGCCACGATATCGCGCCACAGGTCGTAAGAACTGAGCGCCAGGCGCGTCATGTCCGCCAGTCCTGGCCCGGCCAGCAATCCCGGCAGATCGGCGCCCATCTCCCCGACCGTGGACGCGAGCGCGGTGGAGGCCAATTGCGGCAGGTGCGAGTAGAGCGCCACCATGCGGTCGTGCATCTCGCAATCGACCGTGATGACGCGCGCGCCGATCTGTTCCAGCCAGCGGCCGAACTCGCGCGCGGCGGGCGTTTCCAGCTCCGCGCGATCGTCCGGGGTGAGCGCCCAGGTGCGCCCGCGAAACAACCCGGCCTCCGCCGCCCGTGCTCCGCGAGTCTCCTTCCCGGCCATCGGATGGCCGCCCAAGAACTGCCCGCGCGTGATGTTCTGGCGCGCCACTTCCACGATCTCGCACTTGGTGCTGCCGGCATCCGTCACCAGGGCGCCGGGCTTCAGCAGCGGATCGAGATGCCGCAGCGTATCGAGGATCCGGCCGATGGTCTGCGAAAGAAATACCAGGTCCGCCTGCCCCACGGCCTCGGCCAAAGGCAAGCCGCGGTCAATCGCTCCGGCCGCCAGCGCTTCGGCCAGCGCGGGCTCGGAGCTCACGCCCACGATGGAGCCCTCGAACCCCGCCGCGCGCAGGGCCAGGGCGAAGGAGGCCCCGATCAGCCCCGTGCCGACAATCGCCACCGAACGCATATCAGATGGTCCGCCCCACGGCCGGCGCGATGATGCGCAATTGCCCCATCAGCTCGCCAAACTGCTCCGGCCACAGAGACTGCGCGCCATCGCTGAGGGCGCGATCGGGATCGGGATGCACCTCCACCAGCAGGCCGTCGGCGCCCGCCGCCACCGCCGCGCGCGCCATGGGCACCACCTTATCGCGCCGCCCGGTGCCGTGTGAAGGATCGGCCACGATGGGCAGATGCGAAAGCTTCTTGACCACCGGGATGGCCGAAATATCCATGGTGTTGCGCGTCGAAGTCTCGAAGGTGCGAATGCCGCGCTCGCACAGAATCACGTCGTAGTTGCCGCCCGCCAGGATGTACTCGGCCGAAAGCAGCAGCTCTTCGATAGTAGCCGAAATACCGCGCTTCAGCAGCACCGGCTTGCGCAGTTTGCCCAGCTCGCGCAGCAGGTTGTAGTTCTGCATGTTGCGCGCGCCCACCTGGAGAATGTCGGCATACTGCTCGAGCAGGGGAATCTGCGCCGCGTCCATGACTTCGCTCACCACGATGAGCCCGTTGCGGTCGGCGGCGCAGCGCAGCAACTCCAGGCCCTCTTCGCCCATGCCTTGAAACGCGTAAGGCGAGCTGCGCGGCTTGAAGGCTCCGCCGCGAATCACCGTGGCTCCGGCGCGCGCCACGGCTTCGGCCGTACGGTCGATCTGGGCGGCGCTCTCCACGCTGCACGGCCCCGCCATCACCACCACGCGCGGGCCGCCGATCTCGACCTCGCCGCACTTCACCACCGTGCCGCCTGGGCGGAAGCTCCGGCTGGCCAGCTTATAGGGCGAGACGATGCGGTGGGCTTCCTTGACGCCCTCCATCACCTCGAACACGCCCAGATCGAATTCGTCCTTGCCGCCCACACCGCCGAGCAGCGTGTGTATGACGCCGGTCGAGCGGTGCACGTCGAAACCCATCTCCACCAGGCGGTCGATGACGGCCTGAATCTGGGGCTCGGTGGCACCCTGCTGCATTACGACTAACATTGCGGTTCTCCGTCGGATTCCATGCGAATGCGCTGGATTTTGCGCATTTCGTCGATGATGCGCTCAAAAACGCGGCGCACCGCCTCTTCGGTTAGCGGGCCCGCGTTAGAGCCGGTGACGTTGGCCATCACCTGATCTTCGCGGCGCGGCTCGTAGATAGGCAGTTGAGCCTGGCGCTTCACGCGGCCGATGCTTTCGACCACGCGCGTGCGCTCGTTGAGCAGCTCGACGATGCGGCGATCCACATCGTCGATGAGCACGCGATACTCGTCCAGCTTTTCGCGGGCCTGGTCCGGGTTCATGCGGACTCTCCGAAGCCCTGTTTCAGCTCGCGCGCGAAGGTCTCCAGGCGCGCTTCGAGATCCGCATCGGCGCCGTACCGCTCGATGAGGCGCACAAAAGCGCTGCCCACCACCACGGCTTCTACTTGGCGTCCGAGCTCGGCCACGTGCTCGGGCCGCGAGATGCCGAACCCCACCGCCAGAGGCAAATCCGTGATGGCGCGCATCCCGCGCACCAGCGGCGCCACGGCATCGGATAGCGATTCGCGCTCACCCGTTACGCCCGTGCGCGAGACCAGGTAGACGAAGCCGGTGGAGTATTGCGCCACGAGGCGCATACGCCGCTCGGTGCTGGTGGGCGCGGCGAGGAAGACCGTATCGAGCGCGTGGCGGTGCATGGCTTCGGTATAGGAGCGCGCCTCTTCCACCGAGGCATCCGTGAGCAGGCAGCCATCGATGCCGGCCGCCGCGGCGTCGGCCGCCAGGCGCTCCAAACCGTAGCGCACCACCGGATTGAGATACGTGAAGAGCAGCAGCGGCACCTGGCTGCGCTCGCGAATGCGCCGCGCGATTTCGAGCACGCCCTTGAGAGTGGTTCCGGCCGCCAGCGCACGCTCGCCGGCACGCTGGATCACGGGGCCATCGGCGATGGGATCGGAAAAAGGCACGCCCAGCTCGATAAGGTCCGCGCCGCCGCGCACCAGGGCTTCGGCCAGCGCGGGGGTGCGCGCGGGCGTGGGGTCGCCGGCCGTCAAGTAGGCGATCAGGCCTTTGCGGCGTTCCCGCTTGAGACACTCGAATAACCCGCCGATGCGCGTCATTCCTGTTCGAGCTCCGGAAAATTCTCGCGGTAGATATCGATATCTTTGTCGCCGCGTCCCGACACGTTGACGATGAATATCTTGTCCTTGGCCGTGGGCGCCCGCTTCACCGCTTCGGCCACGGCGTGCGCCGATTCGAGCGCCGGGATGATGCCTTCGGTGTGCGAGAGCAGGCGCGCGGCTTCGAGCGCCTCTTGGTCCGAAGCGGCCGTGTATTCGGCGCGCTTGAGATCGTGCAGCCAGGCGTGCTCGGGGCCGATCATGGCGTAATCCAGGCCGGCGGAAACCGAGTGCGTCAGCAGAATCTGCCCGTTCTCATCCTGCAACAGGTAGCTAAAAGCGCCCTGCAGCACGCCCGGCGCGCCCCCGCGAAACCGCGCCGCGTGCTGGCCCACGCCTTCGCCGCGCCCGCCGGCTTCCACGCCCACGAGCGCCACTTCGCTATCGGGCACGAAAGCGTGGAAGATGCCGATGGCGTTCGAGCCGCCGCCCACGCAGGCGATCACGGTATCCGGCAGGCGCCCCTCCGCCTCCAGAATCTGGCGGCGGGCCTCCTCCCCGATGATCTTCTGAAAATCGCGCACCATCATGGGATAAGGATGCGAACCCAGCGCCGAGCCGAGCAGGTAATAGGTATCGGAAACGTTCGATACCCAGTCGCGCATAGCTTCGCTGATGGCGTCCTTGAGGGTGCGGCTGCCGGTAGCGACGCCCACGACCTTGGCGCCCAGCAGGCGCATGCGAAAGACGTTCAGGCGCTGCCGGCGCATATCCTCTTCGCCCATGTAGACCACGCATTCGAAGCCTAGCAGCGCGCAAACGGTTGCGGTGGCCACGCCGTGTTGGCCGGCGCCGGTTTCGGCGATGATGCGGCGCTTGCCCATGCGCCGCGCCAGCAGAGCTTGTCCCAGACAATTGTTGATCTTGTGCGCGCCGGTATGCAGCAGGTCCTCGCGCTTGAGCCATATGCGCGCCCCGCCCAGCGCCTCGCCGAGCCTGCGGGCATGATAGAGCGGCGTGGGGCGCCCGGCGAAGTTGCGCAGCAGATCCGCTAGCTCGGCCTGAAACGATTCGTCGGCGCGCGCTTCCAGGTAGGCCCGTTCGAGCTCCTCAATCGGCGCCATCAGCACTTCGGGTACGTAGCGCCCGCCGTAGGGTCCGAAATGGCCGCCCGCATCGGGCTGGGAAGTCATGTGCATAGTGCCGCCTTGGCCGCCGCGAGAAAACGGCTCATTTGAGTATGATCCTTGCGGCCGGGAGCGCTTTCGATGCGCGAGCAGGCGTCCACGCCCCACGGCCGCGCCAGCGCGATGGCCTCGGCCACGTTCCCGGCATCCAGGCCGCCCGCCAGAATGACGCGCCGCGCGGCCCCGCCCGCCAACCGCCAATCGAAAGCTTGGCCGGCGCCGCCGTAAAGCTCCGCCGCCGGACCATCCAGGAGCAGGGCTTCGGCCGGGCACTCGGCGAAGCGCGCCAGATCGAAATCCACGCCGACGCGCACGGCCTTCCACACGGCCAGTGCCGGGTAATCCTCGGGCCGCTCGTCGCCGTGCAGTTGCGCCACATCGAGCGCGGCAGCGTGCGCGATCTCCTCGATGCGGCCGCGCGGCTCGTTGACGAACACGCCCACGCGCCGCACTCCGGCGGGGGTCGAGATGCGCGCGGCCTCGTCCGGCTCGATGTAGCGTGGGCTGCGCGTGTAGAAGTTGAATCCCAGCGCGTTGGCGCCCGCCTCGACCGCCGCGGCGGCGTCCTCCGCATTCGTGATGCCGCAAATCTTGAGGATCATGCCGCCCGCAGTCCCCGCAGGGCCGCCTCCGGATCGCCGGCCAGCATGAGCCGCTCGCCCACCAGGAACGCGCCATAACCCGCCGCGCCGAGAGTGGCGATATCGCGCGCGTCGCGAATGCCGCTTTCGCTCACGCGCACGACGCCATCCGGGATGAATTCAGCCAGGCGCAGCGAAGTTTCGAGCGTCACCTGGAAGGTGGTGAGGTCGCGATTATTGATGCCAATAATCTCCGCGCCCGCGCCCATGGCCTTTTCGAGCTCGGCGCGATTGTGCACCTCGACCAGCGCGGCAATGCGGTGGCGCGCGGCGGCCTCGCGGAAATCGCGGATCTGGCGCTCGGAAAGGATGGCGGCGATCAGCAGGATGGCATCCGCACCGTGAGCGGCGGCCTCCAGGATCTGGCAGGCATCGATGGTGAAATCCTTGCGCAGCACCGGCAAACGGACCGCCTGACGGGCGGTCTCGAGATCCGCCAGGCTGCCCTGGAAAAAGGCCTTGTCGGTGAGGACCGAAAGCGCCGCCGCGCCCCCGCGCTGATAGGCCGCGGCGATTCGGGCGGGATCGAAATCGACCGGGAAAATGCCCTTGCTCGGAGAGGCCTTCTTGATTTCCGCGATGATGGCCGGCGGACGGTCGGAGAGCGCGGCGCGGAAATCGCGGCGGGATTCGAGACGCTGCCCGGCGCGCGTCTCCCACTCGGCGATCGGGGGAGCGGCCCGGGCGAGGTCTTCGCGTTTTCTGGCGACAATACGGGCCAGGATATCGGGAACAGGCTCGCTCAAGGGTGTTTATTTATGGTAACAGAAGGGCTTGGTGCGCAGAGTCTTGCCGGCGGGAGGCCGCGGCGGCGCGTTCCGCCGGGCGGCCTCCCACGAGGTCTAGCTCACAACCACGCGATCCCAACCGAATCCGGGTTTGTCGGAGGGCAGGATGTAAACGCCATCCGGGCCGCGCGAGACCCGCATGTCTTCCTCGAAGCGCTTGTAGACTTCGTCCGGTCCGCCCGGCGCCGGGATAAACACTTCGCACCACGGAGCATTGACCGTGGCGGCGGTGAAGTGTACGCAGTCCTGCACGCCCCCAGCGTGCGGGATCACGGGGATGTCGTAGGCCGCGGCCATGGCGGCAATGCGCCGCAATTCCGTCAGACCGCCGCACCAGTGGATGTCCGGCTGCCAGATGGCAAATGAGCTGTGCTCCATGAAATTGCGAAATCCATAGCGGAAATAGACGTGTTCGCCGCCCACGATGCGCGTGGACTTGATGCTTTCTCGCAGCCTCCCGAAGCCCTCGAAATCATACGGCGGCAGGCATTCTTCCATCCAGTAGACGCGGTAGGGGGCCACCATCTCGGCAAGCTCGATGGTGTAGGGTTCGTTCAACGCCATCCAGCAGTCGAGCATGATGTTGGCATCCGGGCCCACCTGTTCACGGGTGCGCTGCACCAACTCGGTGTTCTTCTTCAGCCCGTCGCGTCCGTCGATCGGCCCGTAGGGCACGGCCAGCTTGAATCCCTTGAACCCGAATTTCAAATGCTGCTCGATGTCGTTGCCGGTGCAATAAGTGGGAATGCGATTCTTGGTTGAGCCACCCAGGAGCTTGTAGACCGGCATTCCAAGGGCGATACCGATCAGGTCCCAAAGGGCCAGGTCAACGCCGCTAATAGCATTGGCAACCACTCCCGCCTGGCCGTAAGACATGCTGGAGCGATACAAAATGTCCCAGATCCGCTCGATGTTGAAGGGGTCTTCTCCCATCAAGAGCTTGGTGAAATGGCCGGTGACTACCTCGCCGCCACCGATCCCGCCGGTGCCGTAACCCTTCACGCCTTTGTCGGTGGAGATTTCTACGGTGAACCCTACTAGCCCGCCAGGGTCGGGCGAGAACAGCGAGCGCGTGGCCTTATACTCCGGGTAAATGGACATGGGGTTAGCAACTTCCACGCCTTGGGTGGACCAGGAACCCGGCGCCGGCGTGTAGGTGGGAACCGGCCGTCTCTCTCGCAGGTTCACCAGCCGCACGCCCGTGATCTTCAACTTACTCTTCTCATCCTGAAACGGTAGAGGCGCGGCGCTGGCCCGGTCCGCTTCACCGAGCATGGCCGCCGCACCGCCGAATGCCAAGAAATCCCTTCTCTGCATAATGTGCCTCCCGGCTGCTGTCGAATGTCTTAATCTCTATATCACTTTTCCTCGCGGAAAGCCATGGTTTACGATCCACCAGATACGGATAAATGGAACTCCGGTTCACCAGGCGGTCCGCGCCGCAACTACGGCGGCCCGGCCGGGTTGGTTGAATGGGTGCGGTCGGCCGGCTCGCCGGCAGGATGCCGGGGCCAGGCAGTGCCAGTTTCGGCTTCGGTTCACAGCGGACGCGGGGCGGCCGGAGCACCGGAGAAAATCCATGAATGTTTCGCGCAGCGCTTTCCTGGTCTGCCTGGGAGCCTGTGGCGCCTTGGCCCAGATTTCCAGCTTTCAGCACGTGGTTGTGATCTTTCAGGAAAATCGCACGCCGGACAATCTCTTTCAGGGCCTTTGCTCCGCCCCTTTCGGCTCGGCCAACTCGTGCAGCACGAGCCCGACCTCGTCGCAATACAACATTCAGACCGGCAACTGGCTCGACAAGACCTCGCCCACGGGCGTCACCCAGCCGGCGCGTGTGAAGCTGGCCAATAAGTACGACTTGAGCCATGCCCACTCGGGGTTTGTCGCGCAATGCGACCGGGACCCGGTAACCGGCGCATGTAAGATGGATGGCTCGGCGGGCGTTCACTGTTCCGGCACGTGTTCCCCTCAGCCACAGTACCGCTACGTGGATAACACGAGCGGGACGCTTACGCCGTATCTCGAGATGGCCACGCAATACGGCTGGGCCAACTACATGTTCCAGACCAATCAGGGGCCCAGTTTTCCGGCCCACCAGTACATTTTCGGGGGGACTTCGGCGCCCAGCGCGGCCGACGACGCAGCCGGCATCTTCGCCTCCGAAAATATGTCCGGAACCAGCAGTGTCGCGGGCTGCACGGCTCCCGCGGGAACCACCGTTCAGCTCATCGATCCCACGGGCGAAAACCAGAAAATCTACCCATGCTTCGAGCACTCCACCATGGCCGACCTGCTCACCGGATCCATCACCTGGAGATACTATGCCCCCAGCGCGGGATCGATCTGGACGGCCCCCAACGCCATTTCCCATATCTGCCAATCCACCGGCCCGGGCGGCAAGTGCGCCGGAACGGATTGGGCGAACAATGTCGATCTCGTGCCGGCGCATGTGTTGAATGATATCGCCAATTGCAGTTTGCGCTCGATCAGTTGGGTGATTCCCACCGGCCAGAACTCGGATCACGCTTCATCCAACGACGGCGGGGGACCCTCCTGGGTATCCGCGATCGTGAATGCCCTCGGCAACAGCACCGGCTGCGACGGCGGCACCGGGTACTGGAATAACACCGCCATTTTGATTGCCTGGGACGATTGGGGAGGCTGGTACGACCACGAGCGGCCCACCTTTCTGGCGCAGCCCGAGGGCGACTACCAAATGGGCTTCCGCGTGCCGCTGGTGTTCGTCTCAGCCTACACTCCGGCCGGCTACATCAACAATTCGCGCCACGATTTCGGCAGCATCCTGAGGTTCATCGAGCATAACTTCAGCATCACCGAAGGCGCACTGAACTTCGCCGATGCGCGTGCCCAAAACGATCTCACCGGCTTTTACGACCTTACAAAGACGCCGCGGACCTTCACGACCATCAAGGCTGCCAAGCCAGCTACGTTCTTTCTGCACGACAAGCGGCACCCCCTTGATCCGGACGACGACGCCGACGAGCGGTGAAGCGGAGCTAATCCGCTAAACTGGGGCTTAGCCGGAGGCGTCGAATCCATGGCGGCCAATCAGCCCATTAAAGTGGGCCCGCTCCAGGAGAGCGAGCTCGAAGAGGCGGACCGCATCGTCCGTGTGGCGTTCGGGACCTTCATGGGATTGCCCAATCCGTTGGAGTTCATGGGCGATCGCAACTTTATGACACCGCGCTGGCGCTCTTCCAATGCCAAGGTGCTGGCGGCGCGCGTGGAAGGCCGCCTGATCGGATCGAACGTAGCCACACGCTGGGGTGCGTTCGGCTTCTTCGGACCGCTGACCGTGCTGCCGGAATATTGGGATCGCGGCGTGGCGCAGCGGCTGCTCGAAGCCACCATGAAGATCTTCGACCGGTGGGGCCTGCGGCACACGGGCCTGTTCACGTTCGCGCAGAGCCCCAAGCACGTGGGCTTGTACCAGAAGTTCGGCTATTGGCCGCGCTATCTCACGGCTCTGATGACCCGCGCGCCGGAGGCTACCCACGCGGACGTGCCGGCATTGCTCTCGGCGTTGCCCAGAAGCCGACGCGAGCAGGCCATCGAAGCTTGCCGGAAGCTCACCGACAAGATCGATCGCGGGCTCGATCTGACCGCCGAAATCCGCGCCGTACTGGCGCAGCACACCGGCGACATCGTGCTGACCTACACGCGCAGCGCGCTCGACAGCTTTGCGGTGTGCCTGAACGGACCGGGGTCCGAGGGCGGCGCCAAGACGTGCTACATCAAATTCGGCGCGGCCCGCGGCGGCGCGGGCGCGGGCGAGCGCTTCGACAAGCTGCTGGATGCCTGCGATGCGTTCGCGGTGTCGCGCGGGGCGGCGCTGGAAGCCGGCGTGAACCTGGCCCGCGAAGACGCCTACCGACGCATGCGCGCCCACGGATATCGGACCACCGTGCAGGGCGTGGCCATGCAGCGCCCGCATATCGAGGGATTCAACCGGGCGGATGCTTACGTGATGGACGACTGGCGCTGAGAGCTGGCAGAGGCGGCCGGCCCAGCCGGTGAATGAGCGCCGCGCGCGCCTGTAAGATGGACGGAGGAGATTCGACCCATGCAGATGCGCGGGAACACTATCTTCATTACCGGGGCGACCTCCGGTATCGGCAGAGGACTCGCCGAAGCGTTTCACGCTCGCGGTAACCAGGTAATCGTCACGGGACGGCGCGAAGAGCGGCTGAAGGAAGTCTGCCTGGCGCACCCCGGCATGCGGTATTTCGCTCTCGACGTCACGGATGCTGAGGCTATCCGGGAGGTGGCGCGGCAAGCCATCGCGGAGTTTCCAGGAATCGATTGCGTCATCAATAATGCCGGCGTTCAGATGCACGTGGATTTCGCGGCCGGTGGCCCGTTCGACGAACAGGCCATTGCGCGCGAGATCGACACGAATCTGTGGGGCCCTATCCGCGTCGCGGCGGCCTTTCTTCCGCACCTGACTGCCCGGCCCGAGGCGACGCTGACGAATGTATCTTCCGGCCTCGCGTTTGTGCCGATGGCGCGCTTCCCGATTTATTGCGCGACCAAGGCAGCCGTTCACGCATGGACGCTCTCGTTACGCCACCAACTGCGCAACTCCAGCGTCAAGGTGATCGAGATCATCCCGCCGTGGGTCTCGACGGAGCTCGGGAGTCCCGGTAAAGCCGCCCCGATCCCGCCGGGCGGCAATCGGCCCATGCCGCTCGATGCGTTCATCGCGGAGACGATGCGCGAACTCGAATCCGGCGCCGAGGAGCTCGCCATCGCGGACGCGAAGAGACTCGCGGCGGCCGCGTGCGCCGACACAGCCAGGCAGGTTTTCGCGCGTATGAATCCGTGAGCTGAAGCTGCCGCCAGCAAGGTGCAACGGCCCGCGATTGGGAGTAGATTAGACCTGAAAGCCGGACTATGAATCGACGTCACTTCGTAGGCAATCTTCTGGCCGCGGGCGCTGGCCGGGCGCTCGCTCTCCAGGCCCTGGAATCCGCCGCCCCGGATTCCTCCATCAAGCGCGTCCTGTTTATGGCCAAGTGCCATCTGGACGTGGGTTTCATCGATACGCAGGCGAACGTCATTCGCAAATATTTCGACGTCTACTTTCCACAAGCCATGGAAACCGCGGCGGCTTCGCGGCGCGAAAACGGCGATCGCTACATCTGGACCACCGGCTCCTGGCTGATTTCTCAGTACCTCGAAAAGGCTGGCGCAGCGCAGCGGAAACAAATGGAGCAGTCTATCGCGGCGGGCGATCTGGCGTGGCACGCCATTCCGTTCACCTGGCAGACGGAGCTGATGGATCGATCGCTGATCTCTGGCAGCCTCGGCTTTTCGCGCTCGCTCGACCGGCGTTTCGGCCGCACCACCACGGGTGCCAAAATGACCGACGTTCCCGGCCACACGCGCGCCATCGTCGGCCCGCTCGCCCAGTACGGAGTCAAGCTCCTCGATATCGGCGTGAATGACGCGTCCACGCCGCCGGATGTTCCGCCCGTCTTCGTCTGGAAGGATGCGGCCGGCCGTTCGCTGATCGTTATGTATCATCCCAGCTACGGGGGCGTGGTCAAGATACCCGATTCGGATCTGGCCGTCGATGTGGAAGTGCGCGGCGATAACAGTGGGCCGCATACTCGCGAGGAAATTCGGGACATCTATTCGCGGCTGCGCAAGCAATTCCCCAACGCTTCGGTGACGGCGTGCGATCTCACGGCCATCGCTAACGCCGTGGAGCCGTATCGCGGCCGCTTGCCGGTAATTACGCAGGAGATCGGCGATACCTGGATTTACGGCGCTCCGAGCGATCCGGTCAAACTGGCGCGCTACCTCGAACTGGCGCGCCTGCGGAACGAGTGGATCGGCCAGCGGAAATTTGCGGCGGGCGACGCCACCGATCTGGCATTCCTGGGCAGCTTTTTGCTGGAAGCGGAGCACACCTGGGGCACGGACACCAAGACATGGATGGATTTCGACCATTATAAGCCGCGCGATCTCGCGCCGATGCTCGGCCAGGCTAAATATAAGGTAGTGCTCTCCAGTTGGCGGGAAAAGCGCCAGGATCTCGTCGACGCCGTTGCCGCGCTGCCCGCGCCGCTGGCGGCCGAAGCCACCGCGCGCGTGCACTCTCTGGAACCCGGCGAACCGGAAGCAGCCGGCATGGCGACGCACTCCGCCGCCACAGCCATCGAGGCGAAGCACTTCACCGTGGCGCTCGACCCGAAGACCGGCGCGATTTGCCGGCTGCGCAGCAAGAAATCCGGGCGCGACTGGGCCTCCGAACGGCAGCCCCTGGCGCTGTTTTCTTACCAGACGCTATCGAAAGGCGATTACGACCGGTTCTTTGAAGCGTATCTGAAGATCAGAACGGATTGGGCGGTCAAGGATTTCGGCAAACCGAATATCGACCGCTTTGGCGCCCAGAGCCGTACCTGGGTGCCCACGCTGGTGGAATGCCGGCACGCGGTGAATGCAAGCGGGCATCGCATTCTCGCGCAACTGAAGATCGACGACGCTGCGTCGGAGAGAGCCGGCGCGACGGCCTGGCCGAAGAAGGTGTATATGGAGATCGAGCTGCCCGACGCCGAACCGGTCGTGGAGATTCGCTTCTCCTGGTTCGACAAGCCCGCCAACCGCATGCCGGAAGCGCTGTGGCTTTCGTTCCAACCGGTGGCCTCCGATCCGCGCGGCTGGCTGCTGGACAAGTCCGGAAGCGCGGTCTCGCCGTTCGATGTCGCCGCCGGAGGCAACCGCACCATGCACGCAGTATTGGGCGGCCTGCGGTACCAGGGGCCGGAAGGCCGGCTCAATATCGAGGCGCTGGATGCGCCGGTTGTGGCTTTAGGCGGGAAGCTGCCCCTTTACTTTACGCGCAGCCAGCCGGATCTGGCGCGCGGGTTCCACTTCAGCCTGTTCAACAATGCCTGGGGCACTAACTACATCCAGTGGTTCGGCGAGAACATGCGCTTCCGGTTCCGCATCTCCGCGTAGCGCGGCACTTGGAACTTGTAATCGAAAGTCAACGACACCACCTGGAAGAGTGTCGGGCTGTTATCGATCCAGGAACGGTTTTTAATCTTCTCCGAGCGAACCAAACCGTCCAGCGGAGCGTCTAATAATTGTACGAACTCACCATGTCGAGCGCCACGATTCTCTGAACCACGCCGTCCAGATTCACGGGTTGTCAAGGAGATTTGATTGAGCGGTATCTCGAAAACAAGCAAACTCGCAATGTTACGGGCTAAGACGGATCGGGAATTGTTAGCTCTGATACGCATGGAATTGGACCGCGGCTTGGCGCTTGCAAACGCAGGGGTCAAGGGATCCGCGTCCCACGCCCAGGCGGAAGAGGCATTTGAAAGGGCCAAGGCGCTCTTGCCCACAGTTCCGAATCTGAATCGGTGGGACCGGGCAACGTTGGAAGCAGCGCTAAGCGGCCTGAGGGTCAAGCTGGATGCACTGGCGGAAAGCCGCGCACTGCAATATCGGGCCGGCTCGGGAAGCTGCGCCTGATCGGTACAGCGTAGAAACCTGGTTGTAACCTTAAGAACACCGACCAGCCGCCGGGCGTATACAGCCAGGCTCTATCTCAAACCCGCCGGCACTCCATTCGCTCCCAGTGGATTCGGTAAGTGCCGTTCGGCATAGTAGCCCGGGTGTACGCGCTCGACGATCTGCGCCACCGGTCGGTCCAGCACGCGGAAGTAGGGCTGCGGATTCAAGCCGATCCAGAAGGCCCACACGATGAGCGGGGCGAAGACCAGAATCTCGCGCAAGGAAAGATCTTTCAGCAGGCGGTTCTTTTCGCTGACTTCGCCCAGCATGGTGCGTTGAAAAAGCCAGAGCAGGTAGGCCGCGCCCAGCGCTATCCCCACCGCCCCCCAGAACGCCCAGTTCAGGGAGACCTGATAAGCCCCGCTCAGAATCGCGATCTCGCCGATGAAACCGTTCAGCGGCGGCATGCCCATCGAGCTGAGCGCGGCAATGCCGAAAATCACCGTGAAGATCGGCATGATGCGCATCAGGCCGCCATATTCTGAGATTTCGCGCGTGTGCCGGCGCTCGTAAACTACGCCCACGATCAAGAAGAGCATACCGGTCGAGATCCCGTGGTTGATCTGCTGGATGATGGAACCCGCTATGCCGGCCGGATTGAGAGCGAAGATGCCCAGGGTGCAAAAGCCCAGGTGGCTCACCGAGGAGAAGGCCACCAGCTTCTTCCAATCCTTTTGCATCAGCGACGCCAAGGCGCCGTACACGATGGCAATCATGGAGAGAATGGCCATGGTGTTCACGATGGCCGGGTTCCTGGCTGCATCGGGCAGCAGCGGCACGGAGAATCGGAGGAAACCGTAAGTCCCCATCTTCAGCAGGACGCTGGCCAGGATGACGGAACCGGCCGTGGGAGCTTCCACATGGGCGTCCGGCAGCCAGGTGTGGAAGGGCCACATAGGCACCTTAACGGCGAACCCCAGGAAGAAGGCCCAGAAGATCCACCATTGCATAGTGGCCGGGATCTGGGTGCGCATGAGGTCGGCGATATCGAAGCTGAGCATCTGAAACTGGAGGTAGTGCTGGTAGTAAAGCGTCAGGATGCCCAGCATCATGATCACCGAGCCGATCAGGGTGTAAATCACGAACTTGGTGGCCGCGTAGACGCGCCGCGGACCGCCCCATATGGCGATGATGAAGTACATGGGCACCAGCCCGGTTTCCCAAAAGACGAAGAACAGCAGGAAATCGAGCGACATGAAAACGCCCAGCATGGCGGTCTGAAGGAGCAGGAAAAAGGCGTAATATTCCTTGAGCCGGTCGGTGACGCTGTTCCAGCTCGAAAGGATCGCTATGAAGCCGACGAGCGTGGTCAGCATGACCAGCAGCAGACTCAACCCGTCGATGCCGATGTGGTAGCTGGCGCCTAGCGTGGGAATCCAGGGGGCCCGCTCGACGAATTGGAAGTCTTTGGTGCGGTCGAACAGGAAGACTAGCGGCAGGGAGACCAGGAAACCGAGCAGGGCAACGGCGTTGGCCCAGAGTTTGACGGCCCGCGGGTTGGAAGCGGGGATAAACAGCAGTATCACAAGACCGGCGAGCGGCGTAAACAAAACAATGGAGAGGATATGATCCATATTCCTGCCTGGGAGTAGCCCACAATGGTATCACCACTGTGGGTGAGGCTTTCAGGCCCGCGTGTGCTATCACTAGAACTGGATGGACCGGATCGGGCGGTATAAGATCGTCAGGGAACTGGGCCGCGGAGCCATGGGCGTGGTGTACCATGCCATCGACCCAAATATCGGCCGCCCGGTGGCCATCAAGACCATCCAGTTAGGCGGGCGCAACGCGGATGAGCAGGGGCGCATGCGCGAGCGCCTGTTCCGCGAGGCGCGCTCCGCCGGCATCCTCTCCCACCCCGGGATCGTGACCATTTACGACGTGGAGCAGCAGGGCGAGCTGGCCTATATCGCCATGGAGTACGTGGATGGGCCGACGCTCGATCACGTGCTCTCCGAGCAGGCGATACCTGGCGGTCGCATGTTCGGCATCCTGGGGCAGACCGCCGCGGCGCTCGATTACGCCCATCAGAAGGGCATCGTGCACCGCGACATCAAGCCGGCCAATATCATGCTGGCGGCGGGCGATACGGCTAAGGTCACGGATTTCGGCATCGCCAAGATCACCGCCTCCGAGCAGTTCACTATGACCGGGTCGATCGTGGGCACGCCGCACTATATGTCGCCCGAACAGGTGCAGGGCCAGAACGTGGATGGGCGCTCGGACCAGTTTTCCCTGGCGGTGATCGCCTATGAGATGCTCACCGGGGAAAAACCCTATACGGGAGAGCAGCTTACCACGGTGGTTTTCAAGATTGTGGCGGACGAGCCGGCGCCGCCGCAGCGCCTGAACCCCACGCTCAGCGGGGCCATCGAGAGCGCGCTGCGCAAGGCGCTGGCCAAGAAGCCGGACGGCCGCTATCGTACCTGCTCGGAGTTCGTGAACGCGCTCGAGAAAGCCTGCGATGCGACCCGCGGCTGGAAGGCCATGGCGCGCGGGGGCAGCCTGAATTCGCCCACTGTTACCGATGCGGCCCCGTTAATAACTTTGCCTCCGGGGCATGCACCGTCGCGCGCGGAATCCACCACCACGGTCGAACGCTCGGGGAAGCGAAGGTCGGGATTTCTAGCGTTCATAGGCGCGATTCTGGTGGCGGCCGCGCTACTGGCGCTGATCGGCTGGCAGGCGGATCCCTCGCTCCCGGGGAAACTCCAATGGGTTTCGCAACAGTGGACGGCGCTCGTGGGGCGCGGAACGGCTCCGGAGACAACGGCGCCACCGGCTGAAGCGCCAGCCGCGGCGCTCGCCGGGGGACAGGCCCAGACTCCCCCGGCGGCCGAGCCATCCGCCAATTCCACCGCGGCTGTGTCTCCGCCGCCGGCCCCGGCTTCATTACCGGCCGAGACCAAGCCCAGCCCCATGCCGTCCTCCGAGGCCAGCCCCGCCGAGCCGAAGCCGAGCCACGTGCCGGCCTCCGAAACCGGTGCCGGGGAAGCGGTCCGCGCGGAGCCGCCGGCGCGCTCGGAGGAGCCGGCGGTGAAACAGGCGGCCGAGCCGAAGATGGCCGTCCGCGAGAGGCCAGCGCTGCCCGTCCGCCCGCAGCAGGTCGACATCATCAGCAGTCCGGGGGGCGCCACGGCCACGCTGGACGGGCGTCCCGATACGGCCTGCAAAACGCCGTGCTCGCTGAATGCCGCACCCGGCCGCCACATCGTCGCCATTACCATGCCGGGCTACCAGGTGGAACATCGCCAGATCGAGGTGGGAAGCGGGCCGCTCGAGATACCGCCCGTAGTGCTGCGTTCCACCGGAGGCACCCTGATGCTGAGCAGCGATCCGGCGGGAGCGGCGGTATTGGTGAACGGCCAGGCCGTGCCACAGACCACCCCCGCGCAGCTAGCGCTGGCCCCCGGGACGTATCAAATCACGGTGCAGAAGGACGGCCGCCAAAACACGTCGAGCGTGGAGATCCGCTCGGGCGAGATCAGGAGCCTAAGGGTTCTTCTTGGGCAGTGAACGGCGGCGCGATGGGCACCACCGGCAGGGTCCAGTTGCGCCGCTCGATAATGGTGCGGGGCTCATAAGTCTTGCCCGCAAGCAGGTGCTTTTCCTCGCGCCGGGCGGACCATAATAGTACCGGCCCTAAAGCCCGCGCGACTGCGCCGCTCATCCATCCGAACTCGTCGGCCACCTGCTTGCGCAGGGCGCGGATGCTCTCGCTCACCGATTCGTTGGTCCGGCGGAGGTGCTTCTCCATGGCCCACAAGGCGGCGGCATAGCCCTCACGCAGCGACTTGGCTTCGCGGGCGAAGCGCTCGCGCACGCGCGGATCGGGATCGTTCTTGTAACGCAGCCAGCCCTCCAGCGTGGTGCGGCAGATGCGATAAATGCTGGGGCCGTTGATTTCGAAATCGCGGCGGAAAGCCCAATCCAGCCAACGCTTGGAATCCTCGCGCGAAATGGCCGCGTGCTGGAA
>CAYRWE010000097.1:0-17245 GCA_964427655.1 uncultured Solibacteraceae bacterium | reverse complement strand
GCGCCCTCACCCTGGGGATCACCAACGAGCGCGCGAGCACGCTGGCGCGCCTGGCGGAGCACGTCTTCCTGCTGCGCGCGCACAAGGAAAAGAGCGTCGCCGCCACCAAGACCTACACCGGCCAGATGCTGATGCTTTACCTGCTGGCGTATGCGCTGGGCGGAGCGGTCAAGCTGGAGCGGCTGCGGCGGATTCCCGATGCCGCGGCCGCCGCGCTGCGCCTGGAACCGGAGATCGCCGGCCTTTCCGAGCGCTATCGTTACATGCGCTACGCCGCGGTGGTGGGGCGCGGGCTGAACTACGCCAACGCCTTCGAATTCGGCCTCAAGCTGATGGAGACGTGCTACGTGGTGGCAGAGCGCTTCTCTTCGGCCGACTTCATGCACGGCCCCATAGCCCTGGTAGAACCGAGCTTTCCGGTCTTCGCCTTCGCTCCTCCGGGGGTTACCTGGCCCTCGATCGGCGCCACCCTCACGCGCCTGCAGGGGCTGCGCGCGGAGATCGTGGCCATCACGGATTCGGGAAACCGGGAAGTGGCGGCGCGCGCCACGCGCCTGATCGAGCTGCCCCGCCGTGTCCCGGAAACACTGACGCCGATTCCTTACATCGTGCCGGCGCAGCTCTTCGCCGCCTGGCTGGCCGCGCGCAAAGGCCTCGATCCGGACCGCCCCCGCACCCTCAGCAAAATCACCCTGACGATCTGAAGCGTCGGGCCCCGTGCGCCGCTCAGCTCGTCTTGCGGCTGGAGTACTTATTCAGAATAGTAAGAAGCCTGGAGGCCATCTCGGGCGGCTTGGCTCCGCTGGTCAGGATCTGTTTATTGCCCCAGCGTTGGCCGTACATCGCCTCGTTCTCGTCGATATCGTTGCGCAGCGTGGCGCCATCGAGCGAGACCCCGGCAAACAGACCCCTCGAGCGCGACCAGGAGAGGATCTCGGCGCTCATGAAGGCATCAGTCTGCGCCGTGGCATTGCGGCCCACCGGACCGGCGGCCGCCGTGGCGTCGCCTCCGACCGTGAATTTACTGGTGGTCAGGCGCCGCATACCGCGTTCGTTCATCACCAGTAGAATGACGTCGGTGGAAGAAACGCCGATCTGGAAGCCCACGCCGCCGCCTTCAATGCGTATGGCCGCCGGCGGTCCCCAGCCCTGCCCGTTGGCGCCGCGGCACACGGCGAAGCCGCGGCCCCATTTGCCCCCGATTCCGAAGGCGGCCTTCTTCAACCCGGGGACCAGGATGATGCACTGGGCCTTATCCAGGAGGTTCTGCGGGATAGACCGGTCCGGCGTACCCATGACTTCAGAGAAGAGGTCGGCCGAGTCCCCCAGCCGCTCAGCAGTTTTACTCTTCTCCGAGGCCACGGAAAACGGCGCGCAGAGGAGCGCTATGGCAAGTGTCGACGTGAACATTCGCATGTGTCCATCGTAGCGCGCGCGCCGGCCGGCGGGCGTTCGAAACGAATTACTTTCGTTCTGTCCTACCCCGCTGCGTAGCGCTCGAAATCGTCGGCACGCAGGCAGTGCGCCAGGGCCGTCTCGCGCGTGATCCGGCCGGCCCGCATCAGCTCGGCCAGGGATTGCTCCATGGTGATCATGCCTTCGGCGCGGCCCACCGAAACCTGCGAGCGGAGCTGGTGGTCGTCGCCCTTGCGGATCAGCGCGCGCACCGCGTCGGTGGCCAGCATGATCTCGGTGGCCGGCCATCGCGAGACGCCGTCCGAGCCGGGCACGAGCTGTTGCGCGATGATGGCCGCCAGCGCCAGCGAAAACTGCTGCCGGATCTGCGGCTGGTTGGCGGCGGGGAAGGAATCGAGTATGCGGCTGACGGCCTGCACGGAGTCGTTGGTGTGCAGCGTGGAAAGCACCAGGTGCCCGGTCTCGGCACCCGTCAGCACGGTCGCGATGGTCTCGGCGTCGCGCATCTCGCCTACCAGGATCACGTCCGGGGTCTGGCGCAGAATGCTCCGCAAGGTGCCCGCGAAATCCGGCGTGTCGCGGCCCACTTCGATCTGCTCGATGATGGCGCTCCGGTTGGCGTGCTGGTATTCCACCGGGTCTTCGATAGTCACCACGTGCGCCGCGCGGCGCGTGTTGACCAGATCGATTAGAGCGGCCAGCGTGGAGCTTTTGCCGCAGCCCGTCGGCCCGGTCACCAGCACCAGGCCCTGGCGCCGCTCGGCCAGTTTGGCCAGCGAGGCCGGTAGGTGCAGCGATTCGAGCGAGGGAATGCGCGCGGGCAGCAGCCGGATGCTGGCCGCCACCGTGCCGCGCTGGTGGTGCAGGTTCACACGGAAGCGCCCCAGGCCCTCGCGCACGAAGCCCAGGTCCACGGATTTCTTCTGCCGCAGTTCTTCGAGCTGCGGCGGTTCGAGCAGCGGCAGAACGTAGCTGTTCACGTCCTCCGGCTCGAGCCCGGGGCCCGTGCCGGGCACCAGCGCCCCCTGTACGCGCAGCACCGGCGGCGCGCCCGCGATGAGCAGCACGTCCGAGGCGTTGCGGCCGGCCGCGTACTTCAGAAGCTCTTCGAGCGAGGCGGTGGATCGCGGCACGCGCTCGGCGGTCTTCTGGCTGGGCGCGGCCCGGTTCAGCTCGGCGACAATCTTCGAAAGCTCGTTATCGTACTCGCTCATGGATGCCTCAGGCGCCGGTCGGACCCGATCCCACGATGCAGCCGCGGCCCTGCCAGCGCACCTCGATCACACGGCCGTCTCCCACTCGACCGCGGCCGGGTCCGCTTCGACGTCGTATTCCACATAGTCGCGGCGGCGCAGGTCCAGCCACTCCAGCATCTCTCCGGCACCTGATCGATGATAGAACGTTTGCGCTCCGCGGCGAGAATCGCCCCGCCGGGGAACATGCACAAAGGATATCGTGCATTTCGGCTGCGACATTTCCGATCACCGGGCCATCGATCCGACATTGCTTCTTTACTACGACCAGGAAATCGGCATGTAGGAAAACGATCCGAAGCGCGTCGAGGACGTGCGCGACCCCATCGGCAAGATCGACCGGCCCCAGGAAAAAGGCCGCGATGGAGGGCTGGCGGACCGCGCTAAGCCGCGGGCGCATTCTGAAATACGCCTGTTAAAATCCGGCTGCTAAAATAAGAGAGAAAAGTGCACAAAAGCGTGAGAGGCAAGCTTGCCGCCGCAATCGCTTTGCTCTTGCTGCTGGCCGGCTGTCGGGGGGGTCCCCCGCACGTGCCTGCCATCGGAGAAGCGTTCGTCGGCCCCGCTACCCTCAAGATTCGGGGCGATATCCCCGTGGAATCTCGTCCTGTCGCCACCGTGAAGCACGGCGACCGCCTGGAGATCCTGCAGCGCCGCCGCCGCTTTCTGCGCGTGCGGACGCCCTCCGGAGCTGAAGGCTGGACCGACGAGCGCGAGCTGCTCAGCTCCGACGAAATGGCTTCCCTCAAGGATCTGGCGGCGCGCGCCGCCCGCATGCCGGTTCAGGGGCAGGCCACCTCCTTCGGCGAACTCAACGTGCATACCCAGCCGGATCGCGGGTCGCCCAGCTTCTTTCAGGTCAAGGAGAAAGAGAAGGTAGACGTGCTGGGGCATGCCCGCCTGGCGCGCATGGAGACCCCTCGCCAGCCCCTTCTGCCGCCGGCCCCCAAGAAGCCCAAGAGCGTGCGCAAGGCCACTCCTCCCAAGCCATCGAAATATCCGCCGCCACCCCTACCCAAGCCCCCCTCCCCGCCGTCCAATTGGCTGGATCTTTCGCACACCGACCTGAGCCAGGAAGATCCCGGAGACGAGCAGCCGCCCGAGCCCGCTCCGCCGCCGCCCACCGAAGATTGGAGCCTGATCCGTGCGTCGGGTGGGACCGCCGGATGGGTGCTCACGCGCAGGCTGGTGATGGGCATCCCCGATGATGTGGCGCAGTACGCCGAAGGCCGCCGCATCGTTTCTTATTTCCCGCTGGGAGAGACCCAGGATGGCGATCTGAAGAAGACCACCTGGCTCTGGACCACCGTCGGAAGCGCGGCCGATTCCTACGACTTCGACAGTTTCCGGGTGTTCGTCTGGAGCCTGCGCCGCCACCGCTATGAAACCGCGTACATCGAACGCAACATCGAGGGGTACGCGCCGGTACTGCTGGAAAACGTGGCGATCTCCACGGCGTCGCGGGGTAACGGCGCGCCTTCGACCGAACGCTATGGGGGATTTTCCATATGTGTGGCTAAAAGCGACGGACAGCGCTACCGCCGCGAGTACGCCATGCTATCGAACATTGTGCGCTTCGCCGGCGAACGCCCTTGCGAGGCGGTCCCGCCGGTCTGGGTACCCAAGACTCCCACCGGAGCCGTCCCGGCCAACGCTCAGGCCGGGCTGCCGGCCCCTCCCACGGCACAGCCCCGTCCGAGTCTGGCCCAGCGCTTCAAAGACGGGGTAAAGGCGCTGCGGCAGCGCTGGTTCGGAAGGTGAGCCGGGAAGCGGGCCGTGAACCCGCGGTGAACGTTGCAGCGGCTCATCCGTTGTGCTATTTATGAGTTCAAGTCGGACTATTTGATCCAACGAAAACCGCTCCGCTCTCGTGAGTAGCGACGGTCAACCAATAAAACTCTTCGCAAGGATGGCATCCCGTGGAAGCTGTCAATCGGAAACTGATTCGTCCGTCTCTCAACGAGATCAAGGAGCAGATTGCCCCTCCCCGCCGCCCCCCTCAGCAGCAGCAAAAAAAACCGGTGCCACCGGACCAGACGAATGCGGAGAACTTCTACTACGTCAAGCAGATGCAGGCAAAGACACCGATGGTGTTCGTGCTCCGCGATGGAGAGACGCTGCACGGTACGATCGAGTGGTACGACAAATGTTGTCTGAAGGTAAACCGCACCGAAGGGCCGAACCTGCTGCTCTACAAGCCCAGTATTAAATATATGTACAAAGAGGCCTGAGCGGCTTCACGCTTTCGAGCGCGAGCGCGTGGCCAAGCGATGCGCGCGTCTCTCGCCGGCCTCGCGATAACGGCGGTTTTCTTCTTCGGTCTCCGGGATCACGGGCGGCACGAGTGTGGCTTTTCCATTTTCATCCAGCGCCACGAACGTCAGATAGGCCGAGCAGGTGTGGAGTTTCTCTCCGGTCACCAGATTCTCGGTTTCGACCTGAACGCCCACTTCCATCGAGGTGTGGAACGCGCGATTTACCGAAGATCGCAGCACAATGAGCTGCCCCACGTGCACCGGATGCAGGAACTCGAGGCTATCCACGGCCGCTGTGACCACCGGGCGGCGCGCGTGGCGTATGGCCGCCATGGCTCCCGCCAAATCCACCAGGTGCATCACTTTGCCTCCCAGGACGTTTCCCAGGACATTCACGTCGGTGGGCAGCGCCAGCTCGGAATACTCCGACTGCGACTCGCGCACCCGCTTACCTTCCATCATCAGTTGTTTCTCTCCTGAATTTCCTTCTCGCGAATTGGTTCAGGCGGCCGCCGATTCTCCCTTGCGGCGCCTATAACCTTGGATGTAGGCGAGCGCTTGTCGATCCAAAAGTGCGCTCTCGGGCGGCGTGTGGAATTGGGCGGCGTCCCGCGCATATTCGAGTGTGCCGTGGGTAAAGGGGTGATGATCGCGCTCGATGGCGAAGCGCACCGAAATCGAGGCGCCATCGTCGCGCCAAATGGCGAAGCGCACGGCGTCCGGGCCGTCGCCCTCGGGAAACCGGGCACAGCCGCCCCGCGCGTAGCCGGGATTGCAGAAGCGCCGCAGCGCCTCTGGGTCGGGATCCTCCGGCGCGTCCGCGTTCGCGTGGCACACCCCCGCCCAGTTGTCGCCCAGAGGCCCGCCCGAGCCCAACGCGCGCCGCACAGGCGAGAAGTAGGGGCAGCACATTTCGCTGGTATAGTAGCACAAGAGATGGCAACCTCCCGGCTGGAAATTCTGAAGGGTTTGGTGGCGCAAAACCCGCTGGACACCTTTTCGAGATACGGTCTGGCCATGGAATACCGCACGTCGGGCGACCTGGAAAGCGCGGCCGGCGAATTCCGCGCCCTGCTTGCCTCCTCGCCGGATTACGTGCCAGCCTACTACCATGCCGGCCAGACGCTGGAGCGCTGCGGGCGCGAGGAGGAGGCCCGCGAGGTATACCGTCGCGGTCTGGAAGCCTCCGCGCGCAAGGGCGACGCGCACGCGCGCAGCGAGATCCAGGCGGCGCTGGATTTACTGGGATAACGCGCCAATTGATGACAGTCAATGGCCCAGAAAATCCGTAACCTTCTATTTTTGTTATTTTTAAGCGTGACATCCGGAGTGCAAGCGGAAGTGTAGTACGGATCGCACAAGAATGTGTAATACTCATACCTATCCGGTGTGGCCTGTACCTATCCGGTGTAGCCTGCGATGAAAAATGCCCGCAAGGAGAAGAGGAGACGCGATTTGCACGCTGCCGCCGTGCGGAGAGTCGTTGTGGATTTCCCCAAGCCTCTCTTAACGCGCGCAGAGCGCGTTGTCGCTGAACTCGACATGAATCGAAGCGAACTGATCAGGACGGCCGTGGAGCAATACCTGGACCTCCTTCAGCGGCAAAAGCTCGATCGGGAACTGGCCGATGGCTACCGCCTCAACGCCGAGCACGATCGCTCGATTGGCGAAGAGTTCGCAGCGGTGGATTACGAGAATTTCTAGATGCCTGGCCGCTGCGTTCGCGGAACCGTTCTGCAAATCAGCCTTGATCCAACCGTCGGTCACGAGATCCGCAAGACACGCCCGTGCCTTGTCGTGCAAAACGACATCGGCAATCAGCATTCTCCCATGACGATTGTGGTTGCAATCGAGGGCGCCGAAAATCTCAAGAGACTGTACCCGATAAATGTCTTGATCCCCAAAGGCGAGGGCGGTCTCGACAAAGACAGCGTGGCACTCTGCAATCAAATCAGGACGGTTGACGAAGCCCGCTTTGGCAGAGTGTACGGCATTCTCTCGCCGGGTACTATGGCGAAGATCGATGCAGCCCTGAAAATCAGCTTGGCGCTGGTTTGAGCAACCTGCAAGATCCCCTGATCTCGAACCCGATGCGTCCCCTATCGATGCTCGTAACCGCGGCGCTGCTTGCCGGCTGGCTGCTATGCGCGCCGGCGGACCAATTCCGCTTCGCAATCCTGGGCGACCGCACCGGCGAAGCGCGCCCCGGAGTTTACGAGCAGGTTTGGAAGGAAACGGCGGCGGAACATCCGGCGTTCGTCGTTACCGTGGGAGATACCATCCAGGGAAACGACGATGCCGCGGCGCCGGCGGAGTGGCGGGAGTTGGAGCGGATCTTAGATCCATATCGCAAGATCCCGCTCTATCTGGCGCCGGGAAACCACGACATCTGGTCGGCGGCCTCGGAGCGGCTTTACCGGCAGCACAGCGCGCACCCTCAGCATTACGGCTTCGACTACGGGCCGGCGCACTTCACCATACTCGATAACAGCCGCTCCGACGAACTTCCGGCGGAGGAGCTGGCTTTTCTCGAATCCGACCTGAAGGCGCACGCCTCCCAACCGCTGAAGTTCGTGCTGATGCACCGGCCGTCCTGGCTGATCCCGGTGGCTCTGCGCAATCCGGATTTCCCATTGCACCAGCTTGCCCGGAAGTACGGCGTGCAATACGTGGTTGCTGGGCACATCCACCAGATGCTGCGGCTCGAACTCGAAGGCGTGACCTACCTATCGATGCTCAGCTCGGGCGGGCACCTGCGGGCCAGCGAGGAATATGAAAAGGGCTGGCTGTTCGGGCACGCGCTGGCAACGGTCGCGGGCAAGGCCGTTTCGGCATTCGAGATTCGCGAAGCGGGAGCGCCGTACGGACGCGGACGCGCGACGCCGCTGAGCGATTGGGGGATGCTGGGCCTAACTGCGCGGACTGCAAATTAGGAGCGAGCTTTCGAGCCGCTCTTATCCGCCGCCGTGGCGAAGGTCCACACCAGCGCCGCCGCGACGTTGACCAGCGCCGCCACTTCGAGCACCAGCAGCCAATTGTGCGATCTCTCGACCAGCCATCCGATGGCGATGGGCGAGACGAAGGCTCCGAGGTTGGACGTGCCGTTCAACAATCCCGCAACGGCCCCGGCGTTTGGGCCGCCGATCTCGACCGATACGGCCCACATCACCGGCAGCAGCAGGTCGCCGGCCGCCGCCAGCGCGATCAAAACCGCCCCCGTTCCGGGAGCGGAGCAGAACGCGCCCGCGAAGAGCAGGGCGGCCGACCCCGCCAGAGTCGCCCAGCCAAACAGCCGCCGTGTGGAGCGCATCCCGAAGCGCCTTCCGAGCGAGTCGCAGAGAGAGCCTCCGCCCCAGGTGGCGAAGAGGCCGAAAAGCAGGGGCAGGCTCGCATAAGTGGCTGTTTGCCGCAAATTGAAACCGCGGACTTCCATGAGGTAGGTTGGGAACCAGGTGATATAGAATTGCCACATCACCGTGTAGCCGAACGAAACCGCCAGCAGCGCCAGCAGCCGGGGCGAAAAGACGGCTTTGCGCATTTTCTCCGGCCGCACGGGCTCGCTTTCTTTGCTATCGATCCGCCGCGGAACCCCTATCAGCCAGCACGGGACCGCGCATGCGCCCAGCACCGCGAAGCCCAGGAACATCCACCGCCAGCCAAAGCGGACCATGAGGAAAGCGGCGATGTACGGAGCGATGGCTCCGCCCAGTCGCCCGCCGGCCAGAAAGAACCCGAACGCGGTGGAGCGCCGATCTTCGGCCACCAGCCGCCGGAAAACCGAAGCCACCGCGGGCGAACCCGCCGCCTCCGAAAGACCGAACAGAAACCGCACCGCCAGCAGCGAGAGGAAGTTCCACGTCAGCGCCGTCAAGCCGGTAAAGACGGACCAGGCCGCCACTCCCAGGGCAACAATGCGGCGCGCTCCCCGGCGGTCCGCCAGCGCGCCCCAGGGGGCTTGCGCCAGCGCGTAGCACAGGCTGAAGGCTCCGAAGATCACGCCCATCTGAGTGGGGCCGAAGTGCAGGTCGCGCTGCAAACGCGGCGCCGCCATGGAGACCGCCACGCGATCCATGTAGCTCAGCAGATTGACGGATGCGGCGAGGATCATGACCCCTCGCGGCACGCCGCTCAGGGGGGCGAATTTGGCGGGCTGGGCGGCCGTAGTCCGATCCGGAGTGGGGGGCATCTCGCGCGTTCAGCATATACGATAGCAATCGGCGCTCGGGCGGCGGCACGGCTCCCTCGCGGCCGCGGCTCAGAACGAGGTCGCGTACCGAGCCGCAACCGTCAGGAAGCGGCCGCCGACGAACTTGCCCGCGCCCGTTGCACCGAAGCGGTAGGCTAAACATTTGCACGCGCCGCCTGCCAGGCCGAATTCGAAGGAGGAACGGAAGTGAGGATCGCCAGTCTGCTCATTGGAATCTGCGCCCTCGTGTCATCGGCGGGCGCACAAAAGATTCCCGATGCCACCTGCACGGTCGAGGATTATCCCGCCAAAGCCGTCACGGCCTGGCAATCCACACAGGTGGAGGGCAAAGTTCAAGTGGCCGTACTGCGCGATCCCGCCGGCGAGCAGGAAGCGCGCTTCGATCTGAAGCACGGCGCCGCCTTGATCTCTCTGCGCTATAAGGGCAAGGAAATGCTCTATGGGCAGAGCGCGGGCGCGGACGTGGCGCTCTATCTGATGCACCAGCCTACCGCCGCGAATGCCCGGCGCAGCACCTACTGGACGGCTTTCAATCCGGACCAGGGAGATTCGAGCATGGGTGTGCCCGCCACGGTCGGCGGCGTGGGGTGCCACGGGCAGCAATCCCTGCGCGCCTTCGCCATGATGATCGACCGCAGCGCGGATAATACCTTCCAGAAGGATAAGCTGCTAGGCGTCTGGGCGGGCAAGATCAGCGACTATTTTCCGCCGGGCTATTCCACGCCCTACGCTATCGAGACCAACGCCCGGTGGGTCAAGAACCCCGGCAACGCTCCGCAATACTACCTGGCACTCGATCAATCGGTGGTGCACCTGCGCGCCGAGCCTTCCGGCTCCATACGCTGGTTCCTCTCCGGCGCGTCGCCGTGGAACTTCGATAACTTCACGTCGTTACCCGAGAATTGCACCGAGCAATCCCCGTGCACCAGCAACACGGCTCCCGCGCTGGCGGCCGGACATTACGAGGATGCCGCCAAAACCATCGGCGTCGCCACCGTGGTGCCCACCGCCGCCTGGCAGACTTCCCAAGCCTACACGCGCGATAACGCCGAATTCGTGGTGCTCCTGTACGGCGCGGTCTGGGCGGCTCCCCGGCACACTTTTGCCACGGTGCTCGAAAGATCGCTCGATGGCATCGCGGCATTCCGCTTCAGTTGGTTCGTGTGCGCCGGACCGTGGGAACAGGCTCGGGCCTTCGCCGCGCGGCAGCCCAAGACTGATAAGCCGCCTCTTCCGGTGGCCGCCCTGCCGCCCGGCAATCCTCCGGAAGTTCCGGCGGTGCGCGCCGCCTGCCGGGTCACCGAATATAAGATGCAGCCGGACCAACCCGAGCAGGCCGTCATCCTGAAAGACCCGGCCGGCGAGCAAACTGTGCTCTTCGACATGTCCCAGGGCGGCGCCATCGTCTCCCTCAAATACAAGGGCGCGGAACACATCTGGGGGTACAACGGCGGCGGCCTGTTGCAAATGGCTTTTCACAACGGCATGACCCACGGCCCTTGGAAAGGCGACTACAATCCCACGCAGGCCGGCGACGGCTCGGCCATGTCGCCCGTCACCGGCGTCGCCTGCAATGGGACCCAGGAAATCACGACCCTGACCATGATGCTGGATTTCAATCACAACAACGCCTTCTATGAGAAGCCCCTGATCGCCGTGTGGGGCGGACGGGTCAACGAAATGGCGCCCCTGAGCTATTTCTCGCCCTATACGCTTGAAACCCACGCCTCCTGGGTTCCCAATCCGGCCGGCGAGCCCAAGTATTACCTGAAGCTGGAGGAGCGCTTCACGCATATCGCGGACGAGAAGGTGGGGCCGTTCGCCTTCGATTTCGCCGCGTACGCGCCCTGGGAATTCCCGACGCAGCTTGTCAGCCCCGAGAACTGCCCCTGCGATCCGGCCGCCACCCGGTACGTGGCCGGCGGCTTCTATCGCGAAGACCGCGCGGACGGGCTGGGAGTGGCGATGCCCTCCAGCAACTTCACCGGCAAAGTGGGCGGAGGAGGAGGCACCGAGCCTCTGTGGCGCAATCACAGCTTCCACCTGAGCGGCAGCGAAGCGGAGGATGGAATCGCCTCGAAGAGCCTGGTCTGGTACGTTCTGGCCGGTCCTTGGCAAAACGCAACCGCGTTTGCGCGCGGGCTGTGACCGGGAGAGGACAGGCCGCCGTCAGCTCACGTGACCGACATAATCGGGCGCGTTCAATTGGACCTGGAAGCCATCCGGATCGAAAAACTTGAACGACTCCTTTGAATTGCTGGCGTCGGATTTCAAGTTGAGCGCCTTTAATTTCGCGCGCGCCTCGTCGGCGTTGAAATCGGCGATTCCGAAATCGTAGTGATCGAGGTGCGCGGGCTGGCCTGTGCCCTGTTCGAGGCCGAAGAAAGAGTCTCCCACACCGAGAATATGGATGGTCGCCGATTGCTGCTTCAGCGGCATCCCGAAAAATTCCTGGTAGAACTTCGAGGTGCGGTGCAGGTCGGGGACTTTCAGGGTGACGTGGTTGATGCTGACGGCCTTGAGGCCCTTCGGTTTCGGCGTGGTCTGCGCGGAGGCGACCAGCGTCGCGAGGGAAACGGCAAGTTGGCGGCGGGTCAGCTTGCCGCATTCGAAATCGCTCAGCATTTTTTCGATCGTTCGTATCATGGAATCGTTCTCCCGGCGCGCCCAGCGGCGCCAGATCGATTGTCGGCGCTGGCGCGAGACGTGTCAAGCGCCGACGCGAGATTCGACTTACACTGGAAGGTTTCCGACTAGGAATTCTCAAATGGCAATTGCGATCGGATCGTTCATTCAGGAGAGCAACGACTTTTCGCCGGTGAAAACGCGCTATCGGGATTTCGATTTCGCGTTCGGCGGCCGCGCCATGGAGCGGCACAGAGCAGCCGCAACCGAGATGGGCGGGTTCTTGAACGTGCTCGCCCAATCGCGGCGCAAGCTCGCGCCCATGCTGGCCGGCTGGTCCGTTACCGCCGGACCCGTTCAGGCGCCGGATTTCGCCCGCATCCTGAAAGAGTTCCGCAAGAGCCTCGCCGGCGTGCGCTCGCCCGATGCGCTGCTGCTGGCACTGCATGGCGGACAGACCGCGGAGCCGGCTCCGGATGTGGCGGGCGAAGTGCTCCGCGCCGCGCGCGCGATAGTCGGGCCGAAGACGCCCATCGTGGCCACGCTCGACCTGCATGCCAACGTGACCCGCCAGATGACCGAATGCGCCACGGCGCTGGTGGGATACAAGACCTACCCGCATACCGATTTGTTCGAGACCGGCCAGCGCGCCGCGGAACTACTCATGAAGATCCTGGCGGGGACGGTTCAGCCGGCGATGGCGTTCCGCAAGCTGCCGCTGATCGTTCCGGCGGAGAACATGCAAACCACCTCGGGGCCGTTCGGGAGGCTGATGAACGACGCCATCAAGACCGAGGAGAGCGGCGCGGCCGAAATCGTTTCCGTATTCGGAGTCCAGCCCTGGCTGGATGTGCCGGAGATGGGATGCAGCGTCGTCTCGGTGACGAACGGCGATCCGGCGGCGGGCGTGCGGCAGGTGGATGCGCTGGCGCGCGCGTTTTGGGAATCGCGACATGAGTTCGACGTGAAGCTGACGCCGGTGCGGCGCGCGCTCCGCGAAGCGCTGCGATCGGGCGGTGGTCTAACCGTGATTTCCGAACCCGCCGACAGCACCGGTTCCGGCTCTCCGGGCGACAGCACGGGCGTTCTGGGACCGCTTCTCGAGATGGGCTGCGACGTTCCGGCGGCCCTGTTCGTGGTCGATCCCGAAGCGGTGCAGATCGCCGTCGCGGCCGGGGTGGGCGCCACGATCAAGACATCCGTGGGCGGCAAGTTCGATCGCCGGAACTCGCGTCCGGTTCGCATCTCCGCGCGCGTCCGGATGATTTCGGACGGCCGCTGGACCGGGCAGGCGCGCGGTTACAATCAGGGCGTCGAAGTCTCCATGGGGCGGGCCGCGGTGCTCGATATCGGCGCGATCCGGCTGTTGGTCGCCGAGCGGCCTTCGATGACCGTGGATCCCGAGCTGTTCCGTAGCCATGGAATCGAACCCGCGCGCATGCGCCTCGTGGTGGTGAAGAGTCCGAACGGATTCCGTGCGGCTTACGAGCCGATCGCGAAGCGGGTGTTTCTCGTCGACACTCCCGGCGTCAGCTCGCCGAAATTGAAGACGCTTCCCTATCGCCATGTGCCGCGCCCGATCTACCCGCTCGATCCACGGCTCAAAATCAAGTGGGAGAATTGAGCGATGGAGAGTCTCACCCCGAAGGAACTGTGCGACCGTGCGGCCGTCCGCGACCATTATGGCGAGCCGAGCCATATGTCCACGGCGAAGGAGATGGATCGGCTCGACCACCATTGCCGCCATTTCATAGCCCTCTCGCCGCTACTGGTGATGGCGACTTCGGACGCGCAGGGCCGTGCGGATGCCTCGCCGCGCGGCGACGCTCCAGGATTCGTGGCCGTCGTGGACGACCGCACCCTCCTGATCCCCGACCGGATCGGCAATAAGCGCGCCGATACAGCTATGAACATCGTCGAGAACCCGCACGTAGGCCTGCTCTTTTTGGTGCCCGGAGTCAATGAGTCGCTGCGCGTAAATGGGACCGTGCGCCTCACGCTCGATCCCGAGCTGCTGGCGAGCCTGGCCGTCAACGGAAAGCCGCCTGTGTGCGGCATGCTGGTGGCGATCGAAGAAGTATTCTTTCATTGCGGCAAACCCCTGATTCGATCCGATCTCTGGAATCCGGACCGTCGCGTTCCGCGTGGAGCGTTTCCCTCGCTCGGAAAAATTGTGGCCGATGAGATCGGCGGCAAGGCCGATGAATACGAGCGCGGCATCGAAGAGCAGTACCGCAACCGGCTCTACTGAGCCGCATGTTAAACTCTTACTTAGCGCTAGCGCCACGCCTGTAGCCTCGCCCCGAAAAAACAATGAACGGCAGCAACTCATCTATCCGCAATATCGCCATCATCGCCCACGTCGATCACGGCAAGACAACTCTGGTGGACGCCATGCTCCATCAAAGCGGCATCTTCGGAAGCCACGAGCAGCCCATGGAACGGGTCATGGATTCCAATGATCTCGAGCGCGAGCGCGGCATCACCATCCTCTCCAAAATCACCGGCGTGCGCTACCGCGGCGTCAAGATCAACATCGTGGATACGCCCGGCCACAGCGATTTCGGCGGCGAAGTGGAGCGCGCCCTGAAGATCGTGGATGGCGTCATGCTCCTGGTGGACGCCAGCGAAGGACCGCTGCCACAGACGCGTTACGTTCTCATGAAAGCCCTCGAGGCGCATCTGCCGCCCATCGTGGTGATCAACAAGATCGACCGCCCCGATGCGCGCGTGCCGGAGGTGCTCAACGAGATCTACGATCTGTTCATCGATCTCGACGCCACCGAGGACCAGCTCGATTTCCCGGTGCTCTATACGATCTCGAAAACAGGCGTGGCCAAGCGCACCATGGACGACCCTTCGAACGACCTGCGCCCGCTGTTCGATTCGATTCTCGAGAACATTCCCGCGCCGGCGGCCGATCCGGATGCCGTGCTGCAACTGCTGGTGGCCAACCTGGATTACAGCGACTACCTGGGCCGCCTGGCCATCGGCCGCGTCCTCAACGGAACGCTGCACTACGGGGACACCGTGGCCATCGCCAAGCGCGACGGCTCGCTCCAGACCACGCGCATCACCAAGCTTTACTCCTTCGAGGGCCTCAAGCGCGTGGACGAGACGATCGGATGCCCCGGCGATATCCTGGCCATCGCCGGGGTCGAGGGCATCACCATCGGCGAGACGATCACCAGCGCCGAGGCGCCCGCGCCGCTGCCGCCCATCCACATCGACGAGCCGACCATCGCCATGGCGTTCACCATCAACACGTCGCCCTTCGCCGGCCGCGAGGGTCAATGGGTGACCTCGCGCAACCTGCGCGAGAGGCTCGATAAGGAACTGCTCACCAACGTCTCGATTCGCGTCGAGGAGCTGGGCCACGACACGTTCAAGGTGATGGGCCGCGGCGAATTGCAGCTCGCCATTCTGATCGAAATGATGCGCCGCGAAGGCCACGAGCTGGCCGTGGGCAAGCCCGAGATCCTGACCCGCACGGTGGATGGCCAGGTGCAGGAGCCGCTGGAGCTGCTGGTGGTGGATTGCCCCGAATCGTTCCTGGGCGTGGTGATCGAGAAGCTGGGCACGCGCAAGGGCAAGATGAACAAGATGGTGAACCACGGCTCGGGACGCGTGCGCCTGGAGTTCCACATTCCCTCGCGCGGGCTGATCGGCCTGCGCAGCGAGCTGCTGACGGATACGCGCGGCACCGCCATCATGAACTCGCTCTTCGAGGGCTACATCGAGTGGCAGGGCGAAATTCCCATGCGGCCCACTGGTTCGCTGGTGGCCGACCGCGCCGGCCGCGCCACTGGCTACGCCATCTTCAATCTCCAGGAGCGCGGCGAAATCTTTCTGGCCCCCGGCACGGAAGTCTACGAGGGCATGGTGGTGGGCGAGAACGCGCGCGAGCGCGATATCGACGTGAACATCGTCAAGGAAAAGAAGCTCACCAACATGCGCGCTTCCACCGCCGACGAGGCCATCCGCCTGGTTCCCCCGCGCATTCTCAACCTGGAGCAGGCCATCGAATTCATACGCGAGGACGAATACGTGGAGGTCACTCCGCAATCCATCCGTCTGCGCAAGAAGATCCTCAAGTTCAACCAGCGGTAGTGGGGTATGCTTTAGCTCGCCCGAAGCCTGCCGTTCAGTACTTCGCCAGCTCCTCGAAATCCACGTTCCCGCCCGAGAGCACCACGCCCACCCTGCGAATGTCGCGCGGCAGCTTGTGAAACAGCACCGCGGCGGCGGCGGCCGCTCCACTGGGTTCCACCAGGATCTTCAATCGCAGCAGCAGGAACTTCACCGTGGCGCGGATCTCGTCGTCGCTCACCAGCGCCACACGTTCGACCAGCCGCTGCAGAATCGGAAACGTCAGCTCGCCCGGCTGCGGTGCTCGCAATCCATCGGCGATGGTATCGGTGCGCGGCAGCGAAACGCGTTTGCCGGCCAGCAGGGACAGGAACGTATCGTTGGCGCCTTGGGGTTCGGCGCCGAAGACGCGTATGGACGGCTGCATGTCGTGGGCGATGGTGGCGCAGCCGGAGAGCAGGCCGCCGCCGCCGATGGGCGCGATCAGACCGTCCAGAGGACCGGCTTGCTCCAGCAGTTCCAGCGCGGCGGTGCCCTGCCCGGCCATGATCATGGGGTGATCGAAAGGCGGAATCAGGGTGGCGCCGGTCTCTTCGAGCAGCTTCCGGGCGATCAACTCGCGGCTATCCTTGAGCCGGTCGTAAGTCACGATGCGGGCGCCGTATGCGCGCGTGGCTTCCATCTTGGAGCGGGGCGCATCCTCGGGCATCACGATGGTGGCCTGGGCGCGCACGTGACGGGCAGCGATGGCAGTGGCCTGCGCATGGTTGCCGGAGGAGTACGCCACCACGCCCTGCGCCAGCGCGGATTCGGGCAGCGACAGAATCAGGTTCGACGCCCCGCGGATCTTGAACGCGCCGCCGCGCTGCAGGTTCTCGCACTTGAAGAAAACGCGCGTGCCGGCCTCGGAGTCGAAACCCGCCGAGGTATCGACGGGCGTGCGGCGCGCCAGCGGGCGAATTCGTTCGGCGGCGGCGCGCACATCGTCGGGCTGAATGGCGGGGGTCATTGCTCGTAGTATATATTGCTTCGCGCGCCCCGCTCGCGAAGCGCGCCAGGCTCGCGCGGTATACTAAACGTACTAGACACTTTCGTGCAAGACGCCATCCGGATTCGCGGTGCGCGGGTCCATAATCTCAAGAACATCTCGCTCGAGATACCCCATAACCAGTTGACTGTGATCACGGGCGTCTCCGGCTCGGGGAAATCCTCGCTGGCTTTCGACACCATCTATGCGGAAGGCCAGCGGCGCTACGTGGAATCGCTTTCGGCCTACGCGCGGCAGTTCCTCGAGCGCATGGAAAAGCCGGAGGTCGACGATATCGATGGCATCGCGCCGGCGGTGGCCATCCGCCAGAAAAACACCACCCGCAACCCGCGTTCGACCGTCGCCACTTCCA
>CAYRWE010000096.1:0-17335 GCA_964427655.1 uncultured Solibacteraceae bacterium | reverse complement strand
ATCACGTCCAGGTCGCACTCCGGGTCCGGCTCGTTGAAATTGGCGGTGGGCGGCAGCACGCCGTCGCGCAGGGCCGTCACGGCCGCCAGGCATTCGAGAGCCCCGGCCGCGCCCAGCGCGTGGCCGTGCATCGATTTGGTGGAGCTGACCGGCAGCTCCGCGGCGTGCGCGCCGAAGACCGCATGGATGGCCGCGCTCTCCGAGCAGTCGTTGGCCATGGTGCCGGTGCCGTGCGCGTTGACATAACCGACGCTCTGCGGATCCAGTCGGGCATCGCGCAGGGCGGCGCGCATGGCGCGGGCGGCGCCCTCGGCCGATGGTTGCGTGATGTGGGAGGCGTCCGCCGACATGCCGAATCCCACGATCTCGGCGTGAATGCGCACCCCGCGTGCCACGGCGGCTTCGAGCGGCTCCAGCACCAGCATGGCGCCGCCCTCTCCCAGGATCATGCCCTTGCGGTCTCTCGAGAACGGGCGGCACGTCTCCGGCGAGACCACCCGCATGGCCTCCCAGGCCTTCAGAATCCCGAAACTGAAGGGCGCTTCGCTGCCGCCCGCCAGGGCCAGATCGGTGACGCCCGAGCGCACCATCCAGAACGCCTGCCCGATGGCATGGGCCGACGAAGAACAGGCCGTGGAAATGGTGAAGCTCGGCCCGGTGATGCCGAACTCCATCGAGATGTGGCTGGCGCCCGCGTTGGCCATGGTCTTCGGAATAGTCAGGGGATGCACGCGGTTCTGCCCCCGCTTGTATACTTCTTGGAAGCCGATGTCTTCGGTGCTCTGCCCGCCCACGCACGAGCCGGTGACGATGGCGGCGTTCTCGCGCAGTTCCGGCGTCCAGACCACCCCGGCGTCCGTTACGGCCTCGCGCGCCGCGATCACGGCGAACTGTGCGAAGCGGTCGATGAAATCGGCGCGGCGGTCGTCGAAATACGGCTGGTGGCTGTAGCCGCGCACCTCGGCGCCGTTCTTGAAGCGCATTTGGGAGGTGTCGGTGGATTCGATCGGGCCGATGCCGCACTGGCCGGCGCAAAGAGCTGCCGCGAAATCGGCCGCGGTCCGGCCCAAGGCGCTGATCGCGCCCATCCCGGTGATGGCCACTCGCCGCATGGGCTAGCTGCCGGCCTTTGCGTCCGCGCTCTTAGCGGCCAGGAGTCTCTCCACACCCTCGCACATCTGGCGCACGTTGCGCACGCTGCGCACTTCGTCGTCCGGAATGCTGATATCGAATTCGTTCTCCAGGGCGAAGAGAATCTCCACGGCATCCATCGAATCGATTCCTAACTGCTGGAACTCGCTATCGATGGTGACCGTCTCCAGGGGGATCCGCTTGGAGGTGGCAATCGCTTTCAGAACCCGTTGAATTAGCTCGTCGGACATAGCAATCGGCTCAGCGTTTCGAACTTGTAACCCCGCTCGAGGACCATGGGAATCAGGTGCCGGACCGCTTCCACCGTCACCCCGATATCCGGCCTGGCACGCAGCTCGCGTCCGTCGTGCAGGCACAGAATCGCACCCCCCGCCAAATGCGCGAGGATGCGCTCGACGACCTCACCGGCCCCCAGCTTCCAATCATATCCGATTACGGTCCACATCACGCCCATGAGCTCGAGCCGCCGCTGCGCTTGCCCCACGCCGAACCAGCGGGCCCCGAAAGGCGGGCGGAACCAGCGCGGGCGGATGCCGGCGTGCGTCGCGATGGCCTCCTGGGCCAGGCGCAGGTCCGTTTCGATGAAACGAGGCGAGCGGAAGCAGTAGAGCGGGTGCGCGTGGCCGTGGTTGCCGATCTCGTGGCCCGCCGCGCTCACCGCGCGCGCCACTTCCGGCAGCCGCTCCACGTTGGCGCCGCACTGGAAAAAGGTGGCGGGCGCCCGGTAGTGGGCCAGAATGTCGAGAATCCGCGGCGTGCTCTCGCTGGGCCCGTCGTCGAAGGTCAGCGAGACCGCGCGCTGCTCCGGCCGGCCGCGCCAGACCGACGGTCCGAAAATCTGCGCCGACCGGCCGCGCACCGCCCATGCTAGCCAAGCGGCCGCACCGCACGCCGCGGTGCCCGCTCCGATCTCCATCCCGAGCCTGGCCGGCTCATCCATGAAGTTTCTATTGTAGTCGCGCGCGCCCGCCCCGCAGCCGGGCCGCGCCGGTTTACTTGAACTGGCGCTTGACGAAGAAATCCAGGCCCAGCAGGCCATTTTCCTCCCGCACCGCCACCGCCGACCACTGCCGGCTGAAATCCCATTCCACGCTCACCACCTGCGGGTTGGTGCTGGTCACCACGGTGATGTAGGTGAACGTGATGTCGGGCGTCACCTGCTGCTCCAGGGTGATGCGCGCTTGGGGGTTGTACTCCACGCCCGGCAGGGTGGGGTCGATGCGCAGGCGGCTCACCCCGAAGAAGCGCTGCAGCCGCCCGGTCACCGGGCTGGCGATGGCCTGGCCCAGCAGCGCGGATGCGCCGGCCTGCTGCCACGGCTGCGTGGGGCCGTACTGGGTCAGTTGCGAGTTCTCGGACGTGGGCGCTTCGCCGGTGGCCAGCAGGGCCACGATCTCGCTGAATTGCAGCGGCGGGTCCGACCGCGGCGTCAGGTTCAGCTTGTTGAGCGGGCCGGAGACGTTCAGCGTGACATCGATGCCGCGCGCCTTGGTCTCCAGGTCGATATTCAGAATCGGCTCCACGCGCACCGGGTTGTAGAACGAGATGGAGCCCTGGCTGATGGTGTATTTGGTCCCGAAGAAAATCAGTTGCCCCTGGGTGACATTGATGCGCCCCAGCAGCGCCGGATTGGCGGCCGTGCCCCGCAGGTGCAGATTGGCCTCCACGCCGACGTCCTGCGTCAGCGAGCTGGCCACCTGGATATCCGGCGCGGTATCGATCTGGACATCGAAGTTCATGCCGCCCAGCAGGCCGGTAGATGCGGAAGGCGCGCGCTCCGGCTCGCTCGAGCGGGCCAGCACCGAGCTGAGATCCGATTGCGGGTTGAACCCCATCCTCCGCACCGTCACCGAGCCAGCCAGCATGTTGCGCTCCACGGTGCCGGTCAGGTTGAGATTGGCGTCCGCCACCGTACTCACGCCCTCGGGGTACCGCACGCGCACTTGCTCGGTGCGCACGTGCAGCCGGAACACCGGCGCGCCGCCGCCGAAACTGCCGAAGCCCGTGACAATCACCCGGCCGCCGCCGGATTCGCCCTCGAACTTCTGGATAGTGGCCCGGTCGCCGCTGAACAGGATCGCGCCATTCGCGTTCGTAATGCCGTTGGGCACGCCGGCGATGTTGAAGGACGCCTTTTCGATCTGCAGGCCCCCATCGATCCGCGGATCGCTCAACGAGCCGCGCACCGTGGCATCCGCAATGGCGGTTCCCGAAGAGGTCACGTCCGCATCGAGGGTCTGGAGCGCGGAAAGGTCGATGCGTCCGGCGGCGTGCAGACCCAGGGCGCCGGCGGCTCCTAACGACAGCTTTCCGGAGACCCGAAAATCCGTGCCGGAGCCCACCAGGTGGGCGCTCGTTACCGTGACCACCGAGTTGGCCATGGTGAGCACCAGGGTGCCGGAATTGTGCAGCGCGAGTCCCGTGGGAACCCCTGCCTTCGGCGCGGGATGCAGCTCGAAGGCCGGTATACTCAATTCGGCTTTGATCTCCCTGGGGCGCAGCGCCGGGCCATCGATGCGCAGCGTGCCCTCCGCCGATCCCATGAAGGGAGCCGAGCCGGCCGTGCCTGGGCGGGCACTCCATCTCCCCAACTGCGCCAGATCGAGCTTGGAAAACTCGATTGTGGCCGTGCCCGGATCGTCGTCCTCCAGACGCCATTGGCCATCGCCGCGAATTTGGGAACCGGCGAAATCCCAGTCCAGGTGCGCGCGCAGCGCCGTCCCCTCGGAATTCGCCGTCAGGTGCGCGCTCCCGACCGGCTGCCCGGGAAGCTGGATGCCGTGCGCCGAGAGGTCCGCATGCAGCTCGCCGATCCGCAGAACCGCGCGCCCCTGGCTGGGCGGCGCCACGTTCAGGACGCCGCTGGCGTTAGCTTCGACCGTGCCGCCGATTCCCGGCCTGGCCTTCGCCAGGAGCTGCACCTGGTCGAGCGGCATGGCGTTGGTGGAGACCTTGAAGGCCAGCCGTCCGCTGTTCCAGCCACTCGGCCCGCGGTCGTAAGCGGCCGAGACCTGTACCTGTTTGACCCCCGCGCCGAGCTGGCCGCCGGCGAGTTGGATGCGCTGCGCGGTGGCGTGCAGGCGGCCGCTGAAGCGGTCGAAAGGCTCGTCTTCGAGCCTGCCGGAAGTAATCTCGAGATCCGCATCCACCAGCGGATTGGCCAGCGTTCCGGCGACTTGCGCGCTCGCGCCGAGCGTCCCCGTGAGCGGCACCTCGCTCGCGCCCGCCAGGGAAGCGAGTTCCGCGACCGCCGCGTTGCGCACCGTGGCGTTGCCGAAGATCTGGCTGTGCGGGCCGGTCTTCCAATCGGCGAGCGCCAGCGCCAACTGGAAGCGGGTCTGCATGGCGCCGCGCGCCAGGGTGGCGTTCCGCAGGCTCACGTTATCGGCCAAAGCCATCACGTCCGCATCGAATGAGCTGAAGCTCATGCCCTGAGCCGTGAAATTGGTAGCGCTCAAATGGCCCGCTACCATGGGATGCGCCAGGCTCCCGGTCACCGTGCCATCGAAGCGGGCCGTGCCGTGTTCCAGCTTCACAGGAGCGGACGCCCTCTCGATTCCCACGGCCGGCAGCACTTCTCCCAGGTCGCGGGTTTCCAGATCGACCCGCAGGCTACGGCCTAGGGCGCCCGAGAATGCGGCCCGCGAGGACGGCAGCGCCAGCGCGGATTGGCCCAGGTCCAGGATGCCGCCGCGCGCCTCGAAGCTTCCCTCGATGGTGCCATGCACCGGCGCGCTATCCGCCGCGGGCGTCACCGCCAGGCTGGCCGCGAGTTGCAGCTCGTTCTTGCGCCGCAGCGAGCCTTCCAGCCGCGCGGGTCCCGAGACGCGGCCATCCCAGGGAAGCCGTGCCCGGCTGTAGAGCGCCACCAGGCGGCTGGCCAGCAGGCCCGCGGTCTGGCCCTCCACGTGGTATCGGTCGAAAGCCGTCAGCCGCGCCTGGCCCTCGAAGCTGCCCCCCAGCGCCGCCAGGTCCAGGCCGGCCAGATCGAGATTGCTGTCGCGCAGGGTGGCCCGCGCAATGCGGCCCTCGACCGAAACCACGCCGGCCACATTGCCCGCCAGGCGCAGGCCGCTCAGCTCGATGGCCTTCGGACCCGCCGTGAGGCCGCCATCCGCGCGGATGTCGCGAATGCGCACCACCGAATCACGATATTCCAGGCCGTAGACGTGCAGTTTACCGAGCGCCGAATAATCGCGCCCGCCCGCCCATTGTGCCTCCCCGGCCAGCTCCAGCCATCCGGTCCGGAGCTCCGGAGCGCCGGCCAGGCGCGCCACGTCCGCGGCGGCCACACGCGCGCTGTATTGGACGCGGCCGCGCGGCGAGGCCAGGTTCTCGATGCCTCCCACGATATCCACGCGCGAGCTTCCCGTGGCCAGGTTCGCCGTTTCGATCCCGATGCGCCCCGCGGACATCGTCACCGTGGCGCTCACATCCACCGGCACGGCCGGGCCACCGCCCAGTTGGATTTCGAGCGGCCGTACAGCCAGAGAACCGCGATAATCGCGTGCCGCCCCAGCATAATCCAGCGCGGCGTTCAGATTCCGGCCGCGCGCGTCGAAGGGCGTCGCGCCGCGCGATTCCACCTCGAAAACGCCGCGATTGACGCTGAACCGGCCGATTGCCAGTTGCATGATGCTTTCGAACGTGCCCGCTCCGCCCCGGCGCTTCACCTTCGGTTCGGGAAGGTTCGTGCGGCCCTCGGCGTCGATCGTCAGATAGACATGCGGAGCGGCCACATCCAAACCGGCAATATCCACCGTGCGCTCGAGGAGCGAAACGATCCTCAGGCCCACCACGATGGAATCGGCGTGCAGCAGGGGAGGTTTGCCGGCCGGCTCGGTGCCGTGCAGCGTGAAATCGCGAATCTCTGCGCGCAGCCGGTGCCAGTCGAAAGCGAACGAGCCTATCTCCACTCGCCCGCCGGTGGCCGTTTCCACCGCGCTCACCAGCCGCGTTCGCACCTGCTCGCGAAACCACCCGCTCTGGAGCGCCACCACGCCCGCGCCAGCCGCCAGCAACAGCAGCGCCCCGAGCGTCCCCGCCATCCAGGCCACCCGCCGCCGGCTCATTGGAAGGCCTCCGGGTGGTACACGATTTCGGTGCGCTGCTCGGCGTCCTTCAGCCAGGCATCCATCTCGCGGTCCTCGCGCTGACCGACGAGGGTGTCTTCGATTCGCGCGCGATAATCCTCCAGCCCGACCGGCTGGTCCGGATGCGCGGCCTTGGCGGCCGGTTCCACCACCTTGGTGAAGTATTCCTCAATATCCTGGTCGCTCACCTGCACAGCGGGGCGGAAGCGGATCTCGACGAAGCGCAGCAGCGTGCGCTCCCACAGCAGTTCGCCTTTGAGGTCCTGTTCGGTGAGGCCGGCGGCCTGCAACTGGAGCTGGAACTCCGCCGCGCCGGCGAAGTGCTCCTGCTCGAATTTCTCGAGCACCGGCTGCACTTCCTCGGGCGTGGGCAGCGGATAGCGGCTGGTTTCCAGCTCGGTGCGAATGAGCTGTTGTTCCACCATCCGGCCGGCGGCGGCCCGCTTGCCGGCCGGGCTGAGATCGGGCTCGGCCCCGTTCAGGAAAGCCGTCACGCGAATCTCGCGGATCAGATCGCTTTCAGCGATCACGCGGTTGCCCACCGAAGCGGCGATCCGGTCGATGATGACGGCGAAAGCGGGCACGGCGAAGAAGCAGGCGAGTGCCACTGCAGCCGCGCCCAACGGTAATGGAGCCTTGCCTTTCAAAATGTCTGTCCTATCGAAACGAAGAACTGAAAATGGCTCACGTTCTGCACCGAGCACAACGGGGCCGGGGGCGCGCAGGGGTCCACGCCCGCGTTGATCAGTTCCTGCTGGGTTCCGTTGAAGCCGTAAAAATAAGGCGGGTTGATGCTGTACGCCAGGTCCAGCCGCACCGGGCCGACGGGAGTCTGGTAGCGCAGACCGAATCCCACGGCGTGTACCATGTAGTCGAAATCCTGCAGGTTGCGCTGCGAGGTGCGGAACGACAAATTGCCCAGGCTGGAGTAAACGTTGCCCATGTCGTGAAATAAGACGCCGCCTATATTTTCCCCTATTAGCGGGAAGCGCAGCTCCACCTGGTTGAAAAACAGGGCCGTGCCGCCCAGCGGAAAGCCCGTGGAAGTATCGCGCGGGCCGGCCTGCTCGTCCGGGAAGCCGCGGTCGGTCGTGTTGCCGCCGCCGAAAAAGCGCTCGGGCAGCGGGACGGCGTCCAGCACGTCGCCCGCATAGTGGAACGCGTAGATGTCGCCAAACTCGGTGCTGCGCGCCAGCACCAGCCGCTTGCCCAGCGGGTAATAAGTGGCATTGCGCGCCAGGAAGCGGGCGAAATCGCGCTGCGACCCGAGGCCGCGATCGGCCAGCCCCAGATCGATGGTGTCGTAGATGCCTCGGTGCGGATCGAGCGGATTGTCGCGCCGGTCGTGCACCAGGTTGGTGGAGGCGATCCCCACGCGCACCGGCTGCGAAAGCTGCGGGATGAGAAATGGCGTGATCTTCAGGTCGCTGATCGCCACCAGCCGGTAGGTGTAGCGGTACAGCAGCATGAGGGACTTGCTGAACCTCTGCGACAACTGCACCGAGCCTTCCTCGCGGCGGAAGTTGAACGTGCGCACGTCGCGCGAGTTCTCGGCCTGGCCGGTGAACGAGAAGTTCAGATTGTCGCTGTTGCGAAAGCGCGGCCACGAGTAGTTGAGCAGCCCCAGTTGATCGAGCGTGGAGGCGCGTGTGCGCAGTGTCAGACTGTGCCCCAGGCCCCACAGATTATTGCGCGTGATGTCGTAGGAGATGCGGGGGGAAAAGCCGGTGGCCCCGGCCGGCGCGTCGTAGCAGGTCTCGCAGCCGCCGATACGGCCCAGCTCGGCGCCGAAGCCCACCGCCATCGAATAGCGGCGCGCCTCGTCGAAGCTGTAGAGCACATACTTCCGCGAAGTCTCGCCATCCGGGTCCTGAATGGCGGCGTCCACCCGCGCGAAGATCCCCAGGTCGTAAAATTTCCGCTGGATATCGGTGATGCGCGTCAGCGAGAGCGGATCGCCCGGCTTCAGCGTGACGATGCTGTCCACCAGCGAGGATTGGGTGATGGTCAGGCCGCTCGAGACCACCTGGCGGACGAACTGCTCCGGGCCTTCCGCGATGGTGAAGCGCAAATCCATGCGGTGCGGCGCCGCCGCGGGCTTGGAACTCCACTCGAAGGTGGCGTTGGGGAATCCGCGGTCGAAATACTGCGCCAGGATGGTGTCGCGGTCCACCGCCACGTTGAACTCGCTATAGGGTTGCCCGGGGATGGCGCTGAGCTTGGCCACGATCGCGGCCTTATTCAAGCGCTCGATGCCAGCCACCTCCAGGCTCCCGATCAGGTACTGGGGACCTTCGTCGACCGTCAGGAACACGGCGATATCGCCGCTCTTGCTCCGGTAATTGTCCTCCACACGGTGGGTCACCTTGGCATCGCGAAAGCCGTTGGACCGATACAGGTTCGCGATGGACGCTTCGTCCCGCTCGAGCATGGCGGAGCTGTACCGCCCATGCGGAAACTGCAGGAACGTGACGGGCTGCAGGAACATGCGCTCACGTAGCGAGGCCGTATCGAAGTAGCGGTTGCCCGCAATCCCGATCTTCACCAGCCGGTGGCGCTTGCCGGTGGTGACCAGGTAATCGATCTCCGATTCGTCGTTCGAGATGCGCCGCTCTTCGAACCGCACCGCGGCCTCGAAATAGCCCTGCGATTGGAAGTAGTCCCGCAGATTGCGCTCGCCTTCCGCCAGCAGGTCGGGATCGACCGTGTGCTCCTCGAACACCGGCACATACCGCTGCAACCTCTTTTCCGAGAGCTTGACCCCGATGGTGCGCACGTCGATGCGCGGCCCCGCGTCGATGTGCAGCGTGGGAACGGCGCGGTTGATCTCCTCGTGGTATTGCATCGATTCGAGCGATACCTTGGCCTCCAGGCGGTTTTCCTTGAGGTAGAGCGTGCGCACGTGCTCGATCCCCTGACGCACGCGCACGTCCGTCACCGGCTTCCACGAGTGGACGATCCAGCGCCGGAACTTGGTCGCATGCAACACTCTCTGCGGATCCATCTGCAGGTTGCCTTCGAACAGCGGCTGATCCAGGCGCGCTCGCGGGCCGGGCGCGATCGAGAACGCGATATTCATCTGCTGGAACCGATCGTCCTCTTTGTAGAGCGGCTGGATGTGGTTGCGGAAGAAGCCGTCGTTTTCGAGCAGGCGTGCCTGGTTCGCGGTGGCCTGGCGCACGCCGGCCTCGGTGAAAGGCTGCCCCAGGTCCAGCCGCGTGGCGTTTTCCAATTGGCCCGAGCTGGGCGGGAAGGGCACGTCGCCGCGAATCGAGACATCGCCTATGAACCAACTGTTTTTGGTGATGAAGCGGATCGCCACGCCATCCTGTTCCGGTTCCGCGTCCACCTGGATATCCGCGTAGCGTCCCGTGGCGAAGAGCCGTTCGATGGAGGCCCGCACGTCCGCCATGCGCAACGGCTGGCCCTTCTTCAGAGGCAGTATGGCATTCAGATCGCCAGGCTCCAGCGGCTGCACGAGGGGCTGGAACTGGACATCGACCACCCGCTGGCCCTCGAAGCCGGCGGGCTGAGCGAGCAGAACAGGGCGCCGCGCCGCCGCGAGCATCAGCAGGACGTACGAAACATAAGCCAGCCGCGTCCGCACCATCCTCATGATAACGTAGGTGCTTCCGGGCAACTTTGATACCATCGGGACTGATGGATTCCGCCGAGCGCCTGCGCTATTCGCGGCAGATCCTGTTTCCGGGGATCGGAGAGCGCGGGCAGGAGGCTCTCATCCGCTCTCACGCCGCGGTAGTCGGCTGCGGCGCCCTGGGAAGCTTTCACGCCGCCGCCCTGGCCCGCGCGGGCGTGGGCCTGCTCACGCTGGTGGACCGCGATTACGTGGAGCCCAGCAACCTGCATCGCCAATGGCTCTTCGAGGAGCGCGACGCCGCCGAAGCCTTGCCCAAAGCCGTAGCCGCGGCGCGGGCCATCGGCCGCATCAATTCCTCCGTGCGCGTGCGGCACGCCGTGGCCGACTTGACCCCCACCAACGTCGAGGAACTGCTGGGCGAAGCCGGCCTCATCCTGGACGGCACCGATAACTTCGAAACGCGCTATCTCATAAACGATTTCGCCGTGAGCCGTGGCGTTCCCTGGATCTACGGCGCGGCCGTGGGCAGCTACGGCCTCACCATGCCGGTGATCCCCGGGCGAACGCCATGCCTCCGCTGCGTCTATCCTGAACCGCCCTCGGGCGCGCAGCCCACCTGCGAAACCGCCGGCGTGCTGAACGTGATCGTCTCCGCGGTGGCCTCCCTCCAGGTGGCCGACGCGCTCAAGATCCTCTCCGGCCGGGCCGATCTGGTAGCGTCGCGCATCACCACGCTGGACGTTTGGGATGGCGGCATCCGCCAGATCGCCGCTCCCGCGCGCGACCCGGAGTGCCCCACCTGCGCCCGCCGCGACTTCCCGTTCCTCGAAGAATCCACCCGCCCTCCGGTGCGTTTGTGCGGCCGCAACGCCGTGCAGATTCAGGATGCCGGGAAGTCCGTCGATCTGGCAGCCTTGCGCGCGCGCCTGGAACCTCTGGGCGAGGTGCGCGCCAACGAGTACGTCCTGCGCTTCGCCGCCGCGCCCTACGAAATCACGGTGTTCCCCGATGGCCGCGCGATTGTGAAGGGCACCAGCGATACCGGCGTGGCGCGCAGCGTCTATGCGCGGTATGTGGGATAGCGGCCGCCGTCAAACGGGCGTCGGTTAATCCTTAGCTCACCCAGGCGTCCTCTCTATAAGAGGCGTTCAGCAACGGAGTACGGCCTACCGTGTGGGATATTCTCCCCGTCCGCATTCACCACGGCGATCGGAGTAGCCACCGATAACTCGGCGCCGGCTGGAAACAGCTTCTCCCGAAGAAACCCCTCGCCGTTGGTTGCTATGGCGTATCTTCCTGCGGATGTCTCCACAATAACGAGTTTCGTTCCGACATGGAGTGCCGCACCATCCCTCACCAGCCACTTCACCAGCCGAACCGGCCCGGGTTCTGGACCGTCCAGCGGTGGTATCGGGACGTGATACCAAAAAGGCATATCCGAGCTTAGCTCAGTATCCGCGCTTCTTATCCACTACGTTGAGCAGCGGCTCGCCTTTTTGAAAGCGCTCGAACTGCTCCAGGAAGAAGCGCATGGCGCGGTCCAGCCAGTCCGGCGTGTGGTCGGCGCAATGGGCCGAGAGCAGCACGTTCTCCAGGCTGTAGAACGGGTGCCCCGCGGGGAGCGGCTCGCGCTCGAAGACGTCCAGCGCGGCGCCTTTGATGCGCTTCCCGCTCAGCGCCTCCACCAGGGCGGCCTCATCGATCACCGGCCCGCGGCCCACGTTGATCGCCACGGCTTCAGGCTTCATGGCGGCCAACTCGCGCCGGCCGATCATCCCCTGGGTCTGCGGGGTGAGCGGGGCCGCGGCCACCACGTAGTCGCAGCGCGAGATCATCTCGATGAGCCCATCCGGCCCGTAGATCCGCTCGGCCAGCGGGTCTGCCTGGCCCGCCACCGGCGCGCTGCGGCGCAGAGCCAGCACGCGCATCCCCATGCCGCGGACCGAGCGGGCCACCGTGCGGCCGATATCGCCATAGCCCACGATCCCCACCGTCTGCCCGTGCACCTCGGTGATGTCGAAGGGGTCCCATCGCCCCGCGACCTGGCTGGCGATCATACGGCGGAAATCCTTGGCGAAATAGAGGATCGCTCCCATCACGAACTCGCCCAGCGGTTCGCTGAAAACTCCCACGGCATTCGTGAGCACCGCGGGGCTTTCGACCAACTCGGGAAACCACAGCCCGTCCAATCCGGCCGACCGCGAATGCACCCAGCGGACGCGCGGCGCCATGCAAAAAACCGTGCGCAGCAGTTCACCGGACCCGGACCAATTCAGGATGACATCCGCCTCCTCGGCCGTCCGTGCGAAGGCCTCCGGCGTATTCCCCACCGCGATATTCGTCTCGGGAGGCAGCGCCTCCAGCATGCCAAGCTGCCGCTCGTTCGGTTCCGCCAACACCAAAACCGTATGGTTCATTCGCCTCTCCAGCACGTTCCTCCGTTCCGCACGCCCCCGCACCCGAAAGCCCTCTCAGCGCCAGCGCTCGGGACCTCCGCCCCCTCCGTGCACTCAGGTTTTAGCCTTGTTTTTCTCCTCCGCGATCCTCCGCTCCTCCGCGTCTTCGCGGTGAGCCTTGGGTCTAAGCCCGCCCATTAGCCCCGCGCCCCTCACCGCCCCGCCCGCGCCGGCGGAGCGAAGAAGCTCACCGGCTGAAGCGCCGTGATGCGCCACTTGCGGCCCTGTTTTGCCAGCCGGCACACCACAGTCTGCTCGCGGTTCGTGGAGGCCGCGTCGTTCTGCTGGTCCACCAGCGTCAGGCGCCAATCCAGTTCCAGCGTACGGCTGCGGTCGTCGCCGTCGTTCTTCAGCGGGTCTATGGAGGATTCCGGCACGAACTCGCCGAGCAGGCCGTTCACGTTCGCGCTCAACTCGTCATAGCCGGGCATGGCCGGATCGAAGGAGCCCATGAAATCCGAGAGGTTGCCCTCCACCAGAGCGGAGGCTATGGAGGAAATCACGCTCCAGGCTTCATCGGCCGCGTCCGCGCGCATGCGGACGGCGGCACAAGCTGCCAGCAGGATCGCGCGGCGGGTCATATTCAGGTCCTGTAGCTCGCGTTTATCCGAATGTAGCCTTCCGTGAGGTCGCACGTCCAGAAGCGCGCCGATCCCTTGCCCCGGCCGCGAATGCCGAAGCGGATCTGGCAATCGGGCGCATCCAGCTTGCTCTTCAGCTCGGCCTCCGAAAACGGCGCGGCCAGGCCGCCCCGGCAGACCGGCACCTCTTGCATATGGATGTCCACCTTCCGCGGATCGAACGCCACTCCGGCATTGCCGGCGGCGCACAGTATGCGGCCCCAATTGGGATCGGCCCCCGCGATGGCCGTCTTGACCAGCGGCGAATTGGCGATGAACCGCGCGATGCGCGCCGCCGCCCCGTCGCTGGGCGCGCCCGAAACCAGGATGGTGATGAACTTCCGCGCGCCTTCGCCGTCGCGCGCAATGGCCTGCGCCAGCGATTCCATGACGCCGGCGATGGCCTCTTCCAGCTTGGGCAGCTCCTTGGGGTCCGGCCGCACCCCGCTGGCCCCGTTGGCCAGCAGCACGAGCGTGTCGTTGGTGGAGGTGTCGCCATCCACCGAGAGCCGGTTGTAGCTGCGCTCCACCCCGCGCTTCAGGATCGTGCGCAGAGTGGCGACGGGAATGTGGGCGTCCGTCAGCACGAATCCCAGAGTGGTGGCCATCTGCGGATGGATCATGCCGGATCCCTTGGTCATGCCCGCCACGCGCACGGCTCCACGGCGTAAGCGGCACTCGGCGAAGGCCGTCTTGGCTACCAGGTCCGTGGTCAGGATGGCGTTGGCCACGTCCGCGAAGCGTTCGGGATCGAGGCCGCCCACCAGCGCCGCGAGCGCGCCACTGATCTTGAGCGGGTCGAGTTCCACGCCGATCACGCCGGTCGAGGCCGGCAGCACCTGGATCGGCGGCATGCGTAGCGCCCGCCCCACGGCCTTCGAAGTCGCTTTGGCTACCGCATCGCCCGTCCGCGTGGCGCAATTGGCGTTGCCCGCGTTCACGATGATGGCGCCCACCAGTCCCTTGGAAGCCTTCAGGTGGCGCCGGCTCAGCTTCACCGGCGCGGCCGGCGTCCGATTCTGTGTGAAAACGGCGGCGGCGTTGGCAGGCAGGCCGGAGACGATCAGCGCAAGATCGTTCTTCTCCACCTGCCGTATGCCCGCGTAAGTGGCCGAATAGAGGTACCCGAGCGGCAATTTCAAGTGTGCGAATCTCCCAGTTTCAACCCATGCTAATCAAGCCAAAGCCCGCGGTGGGGCATGCTTTAGCTTGCCCGTCCTAATTCCTCATTCTCCGCCAACCGCTGCCCGTTCGCGAAATCCGAAGCCGCCATGCGCTTGCGGCCTTCGAGCTGCACCTCGACCAGCTCCAGCGCGCCCTCTCCGCAGCCCACCACCGGCGGCTTCACGCTCCGCAGCCGCCCCGGCGCGCCGGTCGCATCCAGGCGCCGCGCGCGCCAGATGTGCAGCGTCTGTCCGCGAAAGACGGTGCTGGCTCCCGGCCACGGCTGCAACCCGCGCACGCGATTGTGGATCGCCGCCGCCGGCTGGGACCAATCGATCATGCCGTCTTCCTTTTTGAGGAGCGGAGCATAGCTGGCTTGGGACGAATCCTGCTTCTCCGGCACGATGGCGCCCGCCTCCAGGCCCTCCAGCGTGCGCACCAGCAGCGCGGCGCCCATCTCCGCCAGGCGCGCGGCCAGCTCCACGGCGGTCTCCTCCGGCCCTATGCCGGTCTCCGCCTTCAGCAGCATGTCGCCCGTATCGAGGCCCGCGTCAATCCGCATGGTGGTCACGCCAGTCACGGTCTCGCCGTTCAGGAGGGCCCACTGGACCGGCCCCGCGCCGCGATACTTAGGCAGCAGCGAGCCATGCACGTTGATAATTCCCAACGGAGGGATATCGATGACGCTCTGCGGAATGATCTGCCCGTAACCCACCACCACCATAGCGTCCGGCGCCAACGCGCGCAGATACTCGACCGCTTCCGGCCGCCGCACGCGCTCCGGCTGGTAGACGGGCAATCCGAGCCTCTGGGCAGCCTGTTTGACCGGCGGCGCCGAGGCGTGCTGGCCGCGTCCGCTGGGGCGATCGGGCTGGGTCACCACGGCCAGCACCGGATGCCCCGCCGCCACCACGGCTTCGAGCGACGGCACGGCGAACCCAGGCGTTCCCAGGAAGACCAGGTGCATGGCGGGCGCCCTATCCCCAGTCCCCGGCGCGCTGCAGCTTTTTGATTTTGCGCCGCATCAGATCGCGCTTGAGCGCGCTGATGTGGGTGATGTAGAGACGGCCGTTGAGATGGTCGGTCTCGTGCAGAAAAGCGCGCGCCAGCAGGTCCTCGCCTTCCTTCTCGAACTCCTCGCCCTTCGCGTTCATGGCGCGCACGACCACGCGCTTGGGGCGGCGCACCTGCTCGCGGAAGCCCGGTATGCTCAGACAGCCCTCTTCACCCTCCTGCTTCCCTTCGGTGTGAAGGATTTGGGGGTTAATGAGCACGATCTTGTCGTCGGGATTCTCCCCATTAGAGGCGTCGATCACGGCAATCTTCCTGGAGAAACCGATCTGCGGCGCGGCCAGCCCCACACCCTTGGCCGCGTACATCGATTCGAACATGTCCCCCAGGAATTTATGCAGTTCCGGGGTATCGAATTCGGTGACGATCTCCGCCTCGTGCTCCAATACCGGGTCGCCGAATTTAACGATCGGATAAACCATATGCTCAGAAGTTCTTGAATTGTTCTCAGAAGTTCTTGATTTGTTCCAGGTAGCCTTCGACATTCCGCCGTATCTCGCGCAGCGAATCGCCGCCGAATTTTTCCAGAAACGCCTGTGCCAGCACAAACGCGACCATGGCTTCGCCGATCACGCCGGCGGCCGGGACCACGCACACATCCGACCGCTCATAAGCCGCCGGGGCCGGTTCCTTCGTGGCCAAATCGGCGGATTCCAGGGGACGGCGCAGGGTGGAGATAGGCTTCAGCATGCCGCGTACCACCAGGTCCTGGCCGTTAGTCATGCCGCCCTCGAGGCCTCCAGCACGGTTGGCGCCGCGTGTGAATTGCCGCCCCAAGGTGTCATAGTGGATGGTGTCCTGCACCTTCGATCCGAATTCGGCCGCGCCTTCGGCCGCCCATCCGATCTCCACGCCCTTCACCGCCTGTATGGAGACAATGGCCTGCGCCAGCCGCCCATCCAGGCGGGTATCCCAAGTGACGTGCGAACCCAGGCCCGGCGGCAGCCCCCGCGCCACCACCTCGAACACGCCGCCCACCGTATCCCCGGTCTTATAGGCTTCGTCCACCACGGCTTTCATACGGGCTTCCGTTTCGAGGTCCACGCAGCCCAGCACGACCGGTTCCCTTCGGCTGAGCGCGACCAGCTCGTCCCAAGCCGCGGCCCGCGCCAGGCGCACCGGGCCGACCGCGATCGCATGGCTCCATATGGCGATGCCGAACTGCCCCAGCAGCGCTTTCGCGACCCCACCCACGGCCACGCGCGCGGCCGTCTCGCGGGCGCTGGCCCGTTCCAGAATATAGCGCGCATCGTGGAAATCGTACTTCAACGCGCCGGCCAGGTCGGCGTGCCCGGGGCGCGGACGGGTCACCGGTTTGCCGCGGATCTCCGCGCCGCCGGCATCCTCCACCGCCAGCACGTCCTTCCAATTCTCCCAATCCCGATTGCGTATGAGGATAGCGACTGGCGAGCCGATGGTCTGGGAGTGGCGCACGCCGGCCACGATCTCGGCGTGGTCGCGCTCGATCTTCATGCGGCCGCCGCGGCCGTAGCCCTGCTGACGCCGCCACAGGTCCCGGTCGATGCCCTCCATCGAAATAGGAATCCCGGCGGGCAATCCCGTGAGGGTGGCCACCAGGCATTCGCCGTGAGACTCTCCGGCGGTCTCGAATCGCAACATTAGGAAAGTCTTAAGTGAAATCTTATGTTACCAGACTGGAACAATTCCCAGCTTTGCGCGTAACATGGTGGGAGGTACGCGGTGAAATTCCTGCTTTGGTGCATCCTGCTGGTGCTTTGCTGGCCGCTGGCTCTGGTGGCCCTGATTCTCTATCCCCTGGTATGGCTGCTGCTTCTGCCGTTCCGGGTGGTGGGAATCGCCGTGGAAGGCGCGCTGGGCCTGGTTTGGGCGGTGGTGACTCTGCCGGCGCGCATTGTGCGTGCGCTGGTCTGACGCACGGCGGGCATGGGTGCTGCCGCGGCCGGGCGGGCACGCTGGGCGGAACTCGCGGTGCTCGGTTCGTGAACCGGGATTAGTGAACCGGCACCAGTTCGACGGGCTGCTGCATGGCCTGCGTGAACGCGCGGCCCTGCGTGCGGAACTCGTAGCGCTCGATAGCCACCGCGGCTCCCCTCTCGTTGCTCCGTACCACGCAGCCGTAGATCATGAGCTTCATCGGGCAGGAATCGTTCAACAGCACGGGCCAATTCATGGAGAGCTCGATCGGCATCCCCGTGGTCA
>CAYRWE010000095.1:0-17510 GCA_964427655.1 uncultured Solibacteraceae bacterium | reverse complement strand
GCGCTGGGCCTCGATTGGAAGCCCGGAGACCGCATGGTGGGCTTCCGCGAGGAGTTCCCCGCCAATTACTTTCCCTGGAAGCGCCTGGAAGAAGAGAAGGGTGTGGCCATCACCTGGCTCTCGGTCACCGATCCCCTGGAGCGTATCGAAGAGGCCTGCCGGGGCGCCCGCCTGCTTTCCATCAGCTTCGTGCAGTTTCTCAGCGGATACCGCGCTCCGCTTCCAGCGATTGGTGAGATTTGCCGGCGTAACCATTGCATTTTTATGGTAGATGCTATCCAGGGGCTGGGCGCTTTTCCCCTCGACGTTCGGGCTTGCGGCATTCACGCCCTGGCGGCCGACGGCCACAAGTGGCTCCTGGGCCCGGAAGGCTGCGGCATCCTCTACATAAATCAGGAGCTTCAGGACCGCGTGACGCCAGTCGAATTCGGCTGGACCAACGTTGAAAAATACAACGATTACGCCTCGCGCGATATGGGTTTGCGGCGAGATGCGGGCCGCTATGAGTGCGGAACTCTAAATACTATTGGATGCTTCGGGTTAAAGGCGGCAATCGAGTTTCTACTTGAGGTCGGGGTAGGAGAAATCGCCCCGGTTGTCCAAAATCTCGGCGACCGGATCGCCGCCGGCGTACGTGCCAAAGGGTACGAACTGCTTGGGGAGCGAACCCAGGAGACCGGAGCCGGCATCGTCAGTTTTCGGAAAAAGGGCTGGGAGGCTTCGGAAATCGTCCGGAAGCTTCGCGCCGCCGGAATCGCCGCTGCCCCCCGCAATGGATGGGTGCGCACATCGCCGCACTTTTACATTAGCCCGGAAGATATCGACCGGTTTCTCGCCGAATTGCCCTAAACCGTTAGAATTTCAGCCCTTGATGGCGATGGGCGCCATGTCACGGCTGGAGATTACGCGGTCGATCATGCCATAGGTCACGGCCCCATCGGGCTCCATGATGTAATCGCGATCCACGTCCTTGGCGATCCGATCCACCGGCTGGCCGGTGGCATCCGCCAGCATACCGTTGAGAATCTCACGCATACGCAGAATCTCACGGGCGTAGATATCGATGTCGGCCGCTTGACCGGCCAGCCCCTGCATGGAAGGCTGGTGGATCATAATGCGTGAGTTGGGCAAGCTGAAGCGCTTCCCCTTAGTCCCTCTGGCCAGCAGAACCGCGGCCATGGACGCCGCCTGGCCCACACAGATGGTCACGATGTCCGGCCGGATGAAGGCCATCGTGTCGAGAATCGCCAGGCCGGCCGTGATTGAACCGCCGGGCGAGTTGATGTAAATGGAAATATCTTTTTCCGGGTCCTCAGCCTCCAGAAACAGAAGCTGGGCAATGATGAGATTGGCGACCTGGTCGTCAATCGGGGTCCCCAGGAAGATGATATTCTCTTTTAGCAGCCGGGAATAGATGTCGTACGCGCGCTCCCCCCTGGAAGTCTGTTCGACCACCATGGGGACCAGGACCGAATGCCCCATTGTCCCTCCGAATGAATTTAAATACCCGAGTTAAGCCCGTTTTGCGGCTACGGCGCGCCGGCTCTTGCGCTGCTTGGTTTGGGCCAGCGCCTTTTTCTTCAGCTCCAGCGCCTTGGCCAGGTCGGCGATCGTATTCCGCCCTAAGTAATCCATGATACGCGAACGCAGCGCCACCCAGCTATCGTGCATCGAGCAGGGCATGTCGTCGTTGCACTCTGAAAGTCCGCTGGCGCACTGCTGGTAGGGGGCGAGCCCATCCAGGGCCTCGACGATATCCAGCAGCCGCACATCGCTGGCATCCACGCGCAGCGCGAAGCCGCCGGTGGGTCCTTTGCTGGAACGAAGCAGCCCCTTGCGGGCCAGTTGCTGGAGGATTTTGGCCAGGAAATGAGCCGGAATTTCCTCCTGCTCCGCGATGTTTTTGACCATCGCATATTTGCCTTCCGGCACCTGTGCAAGGTGCACAAAAGCGCGAATCGCGTACTCGGCCGAACGAGAGTAAATCATGCTGGCTCCCCCGGAATTAGGAGTAAAGTTACATCGTTATCTTAAAATGTTCGCAACCGGCCTGCAAGCCGTTTGCGGCCTGGTTTGTACAATCACAAGCTACTTGGCTGCGGAAAACCCTCTGAGCGTGAACCGCTCGCATGGCGGTCTTAAAACATTCTAGCTGCCTATTGGACGCCGCACCTATAGAAAAAGATACAAAGAGGCGTTTTGGGTTTGACGCGTCTGTTTGAACCCAATTTAAATCGCCCGCTCGAGAATTTGCTTCATCTCGTCGCTATTTAGCGCGATGGGGTTGGCCTTCATGCTGCTGGCCTGGGCCGCTTTTTCGACCAGCCCAGGAATGTCCCTCGCGCCGACTCCGTAAGTCCCGAGCGAAGGAATCTCCAGCCGACGGCAGAGCGCCGCCACCCATTCGAGACCATCCTCGATAGCGGCTTGTGGGCGTCCCGTAACGATGCAGGCGATCTGCTGATAGCGGCGCAGGGCGGCCAATTCCGGCGCGCGCCGGCGCAGAGCCTCCACGTTCACCGCCATGGCATGCGGCAGTACGGCCGCGCAGACCGCGCCGTGCGGGGCGGGGAACATCCCCCCGATGGGCGCCGCGAAGCCGTGCACCGCTCCCAGACCGGCATTGGCCAGCGACAGGCCGCCCAGCAGGCTGGCCCAGGACATATCGGCGCGCGCCTGGCGGTCGGCTCCGTTTTCCCATACGCACGGCAAAGCCGTCGCGATGCGGCGGATGCCCTCCACGCAAAAGCCATCCGTCATGGGGTTGGCGCGCGAGGAAACGTAGGGCTCGATGAGCTGGGTGAGAGCGTCGAGACCGGTCGATGCGGTCACCGGCCGCGGCAGTCCCAGGGTCAGTTCGGGATCGACCACCGCCAGGCGCGCCAGCATACCGGCGCTCCGCAGGCTGGCCTTGACGCGATGCTGGGGCGATCCCAGAACGGCGTTGCGCGTGACCTCGCTTCCCGTGCCGGCCGTGGTGGGTACCGCGATGTAGGGCGCCGAAACCTGAAGCAACGGCTTGCCGCGGCCCACGACCTCGAGATAATCGAGCGGCTCGCCGGGGTTGCCCAGCATGGCAGCCAGAGCTTTGCCGGCGTCGATGGGGCTGCCCCCACCGATGGAAATCACCACATCACACTTCTCGGCGCGAGCGAACTCCGTGCCGCGGCTCACCAGCTCGACGGTCGGTTCGCCGGGGACCGGGAAGGGTACTGCCGACACCCCGGCGAGGCCCAGCGCGGCCAGCAGAGGCTCGGCGCGCTCCATCGAGGCGCCCGTGACCACCAGGGCGCGGCGGCCCAGCGCGGCGGCGGCGGGAGCCACTTCGGCGAGCGTACCCTCGCCGAAGACAATGCGGGTGGCAGTGGCGAATTCGAAGCGCTTCATTACCAACCCTGGTCCGGCGGATCGAGGTTGGTGTAGATGGTCCGCGCGCGCGGCTCGGCCATCATGTCCGATACCTTGGCGACCCAGGTTTGGTAATGCGCGGTTTCCCGGTGGAGCGCGGGCGCCGAAGCGTCGCGGTAGACCTCCAGGAGGGCGAAACGCGCGGGATCGTCGGGGACCTGCAGCACGTCGAAGCGTGCGATACCGGGCTCCTTGCGGCTGTTAACAGCGTTCTCGATGGAGGCTTGCTTGAAGGCGTCGATGAATTCCGGCTTGACGTGGATCTGGACGTAGAGGATGTGCATGGATGTAGCCCTAACGTTTCAAGATACGAAGCTGCGGGGGGGGATGTAAAGGCAGCGTGCTTGGCGGGTCAATTCTAGCTTCCATAACGGATATTATGTAAACTAAGGTGTCCTGCCGAAAAAATGGCCCGGCCCCCGCTGAACCGGGACCGGGCCTATGGGAAGAAACGAAAATGAAGCCGGTATAAAGTTAGCGATGCCCTCCGTGGCCACCACCGGACGAATGCCCGCCCCCACCGCCCGACGACCGCGGCGCGCTGGTATGGCCGCCGCTTCCGCTCGAGCCACCGCTGCTGGGCGAGCTCGGCCGGCTGGGAGCACTATAAGAACCGCCGGAATTGCCCCGGTATTGCGATTGCGATTGCGGCGCGGACGGCCGCACCGATCCCGTGCTGCCGAAGCGGTTCCATCCGCCGCCGCCCTGCGAAGGCTGCGCTGTCCGCGGTGCGTTCTGGCTGCCGCCCGGCTCGCCAAAACGCTGCCATCCGCCGGTGCTGGCGCTCCTTTGAGTAGCAACCGAGCTACCACTGGGCTCCGCCGCCCTCGATGGACGGTCGTTCTGCACCGCGCCGCGCATTCCGGTATTCGCTTGTGCGCCGGCCGCCGCACTCCCCGATCCGCGCAGGTTGGCGGCTTCCGGCGCACGTCCCGCGCCCTGCTCAAAAGCGCGCTGCTGTTGCGCGAACGGAATGCGGTTCACCGCCGCCGCGGTTCCTTGGTGCGAGAAGAAGCGCGTGTTCCCGCTGGAGCGCGGCACGGCTGCCGCCTGGCGGTCCGAAAACCGCAAACTGGCATTGGTAGGAGCGATGGGCATCTGCCCGCGCACTAACCCGGCCGAGCGAACCTGGTCAGCGGAAACCCGCCCGATACCGCCGAACCGCCCGTTCCGGAAATCCGCCGCGCCGACCCCCGAAATGCCACCCGCCACGCGCGCATTCCGGTACATGCCGGCGATATTCGTATTGGCGATGGCTACGCCCGGCCTTCCGTAAAAGCCCCGGCCCCACCACGGGTGCAGCACCTCGTAAGGTGCCAGCGGCACCCAGCCAACGCTGCCGAATCCAAATCCGATCCCCACGCCGCCGTAGCCGAAGAACCCGACCAGCGCCGGAGACCAGTAGTGCCGCATCCCGAACGCGCCCGGATACCAGCACCAGCCCCACGCCGGCTCGTAGAACCAGCGGCCGTAATGATACGGCGCCCAGCCCCACGGATCCGCGCTCACCCAGCTCCATCCATACCAATCCAGCCACACCCAACGGCCCATACGATAAGGCGCCCAGCCCGCGCCGACCCCCACCGTCGGCCGCCACACGGGACCGTACGGCGGAACTTCGCTCCACACGCCATACTGATCGAGATCCTCGACGCCGTATACGCCCGGTCCCACATGTTGATAGCTGGTGGAACGCGTCAGGGCGCCATCGCGGGATTCGTTCCAGCGGTCCCACTCGTCGGGCGGAATCGCGGCCACGATCTGAAATTCCGGATCGGCCGCCGACCCGCGAGCCTGCATGGTCTGTCCGGCGCGCACCCACTCCGATCCGCGCGGCGTGAAGACTTCCACGTCGCCCACCCGGGCGGTCAATTCGGTATCGCCGGAGGCCGTTACGGTGATTCGATAAGCTCCCTGGTTTACAGGCCTTACAGAGATACTCGGAGTATTTACTTCAACATTGGCCGAGGAGTTTCGGAGGACCCGGTAGGTGACCGTGCCGTGCGCCACCTCGATCTGATAATGGCCGTATTCCAACTGCGCTAGGTGGATTTCCGCGTTGCCGCCGAGGCGCAGGATATTCGCCGCATCGAACTCCACTTCCGCGCGCGAGTTCGGACCGGTGGCGATGTGGTCGTCGGTGAGCAGCGGTGCGTTGATCACGCCGGCCACCCAGTCTCCCGTGTCGCCCCGGCGCACCGAAACCTCGCCATCCATGAGGCTGATGCGGGCCACCGCACGCTTCATATCGTCGGGATCCTGTGCGCGGGCCGGAACCAGTGCGCCCGCCGCCAGAAGCACCCCCGCCATCAGCATCAACCACCGGTGATTCTTCATGCGTGCCATAGCAGATCTCGCGAACACGCCGGTTCTATGGCACGGTAGCTGCCAAATGGGAAGCCTCCTATTTTCAATTAATTAGGTGTAGCCAGCAAGCGAGGCCGGTGGCTGAAAAGCACCATCGGTGGCTGTGTTCGACCAGGTTCTATTCGATCCGATAGAGATGCACGCCTGCCGCTTCGGCTAGTGGCGCAATGCCCCAGAAATGCACGTACTTGCGCATATCCCCGGCTATGGAGTTGGAATCGTTGATCAAGAGGTAGCCGATTCCGCGCGCCTTCAGAGCCAGCGCGGCAGCGCGGCGCAAGCCGGCGGGCGGCGTGAAATCGAGCATTTCCGGATCGCCAGGCAGGGCCACCCACTGGCCGCGCGCATCCAATATTTCAACGTGCAAACGCGCGTCGCGCGCGGGAACGCACTCGATCACCACCTCATCGATCTTCTCGATCCGGCCGAAGTCGATGGCCACAAACGCGCCCGAGGGCATGGGCTGCCAGGTAGACCATCTTGTGGCGTAGTTGTTGTCGAAAGCGAGCTGGACGTCCCAGCCGTTCGGCCAGGCGCTCAATCGCCATGCGGGGACGCGCGGCAGTTCCCCGCCCCCGGCCAGGACGCGCATCTCGGAGACGGTCCAGTTCCGGCTCGCCGAAGCCATCTGGACCACGCGGACGCCCCGCGCGCTCGCCGAGGCAAATCGAAAACGCTGCCGGATGCTGGGCGTGTGTTCGACGGCGTTGAGCAGCGTATCCTGCGCCCAATTGGCCAGCGCGGATTCGTAGCCCACGACGATGTCGCGGTCCCAATATGCCGAAGGCCGCCCATCGAAGGAAAAGACTTTTCCATTGGGCGGCACAAAGGCCTCGATGGGTTCTTTCAGAGAATATTCGGGAATGCGGGTCCGAATGAATTCCGTCTCGGGCTGTTTGCGCAGCGCCGCGCGTATCGGAATCGACTGCAAGCGCCACGAATAAGGAGCGCAGTATTTCGAGAGCACCGTGGGCCAGCACAGCACCAGTTGCAGAATCGCCAGCGCCGCGAGCGCGCCGCGCCACTCGGAAACCGCCAGCCCCATGGCCAGAGCCACGAACGGCAGCACCGGGATCAGGAAGCGCGGCTCGGTGTTCAAATACGCCGGAATGGCAAAAAGCGCCGCGGCCGCCACCAGACGCCGTCCCTGGGATTGCCGCAACGATAAGAGTGCCACTGGCGCCAAAAGAAAGATGGGGCCGACCATCCCCGGCACCAGCCCGCCCGTGATGGTGAGCTGAATCGGGATGTTCCAGAAGTGCGTGCCTGCGGGATAGTGCGCCAGACCGGCCAGGTAGTCCCGCTCGGGGCCGGGATGGAAATAAGGATTGGGGAACCACGCATTCAGAAAAGGCGCCGCAGGATTTCCCAGCCAGAACCAATTGCGCAACGCCCAGGGAGCGGCCATCAGAAGAGCCGCAAGCAGAACTTTAACTATTGGCCCGGGCCGCTTCGCGCGCAGCCCGACCAAGCCCGTTGCAAACACCAGGCCGAACAGCGCGGTGTATTTCACCCCGAATGCGAAGCCATACAATAGTCCGACTAATATCAATAAGTTATCGGTTCGTTTCTCATCCCATACTTGAAGCAGATAAAATCCGGTAAAAAGGAGAGTTGCAACTGCCAGATCGTTGTACGCCGAGATGCCCGCGATTCCTACCACCGGGCTGGCATAGACCAGCAAGGCGCCGCAAATACCTACACGTGGGATGCCGAAACGCCGTCCGTAAAAGACCATGAGCAGCGGCAGAACGGCTTGAAATGCCATGTGCACCAGGGCGGCGGCGGAGTGGCGGCCGAAGGTGAAGGCGACCAAGAAGAGCATCTCCATGCCCTGAGAGAGGGCGCTGTAGAGAGTACGGTGGTCCCAGGCGAACCCGTGCTGCCGCCAGTAGCGCGCTACGTTCTCGAGGTGGTAACCGGCGCCATCGGGGCTGACTTCGGGGGCTAGTGAGTTAAAGAAGTACACGAGGAAAAATGCGGCAGAGGAAAGGAATAACAATAGCTTCCATGATGCGGAAAGCTTTTCTTTTGCGCTTCGCGCGCTCGCGCTGGGCAAGCTAAAGCATGCCCCACCGATGACCGCGACACCGGCCCACAGGAAGACGCCGTGCCGGGCTTGATGGACTAGGCACAACAGGAATACCGCCAGGCTCACGCAGGCGGCCCCCAACGGGAATGCCAACACGGCGGCTTCCCCGCCCCGAAAACCGGTGCCTAGACGGCGTAGGAGCAGCCATCCCGCCGCCAGGCAGACGGCCACCGTGAAGCCCGCTGCGAAGAGGATGTGAATCGCCTGGATCATCGGGCGTCACCGGCAGCCGTACGGACGAATCCGGCGCTGCGCAACAGAAATCCAAGCTGGTTGCCATCCTCCGGCGAGACCCAGCGCGGCTCGGCCGAGAACGTCACGTGGACCTCTTTATCGGTCGAGAGCCACTGGGCCGGAACCGGCTTCGCAAACCGGTATTCTCCGGCGCGATCGCAGCGCAGGGATCCCAACGGCTGGCCTTCGATGGCGCAGGAGACTGTCACCGGCCCGGTGACCTTGAACGTCACGTCCGCAAGCACGAAGCGCATCTCGAAGTTCAGCCCGGCGGTCTCCTTGAGCCGGAAGCGCAACTCGGGATGAATGAAGGTCCAGCGCAGGGCGGCGTGCTCGGGGGTGACGTCGCGGACCACGAAATCGTCCGAACGTGGATCGCCCATCTCGATGAAGGGTCCCAGGGCGGCCGGGTCTTCGGCTTGGACGAGCGATAGCTGCTCGGGCGGCGCATAGGATCCCGCTCGCCACCCGCAGGAACTGGTGAAAGCGCAGACGGCCAATATCGGGTAGCAGAGTCTCCGCACGGAATGCGAGTATAGCAAAGCACCGTGGTAAGATACTCCCTCTGACCGGCGTACTGTACGACGTGGATTATGCACTGCGCGGGCTGGCCAGGAATCGCGGCTTCGCCTTGGCCGCCATTCTGTCGCTAGCGCTGGGTATCGGTGCGAATACCACGGTCTTCACGCTGCTGAACGCGATCTTCCTGCGGCCGCTCCCCCTAGTGGAACAGCCCGAGCGGCTGGTCACGGCCTACACGCTCGATCCCCGCAATCCCGGATACCTTTATTGCTCCTTTCCTAATTTCGCCGATTACAGGGACCACAACCAGGTTTTCTCGTCGCTGTTCGCCTATACCGGCGTCAGCCTGAACCTAACCGGCCGCGGCGATCCCGAGATGGCCATGGGGCAGATCGTCACCGGGGAGTACTTCGCGGCGTTGGGAGTGCGGCCGGCGATGGGGCGCGGCTTCCGCCCGGAAGAAGGCGCGCTTGCCGGGGGTTCGCCGGTAGTCGTGATCAGCTACCGCTTGTGGCAGCGGAGATTCGGCGGAGACGCCCTGATAGCCGGGCGAAGCATGGAGATCAACGGGCGCCCCTATACCATCATCGGCGTGGCGCCGGCTGGCTTCGAGGGACTCGACACGCTCACGGCCACGGACATCTGGCTGCCCATGGCGACCTACCCCCAGGTGTACCCCAATCCGCGCGCGGTGACGCAGCGGCGGGCCTTGCTCTTCAAGGTGGTGGGTCGGCTGAAGCGCGGCGTGAGTGTGGCGCAGGCCGAAGCCGCCATGCAGGTGCTGGCGCAGGATCTGGAACGGCAGTATCCGCGAGACAACCAGGGGCGGCGCGTCAAGCTGGTCAACGTCACGGAGGCGGCGATTCCGGCGGGCAGTCGCGAACTGATCTCGAATGCCGGCCTGGTGCTGACGATCGTCTCGGCGCTGGTGCTGTTGATCGCCTGCGGCAACGTGGCCAGCCTGCTGCTGGCGCGCGCGGCCACGCGGAATAAGGAGATCACCGTCCGGCTGGCTCTGGGCGCCAGCCGTGCGCGCCTGGTGCGGCAACTACTGGTCGAAAGCACGCTGCTCAGCCTGGCGGGCGGCGCGGCGGGGCTGGCTTTGGCGCGCTGGGCGCGCGACCTGCTATGGGCCCTGCGCCCTCCCTTGTTTTCATTCGCGGCCGTGCACCTGAACCTGGATGGGCGCGTGCTGGCCTTCAACCTGGTGGTTTCGCTGGCCACCGGCATCGTCTTCGGGCTGGCCCCCGCTCTGCGCGCCACGCGCGGAGACCTGGCGTCGGACCTGAAGGAGCGCACGGGTTCGGGCCCCTCCGGGAACTGGCGGCCGCGCCAGGTGCTGGTGACGGTCCAGGTGGCGCTCTCGGTGGTGGCTCTGGTGGGTGCCAGCCTGTTTCTGCGCAGCCTGCAGAAAGCCGGCCGCGTGGATCCCGGTTTCGACGCCGCGCATTTGGGCATTGTGCTCTTCAACGTGGCCGAGCACGGCTACAGCGAGGAACGCGGGCGCGACTTCCAACGGCGCGCCCTGGAACGCGCCTCGGCCGTACCGGGGGTGGTTTCGGCCAGCCTGGCGTTGGATTGGCCCTTTCACGTCTCGTTCGCCCGGACGGTGCTGCTCGAGGGCCAGGAGAACACCGCCACGGGCGAGGGGCGGCGCGCGCTGGTGAGCGTGGTTTCCCCGGGCTATCTGCGCACAGTCGGTATTCCGCTTGAGCGGGGCCGCGACTTGGGCCCCCTCGATAGCGCGACGGGGCCGCGCGTGGCCATCGTGAACGAAGTCGCCGCCGCCAACTTCTGGCCCGGAGAAAACCCGCTGGGCAAGCGAATTCGTTTTTCCGGCGAAGACGCGCCCGTGGAAGTGGTGGGGATCGCGCGGAATGCAAATTACGTCGATATCGGCGAGCGCCCGCAGCCGATGATCTACGTTTCGCTGATGCAGTATTACTACGCCAGCTCGGTGGTCCACATCCGCACGGCCGACGACCCCACCCCGATAGTCGCGGCGGTGCGCCGCGAGGTGCAGGCACTCGACCGCAACCTGTTGCTGCAATCGCAGAGTGCGCGCGACATCATGCACGAGGCCCTTTGGGAGCAGCGGCTTTCGGCGGACCTTCTGGCGGTCTTCGGAGGCCTGGCCCTGACGCTGGCCGCGATTGGGATGTATAGCGTGATCTCCTATTCGGTGAACCGGCGCACGCGGGAATTCGGAGTGCGCATGGCGCTGGGGGCCACCGCCGCGGAAGTGGAAGCGCTGGTGTTGCGGGAGGGCGTGCGGCTGGTGAGCATCGGGGTAATGGCCGGCGTGGTGATGGCGCTGGCGGTTTCGCGTTGGGTGGGGAGCATGCTCTTCGCCACGGCGCCACGCGATGCCCTGACTTTCGTGATGGTGCCGGCCATCCTGGCGCTGGTTGGCGTGATGGCGTGCTGGATCCCCGCGCACCGGGCCACGCGGGTGGATCCGGGACAGGCGCTGCGCGAGGAATAGCGCGGCGCTGGTTCTTCCGGTGCCGCGTTTTTGGGAGATTTGGGGGGCGATCGACCCGAAACGGTGGCAAAATGAAGCTGTCGTTTATTGAGGCAACCGGTTCCAGATAGGAGGCCGCCCATGAAGAAGTTGCTGCTGTGGATCATCGCTTTCGCGGCTTTGTCGGGAAGCGCCTTGCAGGCCCAGAATATAGCCGGCAGTTGGCAGGGCACCTTGGATGCCGGTCCGCGAAAACTGCGGATCGTGTTCAAGATCTCGTTGAAAGACGATCAGTGGGCCGCGACGCTCTACAGCATCGACCAACAATCGCCCGGCATACCCGCCAGCTCGGTCACGAAAGACGGTTCGACGATAAAGATCGTGATCGGCGGGCTGGGCAGCTACGAAGGAAAACTGAGTGCGAACGGGAATGAGATCGCGGGGACGTGGACCCAGGGCGCGCCACTGCCCCTGAACCTGGTGCGCGCCACCGCCGGAACCGAGTGGACCATTCCCGAGCCTCCGCCCCCGCCTGTGCGGATGGCCGCGAACGCCAATCCGGCATTTGAAGTGGCCACGATCAAGCCGAGCGACCCGGCACGGCCCGGCAAGTTGTTTACGGTAAGAGGCCAGGACGTTATCACCGTCAACACGACGCTGAACGACCTCATCACCATGGCCTACGGCCTGCACGCGCGGCAGATCACGGGAGGACCGGCCTGGCTCGATTCCGATAAGTTCGATATCACCGGCCGGCCAGACGTGCCGGGGCAGCCCAGCGTCGCGCAAATCAAGATCATGTTCCAGAAGCTGCTGGCCGACCGCTGCCAACTGACTTTCCATCGCGAGAAGAAGGAGCTTTCCGTGTACGCGATGAGCGTCGCGAAAACAGGAACAAAGATCTCCAAGAGCCAGTTGGATCCGAACGGCCTTCCCGGGCTGTTTTTCGCGGGCGGGAGCGCGGGAGGCGGAGTCAGCTTCAATGTGAGGAACGCGAGCATGGCGGAGGTCGCCAGCACACTCCAGGGATTGGTCGATAAGCCGGTCGTGGATGAGACGGGGCTTACCGAAAAGTACGACTTCATCGTGAAGTTCACGCCCGAAACGGGGCAGATGGCCGGCTTTGGAGCGGGCGCCCCGCCGCCCCCCAACAATCCCGATGCGCCGCCGGATGTGTTTGCCGCCTTCCAGCAGCAATTGGGGTTGAAGATAGGGACCGCCAAGGCGGCCGTCGATGTCCTGGTCATCGACAAGGTAGAGAAGCCCTCGGCGAATTAGCGATGTCCCCTGCCCCGCACTTCTCGCGCCTGCGCGGATACTTGGCGTCGGATGTCGCGCTCCTGGCGCTTCCGGCGCTGGCGCTGCTCATCCTCCATACGCTGACCAACGGGCAATACGGCTTTCACCGCGACGAACTGGCCACGCTCGACGACGCGCGCTCGCTCGCCTGGGGCTATGTGGCCTATCCGCCGCTGACGCCGTTCTTCGGGCGCATCGCCCTGGAACTTTTCGGGCCGTCGCTGGCCGGGGTGCGCTTCTTTGCCGCCCTGGCGCAGGCGGTGGCAATCGTGATCGGCGGGCTGATGGCGCGCGAACTGGGCGGGGGTCGGAACGCGCAGATGACAACCGCCCTGGCCGTCGCCGTCGCACCCATCTCGATCTCGGCCGGCACGCTGCTTCAATATGTCTCCTTCGATTATCTGTGGTGGGTGCTGACGGTTTACTTCGTGATGTGCCTGCTCAACCGCCGGGACCCGCGCTGGTGGGTGGCGATCGGCGCCTCGATCGGGCTGGGCATGATGACCAAGTACTCGATCCTTTTCCTGGTGGCGGGAATCGCCGGAGGCGTGCTTCTGACCGAAGGGCGGCGCTACCTGGCGAACCGCTGGTTGTGGATCGGCGCGGCGGTCGCAGTGTTTATTTTCCATCCGAACGTGATCTGGCAGGCCGAGCATAGCTTCATCTCGCTCGATTTTCTCCGCAGCATTCACGCCCGCGACATCCGCATAGGGCGCACCGCGAGCTTTCTCACCGATCAGCTCTGGATCGGAGCAAACCCCATCACCCTGCCGCTGTGGATCGCGGGACTGATCTCGGTCTTCGCCGCGCCGCGTGAGAAGTGGCAGCGCGCGGTTGGCTGGATGTTCGCGATTCCTTTCGTGCTGTTCGTGGCCGCCAAGGGGCGCGGCTACTACCTGGCACCCGCGTATCCCATGCTTCTCGCCGCGGGCGCGGTGTGGGGCGAACGCACCTTCAGCCGATTCACTCCCCGCTCGAAGAGTCTTCTGCGCGGAGCGATGTACGCGGCCATGGCTATAGGCGGCGTAGCGGTCGCGACGCTGATTCTGCCGCTGGCGCCGGTGAACTCGGCGTGGTGGCGCGCCAGCAACCGGGTGAATGGGGATCTGCGCGAGGAAATCGGCTGGCCGGAGCTGGTGGAAACCGTGGCCCACATTCGCGATTCGCTGCCCCCGCCGGAGCGGGCGCGATTGGGCGTCCTGGCGGGCAACTATGGCGAAGCTGGCGCCATCGATCTTTACGGAGGAAGCTACGGGCTGCCGAAGGCCATCAGCGGCAGGAATTCCTACTGGCTGCGCGGCTATGGCGACCCGCCGCCGGAGACCTTGATTGTGCTCGGATACTCGCGCCGCAGGTTGGAAGAGATGTTCGAATCGTGCGAGGTGGCGGGCCACACTTCCAACCGCTACGGAGTGAGGAACGAGGAGACCGCCGATCATCCGGATATTTTCGTGTGCCGGCACTTGCGCCAGCCGTGGCCGGAGTTCTGGCGGGGGTTCCGGAGCTTCGGATAGCGAGACTCCCGGCGGCGGGAGTGCGCCCCTCGGCTGCGCCGAATCGGCTGGGCAAGCTAAAGCATGGCCCCACCTTGGGTTGGCAGAACATAGAATAAGGTCATATGAAGAAACGTGTCTTCCTGTTACTGGCCGCCACGGCCGGGCTGGCGGCATTGACCGCGTGCGGCCCAGCGCCCACGCCGGCGCCGCCATCCAAGGAACCGGCCGAGGCTCCCAAGCAAGCACCGCAGCCGGAAGGGCCCGTGGACGCGCAGACCGCCTTCTACGAAATGTACAAGCCGGCGCGCACCTGGGCGCCGGATCTCCAGCCGCTCAGCCTGATCGCCGGCGAGATTCCGGGGATGGAGAATAGCGGCGGCAAAGCTGGAATGTGGACGGCCGTATTCGTTTCGCCTGCCCGCCACGAGGCGCGTACGTTCGTCTACGCGGTGGCCGACCACGGCAGCGACATCCACAAAGGTGTCACGGCGGGCGGCGCGGAATCCTGGACCGGTGCCACGCCCAAGAGCCGTCCGTTTCAGATCGCCGATTTCACGGTGAACTCGGATGCCGCGTACAAGACCGCGGCCGCGAAAGCCGCCGCCTGGCTGAAGGGACATCCGGGCAAGAAGGTGGCCCTGTCGCTGGTGAACGCGGCGCGATTCCCGTCGCCGGTGTGGTACGTGATGTGGGGGAACGCCAAAGCGGGCTACCTGGTGTTTGTGAACGCCGCCAACGGGCAGATCATGACCGGCAAATAGGCGCTGTTCCCATGCAGGACGCCGCATCCGATTCCGTGCGCGTAACCCGGTGGGCGCTTCCGTATCGAAGTTTCCAAGCCGGATGCCGCGCACGCTGTAATCTGGCGCGATTTCCGTCGCCGGTGAAGACGCCGAAGGATGGTACTATAGGCCCCGTTTAGGTCGCCCTCGGGAGAATTCTCATGCATCGTCGAGATTCACTGAAGGTCTTGCTGGGCGCATCCGCCGGCTCGCTGTTTACCGAGGCCTGGGCGGCCGGGGCGCGCCAGGGCCAGAGCGCCGGCGGGAACGTCACGGGGCCGCGCGCGATCGCTCCCGCGTTTACCTGGCTGATGCCGGGCGAAGTGAAGCCGGCTGGGTGGATCAAAGAGCAGATGGTCCGCGATCTCAACCAGGGCTTTGCCGGGCGATTGGATGAACTGTGCGCGGAGGCCTCCTCCGATATTTTCGTGAGCCACCGCAACAGCGGCCGATCCGAGAACACCGTCAACTCCGCGAAGGTGAACTGGTGGAACGGCGAGACCGAGGGCAACTGGCGGGCAGGCTTCATGCAGATGGCATACCTGGCGGAGGACCGCCGCGGCATGGAGCGGGCCGATGAGGATGTGCGTCACATCCTCTCTTCGCAGGACCCGGACGGCTACCTGGGTGTGTTCGCGCCGGATATCCGTTTTTCGCGGCCCGGAGAACTCTGGACCGAGACCTGCCTGATGCGCGGTCTGCTGGCCTATGCGGAACTGAAGGGAGACACGAGGGTGCGGCAGGCGGTGGTGCGGGCCACGGATCTGGTTCTGGCGGCTTATGGCCCGGGCAAACAGCCGGTTCCGCCGCAGGAGGAAGCGCACGGGCTGCCGCACGACCTGATGATCTCCGATGTGATGGAGAAGCTGTTCGATTCCACCGGCGACGCGAAATATCGCGACTTCACCGCCGCCATCTACAGCCAGTTGAGCGACAGCGAAAAGGATGCCGATACGAGCCTCGGCGCTCTTCTCGACCGCAACGCCGAATTCACTGGGCATGGCGCGAACACCTTCGAGACCATGCGCGTGCCGCTATGGCTCTGGATGGCGACCGGGCGCGCGGACCTGGGCCGCGCCTGGCGCAACGCATTCGATAAGCTGGTCCGCTACACGGAGCCAGGCGGCTCGGCGGTAAGCCAGGAGTTCATCGAGCGGTTGCGGCCCGACCCCTCGGCCACCGAGTACGAATACTGCGCCACCAAGGAGATTCAGTTCACGCTGGAATCGGCGCTGCAGAAGACCGGCGAGGCCTCGCTGGGAGACCGGGTCGAGTGGATCTGGTTCAACGCGGCGCAGGGATCGCGGTTGCCGGATGGCAGCGCGGTCTCGTACCTGACGCACGAAAACCGGCTGCGCTGCGACGGCCAGTCGCCGGACGGCTTGCGCGCCGATGCGGACAACAAGTTCTCGCCCACGCACGCGGATATCGCGGTGTGCTGCAATCCCAACGCGGCGAACGTGGCTCCGCTATACGTGTGCGGCATGTGGATGCGGCCAGCGGGCGGCGGTCTGGCGGCGGTGCTCTACGGGCCGTGCCGGGTCTCGACGACGATCGATGGCGCGCGGGTGCGCATCGAGGAAAGAACCAACTACCCGTTCGGTAACAGCGTGGAAATCGAAATCCGCCCGGAGCGCGAAGCGGAGTTCCCGATTCTGCTGCGCGACCCGGGCTGGTCGATGGGAACCACGGTGCGGTCGGCCGGCGCGCGCATCGGCCGCGAAGGCTCGTACTGGATTGTCACCAAGAAGTGGAAGGCGGGCGATACGGTGAGCCTGAACTTTTCGCCATCCGTGCGCGAGGTGCCAGCCGTGAATGGCGAGGTGGGGCTGCAATATGGCGCGTTGCTGTTCGCGCAACCCATTGCGGTACAGAAGCGGGCGGTCAAGACGTATCCGGTGGCGGGCTTCGAGGATAGCTACTACGTTCAGGAGCCGGGCCGGTACGAGGCGCTGGCGCTCGCGGCCAGCCTGCGCTGGCGTGGGTTCGGGATCAAGCCGGTCCCTGGCAAAACGGGCGCGAATCCGCTGCGCCCGTTCGACGAGCCGGTGGTGTTGCTCGCGGGAAGCATGCTCCGGCAGACGGATGGAGCGGCGGTGGATGTGGCGCTCGCTCCTCTGGGGAACGCACCCACGCTGCGGCGCGTGACATTTCCGGTAATGCCATAGGCACGGGCCCGGTAATGCCATAGGCACGTGCCACGGCACGCTATGATCGGATTTGGTCCTCGTTCAGAACGTTTCCAAGCTGTACCGTTTGTACCGGCGCCCGGCGGACCGGCTCTACGAGCTGCTGCCCGGCGCGCGGCCGCGGCATACCGATTTCTGGGCCCTGCGCGATATCGGGTTTACGGTTGAAAAGGGCGAGACGCTGGGGCTGGTGGGACCGAACGGCTGCGGCAAGAGCACGCTCTTGCAGATCGTCAGCGGCATCCTGCAGCCCACCACGGGGCGCGTGGTGACGCGCGGGCGCATCGCGGCGCTGCTGGAACTGGGCGCGGGGTTCAATCCCGAATTCACGGGGCGCGAGAACGTCTTCCTGAACGGCGAGATCATGGGGCTGAGCCGCGGTGAAATCGCCAAGGCCATGCCGTCGATCGAAGCCTTCGCGGAGATCGGCGAGTTCATGGGGCGGCCGGTGAAGGAATACTCGACCGGCATGTACGTGCGGCTGGCCTTCTCGACGGCCATCCACGTGGACCCCGAGCTCTTGATCGTGGACGAGGCCCTGGCTGTGGGCGACGCGGTCTTCGCCAATCGCTGCGTGCGCAAGTTTCAGGAGCTGAGGGAGCGCAAGATCACGGTGCTGTTCGTTTCGCACGATCTCGGCCTGGTGAAGCAGCTTTC
>CAYRWE010000094.1:0-17788 GCA_964427655.1 uncultured Solibacteraceae bacterium | reverse complement strand
TCCGGCTGCTGGTGCTCGAACGCGCCACCGGCAAGGTCACCAACCTCACCGAGAATCTGGACCGCTGGGTCAACAGCTTCACCTGGGCCCCGGACTCGACCGGCCTGTTCTTCACCACTTCGGATCGCGGCCGCCAGGCCATCCAGTTGATTTCCGTTACCGGCGGCGCGGTGCGCGTGGCCGCCAGCGGCGACAGCACGCTCGACGACATGCAACTGACCGCCGATGGGAAGACCATGGTCTATACGCAGCAGACCGCCGCGTCGCCCGTCGAGATCTACCGGGCATCTTCGTCGGGCGGCGTGCCGGCAGCGCTCACGCATCTCAACGACGCGGTGCTGAATAATTACCAGCTCACCGAGCTCGAGGAATTCTGGGTGGATGGCGCCGAGGGATCGCGCGTGCAGAGCTTTGTGTTGAAGCCGTACGGCTTCGACGCCTCGCGCCAATACCCGGTGGTCATGCTGATCCACGGCGGGCCGCAGGGGAACTGGGGCTACGACTGGACCTACCGCTGGAACGCGCAGGTTTTCGCGGCGGCCGGGTACGTGGTGGTCATGCCGAACCCGCGCGGCTCCACCGGGTTCGGGCAGAAGTTTATCGACGAGATCAACGGCGATTGGGGCGGGCGGCCTTTCGACGACATTATGGCGGTGGCGGACTATGTGACGGCCAACATGCCGTATGCCGATTCCGCGCGCATGACCGCGGCGGGCGCGTCCTATGGCGGGTACATGATCGATTGGATCCTGGGGCACACACAGCGCTTCAAGGCGCTGGTTTCGCACGCTGGAGTTTACGATTTGACGGCCGAGTTCGGCGCCACCGAAGAGCTGTGGTTCCCGCTTTGGGAGACGGGCGGAACGCCATGGGACAAACCGGAAGATTACGCCCGCTGGTCGCCGAATAATTATGTGAAGGATTTCCATACGCCCACGCTGGTGAGCCTGGGCGAGCTGGATTTCCGGGTCCCCTACACGCAGGGGCTGGAGCTGTTCACGGGGTTACAGTTGCAGAAGGTGCCCTCGAAGCTGGTGGTGTTTCCGGACGAGGGCCATTGGGTGCTCAAGCCGCAGAATAGTCTGCTCTGGTATAAGACCGTTATCGATTGGCTGGATTCGTGGGTGAAAAAGTGAAAGCAATTGTGGCAGTAATTGTTTTGGCGGTCGTCGCGACGATCGCGCTTCTCGTAATGTCGGATTCCACCGGCATCGAGATGACTCCGGCGCCGCGGACTATCGGCTTGAGCACGGCGGTTTCGGTGCGGCTAGCGAATCCCCACGGCGTGCGCCGCGTTAGCGCCTGGCTGGAGCAGAACGGGGCACGCTACCCCGTGATGGAACAGAGCGCCGCGGCCACGCGCCTGTTCTGGCGGCGGCACGAAGCGCCGCGCAGCATCACCTTCGAGGCCGGCAAGAACCAGGCGCCTAACCTGAAGGAGGGCAAGGCCCGGCTGGTGGTCGAGGCGGTCTCGAACGATTTGCGCGCCAGCACGACCATGTCGGCGGCCGATGTGGACGTGGTGCTTGCGCCGCCCCGCGTATCTCCCGACGGCCTTCAGCATTACATCAACCAGGCTGGTATGGAACTGGTGACCTTCACGGCCGGCGGCTCCTGGACCGAGGCGGGCGTGAAAGTGGGCAAGTACACGTTCCGCAGTTTCCCGTTGCCCGGCCGGCCGGCGGACCAGCGTTTCGCGATGTTTGCATACCCGTGGGACCTGGACGCCAACGTGACTCCGATGGTCTTCGCCGCCAACCGGGCGGGCACCGAAGCCAAGGCGCAGTTCTGGTTCAAGCTGTTCCCAAAGCAGTTCCGGGTGCGCGATTTCGAGTTGTCCCAAGCGCTGATGGAGAAGCTGGTCAACTCCTGCGATCCCACCGGCCAGCTTGCGCCTGGCCCGGATCTGCTGGCGCGCTTTCTGTTCATCAACGGCCAGATGCGCCGCAAGAACAACCAGCAGCTCTACGATCTCCGCCTCAAGACCGAGGAGAAAATCCTGTGGGAGGGACCGTTTATTCACTGGGGAAAGGAAGAGGCTAATTTCGCCGATACTCGCGACTATATTTACCAGGGTAAGAAGGTGGACCGGCAGACGCACCTCGGCTTCGATCTTTCCGACGTCCAGAACGGTCCGGTGATGGCTGCCAACACGGGCCGCGTGGTGTGGGCCAGCGACCTGGGGATCTATGGCAACTGCGTGGTGCTCGACCACGGCTATGCCCTGCAATCCATCTACGGACATATGCGCCAGATCGACGTGAAGGTGGGCGACCTGGTGAAGAAGGGTCAGAAGATGGGAATCGCCGGCGAGACCGGCCTGGCCGGCGGGGTGCACGTGCATTTCGGCATGCAGATCGACGGTGTGCAGATCAACCCGCGCGAGTGGTGGGACGAGCACTGGATCCAGGACCGCATCCTGAGCAAGCTGAAATAGATTCGGCGCCAAGATTTCCGAGAATATCGGCTCGCAATTCGCACGGCAAGTTGTTATGCCGAAATCTTTTCAGAAGTTGGAGAACCGGATCCACGCCATCCGGTCACAAAAGGTAATGATCGATCGCGATCTGGCTGAGTTGTACCAGGTCCGAACTATCGCGCTACGCCAGCAGGTGAAGCGCAACCGCGGCCGCTTCCCGCGCGATTTCGTTTTTCAGTTGACGTGCGCGGAGACCGAATTGTTGGTATCACAATCTGTGATACCATCGCGCCGAAGCCTGGGCGGCTCGCGCCCGTATGCGTTCACGGAGCAGGGCGTCGCGATGCTGTCGAGCGTGCTGCGCAGCACCCGCGCCGTGCAGGTCAATATCGCCATCATGCGCGCCTTCGTGAAGCTGCGCGAGCTGATGGCGGCGCACAAAGACCTCGCGTGCAAAATCGAGGAACTCGAGGAGAAGTACGAAAGACACGAGGGCCACATCGGTGAGATCTTCGAGGCGCTCAGAGAACTCATCCAGGCGCCCGCCCGGCCCAGGCGGCCCATCGGATTCCTCGCCGAGAGGAATCGGGCGGCGGTTTGAGGGGCTGTGGAGACGCAGCTTGGCAAGCGACCTTACACGCGGCTGGGACGGTAGCCGGGACGGGCGTGCACGCGGTACTTCTTGCCGGGGTCGCTGACAATCTCTACCGAGATCTTGCGGAAACCGTCGTTGGGATTAGGCGCGGGATAGTACGTGACGGTATAGGAGTTTCCCAAGTCCTCGCGGATGTCCTCGAAAGCCTCCACCTGCCGCTGCCAGGTCTGCGCCCAGTAAGCTTTGCCGCCGGTGCGCTGAGCGATGCGGCGGAAGACGCTGCTGGAAATGGTGTCCTTACTCACCTCGTTGGTGGAGATCACGTAGATCGGAATGCCCTCGTCCTCGGCCACCGCGCGCACGTCGTCGGGAGCCACCATGCTGGCATTGTCGGGCCCGTTGGAGAAGACGATCACCACCTTGCGCCCGGGCACCTTGGCGGCGTCGCGCAAGGTAAGCAGGAGGCAGTTGTAGAGAGCCGTATCGTCGCCCGCCACCGATTTCCGCAAGCCGGAAATGGCCATGTTCTTGTCGCGGTTGAGCGTGGCTGCGCGGGAGAGATTGCGGCTAAAAGTATAGACCGCGACCGAATCGGCGCGGTCGAGGCCGCGCACGAAATCGGCAATCGCGTCCTCGGCGTATACGAAGCCACGATACATGAAATTGCTGGTATCGAAGAGCACGAAGACGTTGGTTCCCACAAAAGCGTCGGGCCGGTCGAGACCCGGCAGAGCGTCGATGGCGCCCTCGATCAGCGGGCGGGTGGTGCCGTCGGCGGCCACCGCGACGGGAGCCTTGGCGCCCTCGGCGAACGTGGCGATCTTCTGCCCGATGCCGTCTTCGGAAATGCGAAAGTCGTGAGGCTTCAGGCCGTTGATGTAATGATTCTTACTGTCGGTGACCTGGAAGCTCAGCACCACCATGTCTACCTTGACCCTGAAGATGGGCCTCTGGCCGGCATCCTGAGCCAGCAGGCAAGGCGCCCCGGCTGCCAATCCGAAGAATCTACGTCGCGTGATCATGGTCACCTACCGATTGGGTACTCTTGAACCTGAGCCTTCTGTTCCGCCAAAGCCGACGCACGGCTGCGGGAACGCACGTCGTCCCCCACCAAAAGCAGCGATTTCAGCACCGCGGGCCAATCCTCCAGGTCCGAAGCGAAAATGCGCTCCACCATTTTTTGAGTCCATTCGGGGATGCGCAAATTCAACTGCGCGGGAGGAAGGCCGATCTCGTCGGCCAGCGCGGCCCAGTAGATCGTATTCGATTCCCAGCTCTCGGCCAGGATGCGGCTGGAGTAGCCCATCAGGGCCGGGAAGGTGCGCAGGTTGAGCAGCTCCGGCTGATAGGAGTTAGCCAGGGTGGGCTTGGGAGTGCCGAAAGCGCGCGAGATTGCCGCATAGTTAACCGATTGCGGAGACGCCTCGGAGAGCTGCCGCATTTCGATGGCAATGCAGGAAGTGGGCAGCGCCGGACCGCCCGGGCGGTTGGCAAATTCGCGCGCCACGGCGAAAAGCTCCGCCGGCGTAACGTTCTCCGCCGCGCTGCGAACATCTCCCTGCGCGATCCACTGGCCCACCCGGCCAGTACGCTCCGGCGGCGCATACAGGCCCAGAGTGGCGAGCACCCGGGGCCGCAAATTCGCATCGAAGGCCGATTCCGCCAGCAGTTCACGGGCGTAGCGCAGATGTAAACCCACCCAGTGAATTTGCGCGGGGGTGACCGTCCACCAGCGCGGCGCGGTAGCGCCGACGATGATCTGGGGAACCAGGTCCGCCCAGATGAGCGCCTGTGTCTGCGAGGGAACCAGGAAATTCTGCTCGGCCTCGGCCAGCGCATAAGGCAGGCTGACCAGGGATCCCACTAAGCGGCCGCCGGCGTTCGAAGGCCAGCCGCTGCCGAAGATCTCGGTAAGGGCCCAGGTGCGGGCCGGGCCTTCCGAGCCAGTGAAATCGTGGCCGCGCACGAACATGGGATTAGCGTAGACGACCTGGGCGCCGGGAGGGGCGTAGTAGGCGTAATTCAGGGCTACCAGGGTATCCCGCAGAAATGGCGCCAGCTCGCCGCGGACTTCCTTCAGCTTTTCCGGATCTCCGGCGGCCTTCTCCAGGGCGGCACGAATGTTGAGCCTGCGTTCGAATTCGACGTGCTTGTCCGACAAGTAACCGAAGCCGGCGGCGTTCTTCTCGACGCTGCTGAGCGAGGCCCGCGGCGCGGGAATCTCACTGATCCGGCCGGCCAGGCGATTGACCAGCGCCGGGTTGATGCGGCCGCCTCGCGGAAGATTCTCCATGCGATCGGCCAGCTCGAAAAGGGTATCGAGAGAGACCATCCGCTGAGCCTCGAGGATGCGGCCCATATCCTGCGTAGCTTCCTCGCGCGCTTCGGAATCCTGCGATTCGGCGGCTCCGGCCAGCAGGTCCACCACCCGCTCCTCGATCTGATTGGCGGGCACATCTCCGATCAGAAGCTTGAGACCGTCGCGGCCGGCATCGAACAATTCGCGGTCGCCGCGCACTCCGGCGAACGACACGGCGATTTTCGAGAAGAGAGCGTCGGCGTTGCCTTCCGCGATGGTGTTCTGCCGGACCAAGATCTGCCACAACCCGATGAGCGCCTGGAAAGTGCCGGCCGCATCGGCGCGGAATAGCGGGTCGCGCAGATGGTTGATTCCTTCGGCTGTATCCAGAAACTGCTGGACAGAACGGTCGCTCAGCGAGCGCGATTCGCTGAAAATCGAATACTGATGACCGTACATGCGATAGCCCCGTGCCAGGCGTTCGATGGTGTCCTGAGACAGGGGGACGGCCCGGTTGCGGTCGACATCGCTGAGCGCCATGAAGATCTTGAGAGGCTCATTTTCCATCTGCTTGTGGCACAGAGCGAATAGCCCCTCGATCACATCGTCCGGCTCCTTCCACTCCTTAGCCACGCGGCTGAGCCGGGCATCATTCCGGCTGGCGGGATGGTTGATAAAGAGAGTCTTCCAGACATCCAAGCCACCGGGAATATGCGGCCGGCCGCTCGGCTCCAGCCACAGCCGGGTGGTGAGCAGCATCATATCGGTGTTGGCGCGGAAGACCGGCCGGGCCGGCCCGGGGCTGGTGATCCGGCCATGCACGGCGGAGTAAAAGCGCTTCAGACGAGCTGGATCGGCCAGGTAGTCGCGGAGCGGTCCGTTGATGCGAGCCAGGGCGTCGAACATACTGGCCAGCCAGCCATCGTCGCGCGCGATAAGCCTCTCGAAGAAGACCGGTCCGTTATCGGGAGAAGCTCCCACCAGTTCGGCCCAGGCCTGCGCGGAGCGCTGCCCGCCTGGCACAACCGCATGGCCGCCGCGGATCTGGAACATGCCGCCGAAGAAATCGAGCACGTGGGCGTAAGCTTTCAGGCGCCCATAGGCTACGCTCTTGCGCAAGCTCTCGGCGGTTTCGGGGTCGAGCTTGGAGAAGCCCAGGTACAGGCGGCAGACGGAAGGATCGCTGATGAAGCTCTCGACGAAGTCGTTCGACTCCCTGTCCTTATCTTTGGAGCCACTGAACCAATAATCGGGCGAAATCATCACCTGAACAGCCGCCGGATGGTAGTCGTAGGTAAAGGGCCGGTTGGTGCGCAGGGCCACCTCCAGCTCATTCACGGGAAAGCCGGAATCGGTGGTGAGGAAGGCACGCGGAGCGTTCACAGTTTCCAGCACCACGTCCGACCCGCAGCCGCCGCGCATGCGGAAGCCCAGAATGCGCAGCAGCTCGGCGGCATTGGGAGCCTCGCAGTTATCGACGCGTATGACTTTATCTGAGCCCGAGAGCTTGTCGAGCTCCCGGGATTGCGAAAGATAGCGATGAACCAGCTTGAGGTACTCGGTCGGCTCCAGCCCTTCGCCGTTACCGGTCGCCTGATAACCCCGCATGACGATGTTACGCGCCAGAGCCGAAAGGATATCATTGGAGCGGCCATCCGCATCGATGGCGGCCATACGGGCGAACGACCGCAGGGGACCGGGAATGGAAACCGTAGGGGACGTCGCCGCGCGGGTGTCGCCAACCGGCAGCGAATCGCCGGTAGCCGCGCGATAAGCCTCGAGATCGCGAGAGACGCCGTCGCTATCCCCGGCCAGCATGTCCAAGCGAAGCAAACGGCGAGCCATCACTCCGGCGCGGGTATTGTCGCCGGACTTACGCACCAGCCCTAACAGTTTGTTATAAGCTTCGCGGGCGCCTGGATCGTCATACCGATCGAGGAACTCCGCATATTGTGTAAGAACTGGGATGCTCTCCGGATGGTTCCGTACGCTTTGGGCCAGGGCCACGCGTGCATCGGACGCTTCCGACGCGGCTTCCAATTTCGGAATCTCCGGGGGATTTTGTTGCGCCTCCAGGGCGGGAAGCGAGAGCCACAGCGATAAACCTACGAAAACCCAGGGTATCTTCACGGTGCCCTCCCGATATTCTTGAGATCAACTCTACCATTTCCGCTGGAGAATCGCCGGTTCGAACGAGCCGAACCGCTCAATTAAGGCTGATAGGATGTAAAAATGGGCACCGAGGATGCAAACGTTCTCGAAATAGGTAAATGACCCTTCGAAACCGCTGCTATTGCGCCGGCAGTTGAAAGGTCACGCCCCGCTCCCGGTTGAGCTGCAGAGTGAGGTGGCGGTCCACTGAGTCGAGCGGTGTCTGCTTCTCCTCGTGCTGAAGCGTGACGTAGTGTAATGTCCGGCCATCGACCCAATAGGCCGATGCAGCGCGGATTACATGGTCGTTAAAGGCGATTAAGTATATCGGCGAGCTGGCGGCGGAGCCACCTGGACTCGCAAAACCGGAAGGCGATTGCATCTCCTGCCCGTACTGATCGTACTGCCGCATCACAGGACTAGCGCGTTCCGCCGACGCCGTATTGGCATAACCGGGATTAGCCGGCGGGTTGACCACCACGACATTAGGAGAGGTTTGATAGCTTGGAGAGGTCTGATAGCCGCCATTCGGATAAGCCGCGTAACCGCCATAAGAATCGTACGAGTAGTCGTAGGGATAGTCGTAGCCGTAGCCGCCGCCGAACAGCGGGTAACCATAACCACCCCACCACGGGTAGCCCCAACCCCAGCCGCCCCAGCCTAAGCCGTACCCGTACCGGCCATAGCCGTATCCGCCATAACCATAACCCAAGCCGCGACCGTAGCTTCCATAACCGAAGCCGCCGCGGCCGATGCCACCGCCGAATCCGCCACCCCCGCGGACGGCTCCTCCTCCGAATCCTCCACCGCCGAATCCGCCGCCACGAGCTCCGCCTCCTCCGCCGCCGTGCCCTCCGCCGCCTCTTTGCGCCATGGCGCCTCCGGCAGCTAGCACGCAGCAGAGTGAAATCTGTAGTAGGACCTTCATCGAAATGCCCCCCTACTTCGGAGCTTACTCCCGGCGCGGGCCGGCGGCAAGGCGTCAGGGGATTGCGCTACGATCAAACGGGGATCACGATTGTGGCATTCAGACTCTTCTCTTCCGCATTCGCCGATGCCGAGTGGATTCCAGCACTGAATTCGTGCGACGGGGCGGACCTGGCGCCATCCCTCGAGTGGTCCGGCGAGCCGCCCGAGACACGCAGCTTCGCCTTGGTCGTGGAAGATCCGGACGCGCCCAACGGCACCTGGTGCCACTGGCTGCTGTACGATATCGGACCCAAAGTTCACAACCTCGCCCAGGGCTTCCGCGCCGGCAGCTTGGGGTTGAGCGGCACCAACGATTTCGGCAAACCGGGGTACGGCGGACCGTGCCCGCCCAAGGGCCACGGGCCGCATCGCTACTTTTTTAAGCTGTACGCGCTCGACGTGCATACGCTGGGGCTGCCCGTGGGCGTCAAACGCGCCGAAATCTTGCAGGCCGTCAAAGGGCACACGCTGGCCGAGGCGCAGTACATGGGGCGTTTCGAGCGGAAGTGATGCCGCCGGCCATACTGGTGCGCGCGCTGAGGAAGAGCTATGGCGCCAAGGCCGCCGTGGATAGTCTGGATCTGGAGGTCCCGCGCGGCTCGTTTTTCGGATTCCTGGGACCCAACGGCGCGGGCAAGTCCACCACCATACGCATTCTCACAGGGTTGATTCCGGCCGATAGCGGGTCGGTCGAAATCCTGGGGCTGAGGCTGCCGGAGGATGAGATCGAGATCAAGCGGCGCATCGGCCTGGTGCCCGATGAATCCCTGCTCTTCGACCGCCTGACGGGTCTGGAGTTCCTGGAGTTTGTCGGGCGTATGTACGGCCTTGAGCGCGCCGCGGCCATCGAGCGGGGGCGCGGCCTGATGGACCTGTTCGAGCTGCCGGCGGATCGCAAGATCATTGGCGAGTATTCCAAGGGCATGCGCAAGCGCGTGGCCATGGCCGCGTCGCTGATCCACCATCCCGAGCTGTTTCTGATGGACGAGCCATTCGAAGGGGTGGACGCGGTGGGCGCGCGGCTCATGAAAGACATCCTGGTGGACCAGGTGCGCCGCGGCGCCACCATCTTCCTGACCAGCCATGTGCTGGAAGTGGTGGAGCGTCTGTGCGACCGCGTGGCCATCATCCATGCCGGCCGGATCGTGACCTCGGGTGCCATGGAAGATCTGCGGGCGGGCGGCCAATCGCTGGAGGACGCCTTCGTCCGCCTGGTGGGCGCGGAACGGCCGGCCGAGCGGCTGAGCTGGCTATGATCGCCGCCATTTTGCGCGCGCAGGCGATCGGTATGCGGATGGGCAAGCGCCGGGGCGCGGCACTCTCCGCGCTGGTGGCTGTGCTGTGGTACGGCATGTGGGCCGGGGTGGCCTGCGCGGTCTTTGCCATGGCCTACGTGGCGCAGCCGTCGGCATTGCGGGAATACGCGCCGCTGGGGTTCCTGGCGGTCTTCGTCTACTGGCAGGTGGCGCCGGTGGTGACCGCCAACCTGGGTTCCGCGCTGGACACCCGCAAGCTGCTGGCCTACCCCATCGCTCATCGCAAGCTCTTCCTGGTGGATCTTCTGCTGCGCCTGACGGGGGCCGGAGAGATGGTGATGGTGCTAGGCGCCGGCCTGTTCGGGATGCTGGCCAACCCGGCGGCCGGAAATGGGCGCATCTGGCCACGCGCCGTCCTCGCGGTGCTGCTCTACCTGGCGTTCAACCTGCTTCTGGCCTCCGGCACGCGCAGCCTTCTGGAACGGCTGCTCTCGCGCCGCGGGGTGCGGGAAGCGGTAGTGCTTGGGATGTTGCTGCTATGGGTGGCGCCGCGCCTGGTGATGGTCTCGGGGTATCGCCCCACCTGGCTCGGCGGCGGGGCCGCGGCATTGGGTGCGGCGCCATGGCCTTGGGGCGCGGCGTCGCGTGCCAGCCTGGCCGGCGGTTCGGGGGGCTTGGCGCTGGTAACCCTTGGCGCCTGGATGGCAGCCGCGGGATGGTTCGGCCGCGGGCAATTCGAACGCGGCCTGCGCTTCGACGCGGCGGCCGCGCAGGCCCGCCCGAGCGAAGGCAATGCGCGGCGCGAAGGGGCTCTCGAGCGCTTCTACCGCTTTCCCGCGTGGATCTGGCGCGATCCCCTGGCGGGCCTGGTGGAAAAAGAACTACGCTCGCTGGCGCGCACGCCACGCTTCCGCACGGTCTTCATCATGGGATTCACCTTCGGACTGGTGGTCTGGCTGCCCATGGCGCTGCGGCCCCACCACGGCGATCCGGGAGCGGTGGAGCGGAATTTCCTGACCGTCGTTTCGCTCTATGCCCTCACGCTGCTGGGCCAGGTCTCCTACTGGAACTGCTTCGGGATGGACCGTTCGGCCGCGCGCATTTACTTCACCATCCCGCAACCGATCAGCCGGGCCCTGGTTTCCAAGAATATCGCCAGCCTGGTGTACATCTATGTGGAAGTCCTGCTGCTGACGGCCATCGTAGCCGCGCTGCATCTGGTAGACGGCTGGGGGCAAGTGCTCGAAACGCTGGTGGTGGTGGGGATCTGCGCCGCATATCTGATGGCGCTGGGGAATCTCGCGTCGGTATACTATCCGCGCGCGCTGAAGCCCGAACGGGTCTCCGGCGGTGGAACGTCGAGCCGTTTCCAGGGCCTGATTTTCCTGCTGTATCCCATAGCCTTGTTGCCGGTCGCGCTGGCCTATCTGGCGCGCTATGCCCTGGATAGCCAGGCGGCCTTCGCGGCGGTACTGGCTGTGGCGGCGGCTATCGGCGCGGCGCTATACTGGGTGGCCCTGGATTCGGCCGTACTGGCGGCTGGCCGTCGCAGAGAGGCTCTGATAGAAGAGCTGGCAAAGGGCGATGGGCCGGTGGATACGGACTGAGTCCCCGGCGATCTCTGTGCTAAGTTCGTGACACGGGGCTCGACACCGGAACGGAACATGGCTAAAACTACGATTCGATACACCGATTACTTCGCTCAAACCATTCAGCGGATGCGCGACGACGGACTCTTGCTGGTGACCGCGGACGCGGCCGGGAAGCCCAACGTGATGACCATCGGTTGGGGCACCATTGGCGCCATCTGGGGCCGGCCGGTTTTCATCGTGCTCGTGCGGCCCTCGCGCTACACCTACAGCCGCCTGGAAGAGGTGTCCGAGTTCACCGTCAACGTGCCTCCACGGGAATTGGCGGCCGCCGCGAGCATCTGCGGAACGGTCTCCGGCCGGGATTGCGACAAGTTCAAGGAAGCCGAGCTGACGTCGATTCCGAGCCGGCAGGTGCGGCCCCCGGTGATCGCGGAATGCGTAGTGCACTACGAGTGCCGGACCCTGCATAAGAACGATGTGCTCCCCGAAGCGCTAGTGCAAGCGGTTCACGACGACGCTTACCCCGCGGGAGATTTTCACCGGATCTATTTCGGCGAGATTGTGGCCGCTTACGCGGATGAGGATGCGGCGGCGCGCTTGCACGATCCGGCCGGTGTGTTCCCGGCTGCGCGGCCCTGATGCCCGTTTACACATGGTCAGAGGGTGAGAAACGTGGAAAGCATCATAGCCAAGGCGATTGAGCTGGAGACCCACCCGGTAGCCGTGCTCTGGGCGGATGCTGCGCCGGAAGGGGCCACGCGCTTCCTGCCGGGCCGCTGGGGATGCGTGGTCAACCTGTTCGCGGCCGCCGCGACGCGCGGGCGCGCCGGCGCGTTCGACCGGCAGACGTTCGGCTGTTGGGGCGGCGGAGTGGGCCTGGGTTTTGGAAACCAGTACGAGACCTTCCCCGGAGGCATCGGCTGCTTCTGCCGGTTCCTCTCCAGCGGCAATGAGCAGTCCGAGCCGGGACGCACCATCGGCGGGCGCATGAAGACATCCGGCGGGGAGCGCATGGCGGACGATTTTCTGCATGGCGAGCGCTACGTCAAGGACCCCGAACGCACGCGCGCGTTTGTGGAGGCGCTGCCCATGCGCGACGTTCCGGCGGGCTTCGTGGTGGTCAAGCCGCTGGAGCAGACCGACCCCGAGCGCGAGGACGTCAAGAGCGTCACCTTCTTCGTGGATTCCGACCGTCTCTCGGCGCTGGTCATCCTGGCCAACTACACCCGTCCGGATTCCGAGAACGTCATCGTTCCCTGGGCAGCGGGATGCCAGGTCATGGGGATCTATGCCTACCGCGAGCTGGAGCGCGAGCACCCGCGCGGATTGATCGGCCTCACCGATATATCCGCGCGCCGCAGCGTTCGCCCCATGCTCGGCAAGCACGTCATGTCGTTCACGGCGCCGTGGCCGCTCTTTCGGGAAATGGAGAGCAACGTCCCGGGCAGTTTCCTCGAGCGGGAGACGTGGCGCGCCTTGCGGCAGGCGCACGAGAAACCTCCGGCCGGCGCGCCGCCGCCCGCGAGGTAAGGGCAACGGAATGCATCTGATGAAGTGGCCGTTCTGGCGGTCGCTGATCGCCGTGGTGGTGGGGAACGCCATCTGCTTCAGCTTGGAGCGCTTTCTGCCGCCGCGCGCGCAGCACCAAACCTACGGATTCGATTGGGGGCTGGCGGTGGATTTCTGGGTCTGCCTGGTTTGCTGGGGAGTACTGCGGATGATCCGCTAAGCCAACTCGTGGCATGTGGCATAATGCGGCTTGCTGGACTCGGACAAGAATTTTCAACCGCCCAGCCGCTGGTGGCGACTGGGCTTCTGGGGCGCGCTATCGCTATACGCCGCTGGATTCCTGATCTATTCGCAAACACTGGCCTTCGCCTGGGATGAGACTTTTCATCTTCTGGCCGCCCAATTAATCCTGGCCGGAAAGCGGCCCTACCTCGATTTCTGTTTTCCCCAATCGCCCCTGAACGCCTATTGGAATGCATGGTGGATGCGCGTGTTGGGTCAGAGCTGGCGCGTCCCGCAAGGCTTCGCGGCGCTGCTCACGATCGGCGCGGTGCTGCTCACGGCCGATTTCTTCGTCCGCCGCTTCCCCGCCCCCAGTTGGCGGCTGGCCGGCGGCATGGCGGTCGGGCTGGCGGCCGGCCTGAACGCCATGGTGTTCTTCTACGGGCCTTTGGGACAAGCCTACGGCATGTGCCTGTTCACCCTGGTGGTGGCGTTCCGGATTTCCGTGCGCGCCGTGGAGCGAAGCGGAGTTCCGCTCGCGATGCTGGCCGGTTTCTTCGCCGGAGCCGCGGCCGGTTCGTCGCTTCTGGCGGCCGCCGCCATCCCGGCGCTGCTCGCCTGGATCCTCATCTACAATCGCGCCGGCAGCCGGTGGCTGAAGCCGGCGGCTTTCGCCCTCGGTACGGCCATAGCGTTCGTGCCGGTCTTCCGGTTGTTTGCGCTGGGACCGCGGGAAACGTGGTTCAACCTGGTGCAGTACCACGTCTATTTCCGCAAGCTGTATTGGCCCGACACGACCACCAGCCACGATCTGGAAATCCTGTCGTCCTGGATCGATTCCGGCCAGGCGCTGCTGCTCGGGCTGCTGGCCCTGTTCGGCTGGCTGTATGTGGCGCGCCGAAGCGGGTGGCCGCGTCCCTTGAAAGCCGAGTTCTATCTGTGCGGGTGGCTCGCCATCGCGCTTTCCGCCGAGGCCGGCCGCGCGCATCCGACCTTCCCTCAATACTTCGTGTCGATCGTCCCGTTCCTGGCGATTCTGGCTGGCGTGGGATTGTATGCCATCGCCTCGCGCGTGCTCGAGCCGGAGCGCCCTCTATGGCCAGTCCTGCTGCTCTCCGCGCTCTTTGCAATGGGCCTCGGCACGGGGCTTTATCATCGCTCGGAAGAAGGTGCCTGGTGGGGCAGGTACCAGGCCATGGCGAACAAAATCGACCAGGTGACACCGCGCAACGCGCCGGTGTATGCCAATGAGCCGATCTATTTCCTGACCCGGCGCATTCCGCCGCCGGGATTCGAGTTGTACTATTCCCACAAGGTCAACTTGCCGGCCGCCGAGCGCGCGCGCCTGCACATCCTCACCGAAGCCGAGGTCAAGCGCCAGGTGCAATCGGGATTCTTCGCCACCGCTTTCAGTTGCGACGACGATGAGATCGATAGTTACGGCCTGCAGACTCTCTACAACCGGCGAGCCGACATAGGGGACTGCGCCATCTTCTGGGATCTGAAGGCCGGCGCGCACCGCTCCCTCACGGTCGCGGCTCCGAATGGCTCGCACACCGAGCCGCGACCGTGAGGGAGCGGTGCAGCTCGGAACCGAACCCGGCGGCGCGACCTACTTCTTCACGTGCTGGTCGAAGAAGTCGAAGACGCGCGGCTCGATGAGGGCCACGATGGTCTCGTGCGTGGCTCCGGGAATCTCGATGAAATTGGGGTCGAGACCATGCTCCCGGGCGGCTTTGACGGTGGCGCGGACGCCCGGCGCCAGCGCATCCTTGTCTCCCACCACCACCATGAGCGGGATGCCTTTCAGCCTTTCATAGGGGATCGATTCCGGCCGGCTAATGGCGGCGGCGCTCGATGCCACGGCGGCCCAGCGCTCGCGGAACTTCTGGCCGAAGTACCACGCGCCCGTCCCGCCCATGGAGTGGCCGAACAGGTAGACGCGCGCGGGGTCGATCGGATATTCCTTCATAATGAGGTCGTACACATTGAGCGCGTCCTGCTCGCTCCACTGCGTCTGGCGTTGCCTGGCCGCGTCGAGTGGCGCGCCGCCCATCATGGCGGAGGCGCCCCAGCCGCCGGTGGGCCGGTAGCCGAAGGAACAAACCACCAGATAGCCGTGCTGCTCGGCCAGTTTGGTCAGGATGTGGCCGTCGCGATCGAAGTAAAAATTCTCATCGCGCGTGGCTCCGTGCAGAATGAAGACCATGGGCAATTTGGAGCGGCCATCCCACTTTTCCGGCACGTAGACGCGGTACGGCATCATCTCGCCCGCCGCTTCGAACCAGTAGTGGCGCTCGTGATCGCCCTTGGCGCGCCACAGCGGATCCTGGCCGGCTTCGAGCGCTTTCAGCAGCTCCTCCGACTGGTGCACGCCGGCCTGAAAATCGTACGCCACCGGCTGCGGCGTGAAGGGAATTCCGAAATCGCCCTGGTTCAGACGGCGGCGGCCGATGTTGACGGTCTCCGCCAGTACGTACGGATTTCGAATGGTCGCCTCAGTGCTCGCGTGTCCCGAAATGCGCGCCAGGCGCTCCTCGATGCGCGCGCGATCCGAGAGGATGCCGCGCACCAGATGCAGGGGCGAGGCCACCGCGGCCACCACCGCGCCATCGTCCAGAAGCTCCACCCTGAGCCGGTAGGCGCCCTCGGCGACGCCGGCCAGGTTCACGTCGAAGCCGAAAGGCTGGTCGATCCAGTCTTGCGTCGATACCGGAAAGACGCCGAGCTGCCGCACAGGCTGGTTGCCGGTGGGGTTCACGAGTGCGGCACGCAGTTCGAGGGCGCCCGCCGCCTTGAACGGACACGCGTAGAACTGCGAGAGCCGGACGATCAGCGGCGCCGCGGGCTCGGTAACCACGCGCTCCGGCCGCAGAGCCAGCGACCAGGCAAACTCCTGCGAGGGCCCCCAGGACGCCGCGCCGCCCAGCAGCGTGACCGCGTTACCCAGTACCCGCCGCATCTCGCCGATCCGGCCGGCATTCTGCAGCGCGGCGGCTTGATCCAGCAGCTTGGCGACATCCGCCTTCACGGGCTCGGCGGCGGTCGAATCCCGCAACGCGTTCCGCAACGGCAGGACGAGACCCTGTGAATCGGGCTGCTGATCGGGCGTGGGAAGTTGCGCGCAAACGGTGGCAGCGGCCGCCAAAAGGAGCAGAGCGCCTCGCGTCATGGTCATAAGAAATCCTCGAGCCTGCGGGCAATCGTATATTTCGCAGCGATTCTAACATGCGGGCAATCCAGGATGGAACTCAACGCTTCCGCCCGGCCGTTTGTCTCGCGACCGTCCGGCGGCCCTGTGGAAGCCCTTGACGGAGCGTGCGGCAAAGCCGATACTCGAGGTGGGAGGGCTTCTATGTTTCGCGCCCCCGTGTATGCCTTATCGGTTTTAGCGGCAGGCGCCGCTTTAGTTTCGCCCGCCCATGGGCAAGCCGTAATTTCAACGCGTTCCGGTGTGGTGCATTACTTCGAGGGAGCGGTCTACGTGGCAGGCCAGCCGCTCGAGGCGCGTCTCGGCCGGTTTGCAACCGTACCGGAAGGCGCCGAATTGCGAACCGAGCAAGGCCGCGCGGAGGTGCTGCTGACCCCCGGAGTCTTCCTGCGCCTCAGCGAAAAGAGCGCGATTCGTATGATTGCGTCCTCTCTCGCGGACACGCGCGTTGAATTGACGGCGGGTTCCGCCATGGTGGATGCGGTCGAACCGGCCGCGGGCACATCGGTGACTTTGGTGCACCAGGGCTGGAACATACGCCAGCCGGGAAAGGGAGCCTATCGCATCGATTGCGATCCGCCCCGCGTGTGGGTCCGCGAAGGCCAGGCGGAGGTGACCGCCACCGGCGGCGTTCCGGTTTCGGTGGAGCGCGGAATGGATCTGCCGCTGGCAGCCGTGCTGGTGCCCGAGAAATACGATATCGAGCCTCACGACTCGCTCAGCGATTGGGCCGACGGCCGCGCGCAATCGATTTCCGCCGACAACGCCATCGCGGCGAATATCGAAGATCCCGCTACGCTCTCCGGCTCGTCGGGCTTCCCGATCGACAGCTTCACGTATTTCCCGATGCTCGGCTTCCCTTCTTATGGCTATGGCTCTTATGGCTATGGCGCGGGCCTGTCGAACGTATATGGCACACTGGGCGCGTATCCACCGGGCACGTATGGGGCGATGGCTCCCTACCAGGTGGGATTCTATTCGATCTACTTACCGGGCTACACGCGCCCGCCTCTCTTATTGGGGTTGCCGGGCGGCAGATTGCCGGTGTACGGCGTCGGCATGGGAGGAATCGGCGTTTCGAGGTATCCGCTGGGAGGTTCTCCGATCGGGCGTCCGCTCACACCGCGGCCGGTGACGGTGACGCGGCCGGCGACAGCACCGGTTCCACACGGGGCAATGCACGTCGGCGGCGCGCACCGCTAGCCCCGCGGCCGGCGCTTCGGCCGGCTCGGCAAGCTAAAGCATGCCCCACTACTTATCCAGCGGCGCGTAGTATCCCTGCCGCCAGTGCGGCTTGAGCGAAGAGACGCCCGGTGGCTGCGCGAGTTTCACTTCCACGGTATGAAATTTGCCGTCTCTGGCCTGGTTTTTCGGGTAGTAGCTCAGCACGTATTGATTCCGGAGTTCGATGGCGATCCGCGCCGCCACGCTTGGCAGATCGCTCGCCATGGCCGCCGCGAACGCCCGCCCGCCGGTTTGGGTGGCGATTTCGGAGAGCAGGCGCGGTCCAGAGACTTCCTCGGGCGATAGTGCCAGAGACATCAGCGGATCGAACACGCCCATGG
>CAYRWE010000093.1:0-17811 GCA_964427655.1 uncultured Solibacteraceae bacterium | reverse complement strand
TCAAGAGGAACTTTCTACTTTGCCCAAATAGGAACTTCTCATATTGCCGCGACAAGGCCGGCACGGGCATTGCGACGAACCGCGCACTATGCGAGCATGCCATCGCGACGCTGATCGGCCAGCCGGCATCGAGCTTCTCCATGCCGGTAAAGAGCCTCGCGACCCCCGTGCCGGCGATCCCTGTCGGCGTTCCTTCCCAGTTACTTGAGCGGCGTCCGGACATTGCCGCGGCGGAGCGCACCATGGCGGAGGCCAACGCCGTGATTGGCGTGGCGCGCGCCGCATACTACCCCACCTTGAGCCTCACGGCCACGGGCGGGCCGCAGGCATCCGTGCTAAGGAACCTGTTTTCGGTGCCGTCCCTGTTCTGGTCGCTCGGTGCATCCGCCGCCGAGACTATCTTCGACGCCGGGCTGAGAAACGCTACGGTAGCGCAATATACTGCAACTTACAACGCCGATGTGGCCGCTTATAGACAGACGGTACTGACGGCGTTTCAGCAGGTGGAAGACTGCATCGCTACGCTGCGCGTGACATCCGAGCAGGTCGTCCGCGAAGAGACCGCCGTGGAGGCTGCCGAAAGGTACCTGGACCTGGCGACCACCCGATACCAGACCGGCATCGATCCTTACCTCAACGTACTCACCGCCGAGACTTCGCTCCTGACTAATCAACAGACGCAAGTTACTTTGCGGGTCGGCGCGATGACCGCGGCGGTGCAACTGATACAAGCGCTGGGCGGCGGCTGGGACGCGGCGCAACTCTCCTCGACGCCGAGCGCACCTTCCGCGCAGATAACGGCGCAACCGTAGCGGATAAAGATACTCGAGAGAGCCGGGGTTACTTGTGCGCCAGCTCGCGATCGCACTGTGGCTGCCAGCCCAGCGCTTCCAGTTGCTCGACCAGGAACTTGCGCATCGCAACCACGGTGGCGCCGGCGCGCATAAACGTCACGCCATCCTCGATGGATGCTACGCCGCCGCTGGCTTTGATGCCGATGCGGTCGCCCACGACCTCCTTAATCAGACCGATATCGTGGACAGTGGAGCGCCCGGGTCCGAAGCCAGTGCAGGTCTTGACGAAATCCGCGCCGCTATCCAGGACCAGTTTGGCGGCCGTAGCCTTCTCGGAGTCGGTGAGGACTCCGATTTCAATAATGACCTTGAAGGGCACTTTGAAAGGTTTAGCCACCGCCATGACTTCGGAGATGTCTCGCGCCACGCGCCCGTAATCGCCGGCCTTGAAAGCGGCGATATTCATGACCATATCCAGGTCCGTGGCTCCTCGCCGCAGGCCTTCTTCGGCCTCCCGGCACTTCACATAGGTGGTGGTTCCACCACACGGAAAAGCGACTGGGATCTGAGCGCGCACTCCAGAATCCTTGAGTTCATCGACCAGAATACCGAGGTGCTGGGGGAAGGCTACCACGGCGCGAAAGCCGTAGTGTCTGGCAGCGTGGCAGGCTGCGCGCGCCTCCTCTTCTCCGGCGGTAATCGTAAGCACTTCCGAGTAATCGATGGCGGCCACAAGGCGGCGAATCTCTTCCGAAGTAACTCCTTGCATGCCGTTATCCTACCACCAAAGAAGCCGGAGCCGATATCGCCGCCCAGCGGGGATGCGCAGCATGACCCGGCGGAATACAATAGCCCGTTCGAGGCACTCCCGCCGGCATTGAGCCTCAAGCATTGATTCCATCGCTCGCATCGTGCGTTAATGGAATTTATGAGCAGCCAGTATCTTGCCTTGCTTCTGATCTTCGGTCTGGGGCATCATCCCACCCGGGAGGCGGTGGATGTCGCCAGGAGCGTCCAACTCTCCAGCCGCATCCCGTGCGACGGGCATACGGCGCCAGAGGACGATGTTTCCGTAAAGGTGACTTTTTCGTCCGGCGAATGGGCCCGCCAATTCGCCGTGGACCGTTTCCAGAAAGAGAGCTGCGAACTCGATGTGAAGGGCAAGTGCCTGCACAAGCAGAAGGAGGAGTGGCGCGGCGTTTGGTCCGCCGCCAGCGTGCAGCCGTCGGCCAACGGCATGGTATCGCTGGGATCGTGCTATGCGTGGGGATCGAGCGAGCGCCCGCAGTATATACTCAGCGGCTGGTATAAGGAAGGCGCCGCCGCCGATACGAAGATCGAGTGGAAGCAAACCAGCATCAAGCAGGTTTCCTCCCGGCCGGAAGTTTATGAGCTGACCGATCCGCACGGCGGAACGGCACGGCTGGAAATCACGCGCTGGTAGCGCAGGCGCCGCTTTCAGGCGGAAGTCTATTTGCTTACCGGCTGACCCACGGTCGCCGCGCTCTTCGGATGAGCCAGCGCAGCCGAGCGAAGCGCATCGCCCGACGGTAACGTCGAAGCGTCCCAGCCGCCGCCGAGAGCCTTCACCAGGTCCACCGCCGCGGTCATGCGCCGCTGCAAAATGGTGATGGCCGTCTGTTCGTCGCCTAACGCGATAATCTGTGTCGTGATCACGTTCAGATACGAATCCGTGCCCCCGCGATACCGCTCCATCTCCAGGCTGAGCGCCTCCTGGGCGGCTACTACGGCTTCCTGCTGATGCACCGCCTCCTCCGCGAGATAGCGCAGGTTCGCAAGATCGTCCTCGACCTCCTGAAAGGCCGTGAGAACCGTCTGCCGGTAACCCGCAACGGTGGCGTCGTAATTCGCTTCGACTCCCTCCATCGCCGCCCTGCGGCGGCCAAAATCGACCAGCGTCTCGGAGAGCGAGGGACCGGCGGACCAATACCGGCTCGCGAAAGTGAACAGGTTCTGCAAGTTCGTCGCGAGTAAACCGGGCGTCGCAGAAAGCGTCAAAGTGGGATAGTAAGCGGCCTGGGCAATCCCAATATTCGCATTGGCGGCGGCCACCAGCCGCTCATTCGCCGCGATATCCGGGCGCCGCTCGAGAAGCTGCGAAGGAAGACTTACCGGGATGGGTGGCGGCGGACCGGCGATTTCGGTGGTGGCGATCTCGAGAGAAGACGGCAGATGACCAGTCAGAATGGCGATGGCGTGCTCGTCCTGGGCGCGCGCAATGCGCATATCGGTGCTCTGAGCCTGCGCGCTCGCAAGCTGAGTTTCCGCGAGAGTAATATCGGACTTCGATGCAACGCCGCCGGCGTGGCGGTTGATGGTGAGCTGCAGGTTCTTTTGATAAGTGCCGATCGTGGCGGCCAGGATCTTGAGCTGCATGTCCTGGGCCGCGAGCAGGAAGTAATCGGTCGCCAGCAGCGCCTGCTGGCTCAAGCGGATATTTTCGAAATCGGCTGCGCTAACCTGCGCGTTGGCGGTGGCATTCTCGATCGACAAGCGAACCCGGCCCCACAGGTCCGGCTCCCAGGAGGCCACAACCGGCAATGAAAAAGACTGGGTGGATTTTTTTTCCTGGTAAAGCTGGTTAATGCCCGGCGACGCTCCAATCGTGGGATAGTAATTTGCATGATTGGCGGCTACCAGCGCCCGCGACTGCCGGAACTGGGCTTCCGCCTGTAGCACATTCTGGTTATTGACGCTGACTAACTCCTCCAGCCGGTTCAATTGCGGATCGCCGAAGACCTCCCACCACTTACCCTTGACCAGGCCGTCGCTGGGAGTCGCCATCTTCCATTGGGCGTTGCCGGCCATCTCTTTGAAAGCTTCCGGCGCCTGTGCCGCGGGGCGCTGGTATCGCGGACCGATGGTACAACCGGAGCAAAGGAGGAAAGATACCACGGGCGCGATCGTCAATAACCGCTTCATAACTTACCGTTCTCCATCACACCACCGGGAATCAGAAAACCGGGACGGCGCCGGTAACTCGGCTGGCGCATGGCAAAGCGCTTGCGAATCCGGTCGAAGTAGAGATAAATCACGGGCGTGGTGAACAGGGTCAGCATCTGACTCACCAGGAGACCGCCCACAATTGAAATACCGAGAGGCTTGCGTAACTCCGCGCCGGCGCCCCAGCCGAGCGCCATCGGCATCCCACCCAGCAGCGCGCACATAGTAGTCATCATGATAGGCCGGAATCTGAGAAGACAGGCCTGGTGAATGGCACTCCTCGAATCCATCCCCTCGTTCCGTTCGGCGGCCAGTGCAAAATCGATCATCATGATAGCGTTCTTCTTGACGATGCCGATCAGCAGGATAATTCCGATCATGCCGACGATATCCAGGTCGCTCTTGAACAGCACCATGGCCACCAGCGCTCCCACGCCGGCCGACGGCAGCGTCGAAATGATGGTCAGCGGGTGAACCAGGCTCTCATAGAGGATTCCAAGCACGATGTAAACGGCGATCAGCGCCGTCCCGATCAGGATGGGCTGATTTTGCAGGGCCTCCTGATATGCCCGTGCTGTCCCGGCAAACTTACCGGTGATATTGGCGGGCAGGCCCATCTCCACTTCCGCGCGGTGGATCGCGGCCACGGCGTCGCTCAGCGAAATATTTTCAGCCAGGTTGAACGAATACGTAGTAGCCGGGAATTGCCCCTGATGCGGCAGTGAAATTGGAGTGATGCCTTGCGTGAAGTGCGTGAAAGTCGACAGCGGAACGTCCGTGCCTTTGGGTGTCTGGACGTAAATCGTATTCAGGAAGTCCGGACTTTCCCACCACTGTTGCTGCAAGGCAAGCACAACGTGGTACTGATTGATCGACTTATACATGACCGAGACCTGGCGCTGCCCGAAAGCGTCATAGAGCGCCGAATCCACGGCTTGCGCGGTAAGGCCGAGGCGCGACGCGGTATCGCGGTCGATGACCACATTGGAGGACAACCCGGAATTCTGCTGGTCGGAGCTGACGTCGGCAATCTCCGGCAGCGTCGAGAGCCGGTCCAGAACTTTCGGCCCCCATAACGCTAGTGCGTCGAAGTCGGGCGCCTGCAGCGTGTATTGATATTGCGCGTTGCCTTGCCGTCCGCCCACGCGCACATCCTGCGAATTCTGCATGAACATCGTGGCGCCCGGCACGCCCGAGGTCTGGCGGCGCAGGCGCGCGATCACCTGGTCCGAGGTCGATTTGCGAACCCCGTCCGGCTTGAGCTGAACGTTGATCTGGGCCGAGTTTCCGCCGAAACCGCCGCCGCTGGTACCCGCCACCATGGTGACTGTTTCGACATCCGGGTCGTTCCGGATCTTCTCCTCGAACCATTGTGCTTTGGTTACCAGCGCCTGGTAGGAGATGTGTTGCTCGCCCATAACCGCGCCCTGCAAGCGCCCGGTATCCTGCTGCGGGAAGAACCCCTTGGGAACCTTGACGTAAAGATAGACGTTAACGCCCACGGTAAGGAGCAAAACGAACAGGATAGACGCCGGATGATTCAGGGCGACATCGAGCGCCGACGAGTAAGTGGAGATAACCCAACGATAGAATTTCTCGCTCAGATTGTAGATAGATCCGTGGCCGCGGTCTTCCTTGAGAAGATACGCGCACATCATGGGCACAAGCGTCAGGGCGACAACCATGGATATGCCAATGGCCACTGAAAGAATGACGGCGAATTCGCGGAACAGCCGCCCCACCACGCCGCTCATCATCAGAATGGGAATAAAAACGGCAATAAGCGAAATACTCATCGACAGGACCGTAAAACCGATCTCTTCCGCGCCCTTGAGTGCGGCCTGCCGCGGCATCATCCCGTTTTCAATGTGGCGCGTGATGTTCTCGATCACCACGATAGCGTCGTCCACCACGAATCCCGTCGCAATGGTCAGAGCCATCAGCGAAAGGTTGTCGAGGGTGTACCCCAGCAGATACATGGCGCCGAACGTGGCGATGATGGACACCGGCACCGATACGCTCGGAATAAACGTGGACGGGGCGCTGCGCAGGAAGACGAATACCACCAGGACCACGAGGGCAATCGATACGATCACGTTGCGCTGCGCGTCCCTCAGCGATGCCTGGGTCGTGATGGTGCGGTCGCTGGCGATCTTGAAGCGGACCGTCGGCGGGAGCTGGGCCTCGAATTGGGGCATCAAGGCCTTGATCCGGGCCACCGTGTCGACGATGTTGGCGTTCGGCTGCCGGTTGATCTGGATCTGGACCATCGGGTTGCCGTTCACCACGCCGAAGTTGCGGACATCTTCGTTGGCATCGACGACGCGGCCGAGATCCGAGAGGCGGACGGGCGCGCCGTTCCGGTATACCACCACCAGATCCTTGTAGTCTTTCGCTAGAAAGAGCTGGTCGGTGGCATAGATCGGAATCTCTTCCGTGGAATTTGAGAGCGCGCCCTTGGGCTTGTTGGCGTTGGCGCTCTGGAGGAACGTGCCGATCTGGTCGAGACCCACGTTATACCGCGAGAGCGGCTGCGGGTTCACCTCCACGCGCACCGCGGGCAGCGAGCTTCCGCCGACGAAAACCTGGCCTACTCCTTGGACTTGCGCCAGCTTCTGGGCGAACACCGAGGAGGCTATGTCGTATAATTGCGGCCTGGGCACGACATCCGATTCGAGCGTCATCAGCAGAATCGGCTGGTCGGCCGGATTGATCTTCCGGTATCGGGGCGCGGAGGGGAGATTGGCAGGGAGAAAGCCCGCCGCGGAGTTGATAGCCGCCTGCACTTCTCGCGCGGCGCCATTGATATCGCGGCTCAGGTCGAATTGCAGCGTAACGGATGCGGAGCCGACCGAACTTCTGGATGTCATTTCGGTGACGCCCGCGATGCGCGTGAACTGCTTTTCGAGGGGCGTGGCGACCGACGCCGCCATCACGTCGGGACTCGCGCCCGGCAGCCCGGCACTGACCGTGATGGTCGGGAAGTCCACCTCCGGCAATGCCGCGACCGGCAACAGCGTATAAGCGATGCCACCCGCAAGCGTGATCGCCACCATTAACAGCGTGGTGGCAACCGGCCTGTGGATGAACGGCGTGGAGATGCTCATAGCGCCCGTCTAACTCAATTCGGCTCCGGTAAGAACCTCTTCACCGGTACTGCGGCGCCGGCCGACCCAGGCCGCAATCCGCGAGAAATAGAGATAGATAACCGGAGTCGTGAAAAGCGTCAGCACCTGGCTGATCAGCAATCCGCCGATGATGCAGATGCCCAGCGGCTTTCGCAATTCGGAACCGACGCCGCTGCCGAAGGCCAGCGGGACGGCGCCTAGCAGCGCGGCCATGGTGGTCATCATGATCGGCCGGAAGCGAAGCAGGCACGCCTGGTAAATGGCTTCCTCCGGCGGCTTGCCTTCATGGCGTTCGGCTTCCAGCGCGAAATCGATCATCATGATGGCGTTCTTCTTCACGATGCCGATCAGAAGAATGAGTCCGATCAGCGCGATCACGTCCAGATCCTTCTTGAACACGATCAGCGCGAGGATCGCGCCCACCCCGGCCGATGGCAGCGTGGAAAGAATCGTGATGGGGTGGATGAAGCTCTCGTACAGAATGCCCAGCACAAGGTACACCGTGACCATCGCCGCCAGGATCAGAAGGGATTCATTGGCCAGCGACGATTCGAACGCGTGGGCCGTCCCCTGGAAACTAGGTTCGATGCTGGCCGGCATGCCCAGTTGTTTGGTGACCTGCCTGATATGCTCGACCGCGGCTCCGAGCGACGCTCCGGGGGCCAAATTGAACGAGAGCGTGACCACCGGGAACTGGCTCTGATGGTTGATCGCAATGGGCGAGGGAATCATGGACGCCCTCACGAGCGACCCCAGCGGAGCCGGCGCGAGCGCCGCCGCGCCCGTCAGAGCGCTGTTGGTTCCCGCCAGCGCGATGGTGGTCGCCAGATTCGCGGACGCCGATCCGATCGGCACATACATATCCGACAAGGCCCCCGTGTCCCGCTGGTATTGAGGTTCTACCTCGAGAATCACGTGAAACTGGTTAGTCTGCGTATAAATCGTCGATACCTGTCTCTGGCCGAAAGAGTCGTACAGCGCATCGTCGATGTTCTGAGGAGTGATGCCCAGCCGGCCCGCCGTGTCGCGGTCGATGTTGACTTCGAGCCCGAGGCCGTTGTTCTGCTGATCGCTGGCCACGTCCCGCAGTTCGGGCAGTTGCTTCATCCTGTCGAGAAGACGCGGAACCCAGCGGTCCAGCAGCGCCTTATCGGGCGCATCGAGTGCGTACTGGTATTGAGTTCGGCTGATGCGGTCTTCCACCGTCAGGTCCTGCACCGGCTGCATGAAAAGCTCGATGCCGGTCACTTGCTGGAGCTTCGGCTGCAGCCGCCGGATCACATCCACCGCGGAGACGCCCTCGCGCTGCTCAAGCGGCTTGAGCGTGATTTGAATGCGGCCGCTGTTCATGGTTGTATTCACGCCATCGGCGCCAATAAACGAGGTGAGATTCTCGACCGCTGGATCCTGGCGGATCACGCGGACCAGGTCCTGCTGCCGCCTCGACATGGCGGGGAACGATACCGTCTCGGGTGCCTGCGAAATGCCCAGCACGGAGCCGGTATCCTGCACGGGAAAGAAACCTTTGGGGACGACGATATACAGGTAAACCGTGAGGCCCAGCGTGCCGATGGCCACCAACAGCGTGAGGGGCTGGTGGCGCAGCACTACACGAACCATCCTGCCGTAGCCCGCGATGCTCTTTTCGAAGCACCACTCCGACCAGCGGTACAGAGCGCCCTGCTCGGATTGAGGGCGGTGTTTCAGAATTCGAGCCGCCATCATGGGCGTCAGTGTCAGGGAGACAAACGCGGAAAACATGATCGTGACCGCCAGTGTCACCGCGAACTCCCGGAACAGGCGGCCCACAATATCCGCCATGAAGAGCAGCGGAATCAGCACGGCGATCAGCGAGACGGTCAGCGACACGATGGTGAATCCTATCTCGGCCGATCCCTTGAGCGCGGCTTCCATGGCGGAATCGCCCCGCTCGATATAGCGCGAGATGTTTTCGATCATCACGATGGCGTCGTCCACCACGAAACCGGTGGAGATCGTGAGCGCCATCAGCGACAGGTTATCCAGGCTGTACCCCAGAAGGTACATGACGGCGAACGTGCCCACCAGCGATAGAGGCACGGCAATGCCGGGAATGATCGTGGCCGAAGGGCTGCGCAGGAAAAGGAAGATGACCATCACGACCAGCACGGTCGTGAGCATCAGCTCGAACTCAACGTCCTGCACCGATGCCCGGATCGTGGTGGTGCGGTCGCTGATGACCTGTACGTGGATTCCCTCCGGCAGGGACGCTTCGATCTGGGGCAAAATTCCCTGAACCGTATCGACCACGCTGATGATATTGGTTCCGGGCTGCCTCTGAATATTGAGAACGATGGCACGGTCGCCGTTTACCCAAGCGGCCAGCTTGGTGTTCTCCGCCCCATCGATGACCGTGGCCACGTCGCGAATCCGCACGGGCGCACCATTGCGGTAGGCAATAATGATCGGCCCATACTGCGCGCCGGCCTGAAGCTGATCGTTATCGTTGATGGTCCAGGCCTGATCGGGTCCGTCGAAACTACCCTTGGCCTGGTTGACGTTGGCGCTGCTCAGCGCTGTTCGCAGAGCCTCCAGGCTGAGTCCATAAGACGCCAACGCGGTGGGATTCGCTTGCACGCGCACGGCCGGGCGCTGTCCTCCGCTGATGCTCACCAGGCCCACGCCCTGGAGCTGCGAAATTCTCTGCGCCATGCGCGTTTCGGCCAACTCTTCGACCTTGGGCAGCGGCACCGTCGAGGACGTAATAGCGAGAGTCAGAATCGGCGCGTCGGCCGGATTCGTCTTGCTGTAGATGGGAGGGAACGGCAGATTGGTGGGAAGAAAGGTCGAGGCGGCGTTGATGGCCGCCTGTACCTCCTGCTCGGCTACATCGATGCTGAGATCGAGCGAAAACTGCAACGTGATCAGCGAGCTGCTGAAGGAGCTGATCGACGTCATCTGCGTCAGTCCGGGCACCTGGCCGAACTGCTTTTCGAGTGGCGCGGTGATCGAAGAGGTCACCACTTCCGGGCTCGCGCCCGGATAAAACGTCTGGATCTGTATGGTGGGGTAATCGACCTGCGGCAAGGCCGAGACCGGCAGTTGCCGGAAAGCCGTGATGCCGACGAGCACCACGCCGGCCATCATCAGCGACGTCGCCACCGGTCTCAGGATGAAGATCCGGGAGGGACTCACCGATTGGCGCCTCCGCCTTGTCCCTTTTTGAAGTTACCTTCGCCTTTCCCGGACCGGCCCTCGCCCTTCTTGAATCCGCCCCGCCCGCCTCTTCCACGTCCGCCTCCGGCACCGTAACCCGGCGGGTTGTCCAGTTCGCCGGCTTTGCGCACTCTGACCACCGCGCCTTCGATCAGCCTGTCCGTCCCATCGACCACTACCCGGTCTCCATCCGAAATACCGTCGAGAATATCGGCCGAGGTCGCCGTAGTCACTCCCACCTTGACCGTTTTCAGGTGCACCCTGGAATCCTCGTCCACAACATAGACGAACGTGCCCTGCTGCCCGTTTTGAACCGCGACGTTGGGCACCACGAGTTGATTGGTCAGGGTATCCACGAGCACGCGCACGTTAACGAATTGCTGGGGGAAGAGCGCATTATCTTTATTGTCGAAAACCGCCTTGAGCCTGGCCGTGCCGGTGGTGTTGTCGATCTGGTTGTCGAGGGTGATTAACTTACCGGATGCCAGCTCCTTGGAGTTGTCCCGGTTGTAAGCCTCCACCGGCAAGTGCACGCCCGCACGCAGTTTTTGCGTGACCTGCGGGAGATTGTCCTCGGGAATCGTGAAGATCACGGCAATCGGCTGGAGCTGGGTGATCGTGATCATGCCCGTCGTGTCGGACGCATGCACGATGTTGCCGGGATCGACGAGGCGAAGGCCGAGCACTCCGGTAATGGGGGCCGTGATCTTGGAATAGACCAATTGCAGCTTGGCATTGTCGATGGCGGCGCGATCCTGCTTGATGGTGCCTTCGTACTGCGCAACCAGCGCCTTCTGCGTATCCAATTGCTGGCTCGGAATGGCGTCCGTCTTAACCAGCTTGTCGTAGCGGTCGAGATCCAATCGCGCATTGGTCAGCAGAGCCTGATCGTGCGCCAGGGTGGCGTCAGCCGAATCGAGCTGAACCTGATAAGGTCGCGGATCGATCTCGATGAGGACTTGGCCTTCCTTGACCAGGTCGCCTTCGTTGAAATTCACCTTCATCAACTGGCCATCCACACGCGACTTAACTGTTACCGTATAGTAGGCCGTCACGTTGCCGAGCCCGTTCAGGTAGACGGGAATGCTGGAGCGCACGACCTGCGTCACCACCACCGGCACGGGTCCCGTGGGTGCGCCGCGGCCGCCACCAAAACCGCCGCCACCGCCCTTGGATCTGGACGCGGGAGCCGGGTGTCCGGCAAGCCAGACCGCATACCCGGCGACGCCCGCGACGATCAGCAGGAAAAAAACCCAGATCAGTCCACGTTTCTTCGATTTGCCGGCACGCGGCGGCGTCGGTCCAGTTTGGCCGGGTACATGTACTTCCGGCATTGATTCAGCGGGATTCGTGTCTGTCGTCACTCAAACACCTATCGACAACCTTGAAATATGGCGAACGGCTAAGTCGGGCGCCGGAAATGGTCTCAAAAATCGGCAGGAATCGGGCAATACGCCACTCTGTCTGCCGCCAAGCTGGCCGCCGCTGGCAGCGCCCCCGGGGTCGCCTTAGTATCCGGCTTGCTCCCGGATTCAGTTCTTTCATGCACTCGATACTCGACGCCTTCTGGGTGTTCAAATCCGCGATGTGCAAACTCGCCGAATGGCCGCGCTAGGCAGGCGACGGCCGGCAACGCGCAGCGATAACCGGAAGAGCTGGCCTCGCTAGAGACGGCGGCATTGAGGTCCAAAAGGTTACAACTCACCGGCTCGCGCGCAGCGGCTGCTAGCCCAAAAGGGCTACGCGCAAAGCCCTCAGTCCGTCACATGCCCGAACGCACCTCACGCCGGCCTTCGTAGGCGTCCGTGACTTCCGTTACGTCGCCCGCCATGATCAACTCGCCGTGATCGAGCCAGATGGCGCGGTCGCACAACTGCCGCACCACTCCAGTAGCGTGCGACACACAGATCAGATCCTTGCCGGCATCGCGAAACTGCCGGATTCTTCCGAAGCACTTCTGCTGGAATGCGCTGTCGCCCACGGCCAGAACTTCATCGATCAGTAATATTTCGGGCTCCACATTAATTGCCACCGAGAAAGCCAGCCGCAGCGACATTCCGCTCGAGTAAGTGCGCAGCGGCTCATCGATGAAGTCGCCGACACCCGAAAAATCGACGATCTCCTCGAAGAGTTCGGTTGTACGGGCGCGAGTGAGGCCCAGTAGCGCCGCGTTGAGGAAGACATTTTCGCGCCCGGTGAGATCTGGGTGGAAGCCCGATCCGAGTTCGAGCAAGGCAGTTACACGCCCGTTAACCTCCACCGACCCTTCGTCCGGTCTGCACAGCCCGGCGATCAGGTTCAACAGGGTGCTCTTGCCGGCGCCGTTCGGCCCTATAACCGCTAGTCCCTCGCCTTTTTCAACCTCGAAGGAGACGTCCCGCAGGGCATGAAAGCGCTCCCGATGCTCGCCTTTGAATAGGTGCGTCAGATGGCTGCGCAACAGCATCTGTCCGGCATGCCGGGAGAAGGTTTTCGAGACGTTATGGAATGCGACTACGCTCATCGCCTTTCACAGATATTCGTAGAAGCGTTGCTTCAAACCGCGGAAAACCATGAGGCCCAGGCCAAATACAAACAGAGAACTGATCGTCAGCTTGATCAACAACGATGCGGGAGGCGGCGTCGCCTCCAGGAGGATGTTTCGCATAGCCAGAACCAAAGCCGCCAGCGGGTTCAATTGATAAAACTCCGCATAGACGGGTGGCACCATCGAGAACGAGTAAACGATCGGGACCATCCAAAAGAGAACCGTATTAATGGATTCCACAACATACCGCATGTCGCGAACATACACGTTGAGTGCGGACGTGATCAGGGAAATTCCCCCGACAAAGATAACTTCCAAGCCCCAGATTACCGGCAACCAGACCCAGTACCGGTTGACTGTCTTGCCGAACAGAAACACGAATGCAAAAAGCAACCCGATCTGAATAAACAGGTGCAGGCAGTTGGAGAGCACCGCGGCCAATGGAATTACTTCGCGGGGCACGGGCACACGCTTGATTAAGTGCGCGTTCTCGACCAGCGAGGTAGTGCCCGAGATCCATGCGACAGTGAAGAAATTGAAGGGAACCAGGCCGCACATTACGAATAACCCGAAGTTCGGAATTCCATTATTCGGAAAGACTTTGGTCCATACGAAAGTCAGGATTCCCATCATGATCAGCGGGTTCAGCAGAGACCAGAAGACCCCTAGCGACATGTTGCGATAACGGATCTTGAAATCCTTGGAGATCAAGCTCCATAAAAGAAATGTGAAATCGCCCTGCCACATAAAATTGGGATGACTAACGGCCCAGTATACCATGGGGTCGCGCGGCGGCCGAAAAGCCCCGGGCCCTTTCAGGCCTGTATGGATATCTCAGTTCGTCCCGGCGATTACACCCGTGTCCGTGGCCGCCTCGCGCAATCCGAAAGGCAATGGGACTGGGCGCTCCGTATCGAGCCTCTCAGGTTGGAGAGACCCCAGCGTCTGAATCAGTTTGCTCACCAACGCCGGCGAAAGACTCTTTGTACCGTAGTATGCCTTTTCCACCACGAACGTCGCTTGCCCGTCCCGGATGTGAAACCTATAATCGACCCAGACAGTTGTCTTTCCGGTGAGTACGGCGCCGAAGAGCGTGGCGACACCGAAGGGCAGCCTTTGCTGAATCGCGTCCAGGTCGATCTCACTTAGAGTCGAGATGTAGTTATGAGGGAAGATCTTGACGTGGACGGATTCTATGCCGGGGCGAGGCGTGCGGGCCAGGGCGAAAACCATGTAGTCGTTGATGGCGTCCTCGGAGAGCCGAAAAGCGACGTGTTGCCGCGGTACGCTCTGCAAGCGGTTCAGCACGTCCGCCACCTCGGCCGCGGCCGGGCTGGGGAGATCCGGCGAAAAGCGTGGCGCTTCCCGTTTAGCCGACAGGGCGCGCATCAACTCCAATCCATGAACCGAGTTCACCCGGATTTTCAACACTACTCTACGGCTCTTGTCGGCCGTCGCTTCCAAATCCTGCTCCCCGCGCCCATTGGCGGATAACTTCTCCAACAGGCAGCCGCGCTCCCCGGGCGCGCCGGATAGCGAAATAAGCGATTTCTGCACGACCTCCATGGCCCGGTCCTGGCTGAGTTTCAGGTTGAGCGCCTGGCTTTCGGCCACGCTTATACCCCGGTATGGAGCGTTGTCGGAGTGGCCCTCCACGATGACTGTATCGACGCTGCTCCGGTATGTATCCGCGCAGACAACCGCAGCCAGCTTGGGCATCGTCTCCCGGAGAAACGCCTCTCCCTCGGGCTTGAGCGCGGACGCATTCGATAGAAATGTCAGCTTCTCGCCGGAGACCGGCACGACGATGGTATAGGGGTCGTTGGGATCGAGCGCAATGTTCGTGAAGCCGGCCGGCTCGAGTTTCTTCTTCATCTCGACGAGCAGGGACCGTGTGACGGCCGTGTTCACCGAAGCCCTGTTATTCAGGAACACCAGTAACAACAGGATGAAGATGACCATCAGGGAGGTCATCAGGTCGGTGAAGGAATGCGCCAGGTTGTCCGAGCCCGAACTGCGCCTCATTACCGCTCAGCCTCCGAGAACTCCCCGGTCCACCTCGGCGGCTGAGGCGGGGCCCCATCGGTTCGCCGCCAGTTGCTGAATATCCAGCAGAATGCGTGTCTGGGAGATGAAGGGTAGCAGCTCCTTGCAGCGCCGGATGACCCGGTCGTAGCTTCGGGAGATCTGGCGTTCGCAGATCTTTTTTTCAAAGAATATAAACGTGACGCTCAGTAACAGGGCGACAATAGAGGACAAGAACTTGCCGGAAAGTCCGTTAATTAGCTTATCGATACCGGTGATGGGGTGTGTCGGATCCTGAGCGTCGTATGTCAGCCCGGCGAGAGCTACCAGGATCGCGATGAACGTCGCAAGCAATCCCAGTGCCGTCAGAATACTCGGAACCATCTGATAGAAGGATGAGTGATAGAGCGCCGAGACCACACTATCTTCCGTAATGCTCTCGGCCGGCTGACGTGTCAGGAACCAGCCTTGACGGCCATCCGGGCCGGTGTAGCATTCGATCGATTCGTCCAGTGCTTGCCACCACTCGCGCGGCTTCCCCCGTAAAGCGTTTCCCCTCCGCCGGATCTCGACGATAGTCTCGGAGCTGATCCCATGGTTCCTTTCGACGCTGCCAGCCGGCTTAATGCGCTCGAAAGTCGCCAGGAAATGGCTGCAGGCATCGAGGACGCGCCTCCGCTCGCGCATCATCAGGACCAGCAGTATCGACGCCAGCGCAATCAGTGCCACACAGGAGATCTGAATGCCCGCCGGTATCGTTACCAACAGGGGCTTGAGAACCGCCAGAAGAAAGAAACCCAGAATAATGGCGCAGAACGCGAACATCCACCAGCCTATAATCTTGAAGGCCAAAACCACTGAACGGAACCCGGGGGTGAAGATCCTCGCCAGCACCTTTCGGATGGCATTTCGAGATGTCGAGGATACCGCTGCGCTCTGCATGGGTCAACCTCTTGTAAGCGTTATTGTATCCCATGCGCATCCTGGAACGCGGGTTCGGCAACGGGATAAGGGCAATCCCCGGTTCAGGCGCACACCAGACTTTAGTTAGTGAGAATTAGCGGTTTTTCCCCGATAGCTGTCTAAATAACCCATTTCCTACCTTTGCCGGGCGGCCCCATGTAATATAATTAATCTTCTCTAAACGGAAGGCGGAGTTTGAAATTTCGTCGCAACAGCAGTACGAGTTCCAAATGGATTTCGAGGGAAATGTTTGATGGCTGCCAAGAAAGCTCTGATAACGGGTATCACCGGCCAGGATGGCTCGTATTTGGCGGAAATGCTTGTCTGCAAGGGATATGAAGTCCATGGGATTGTGCGCCGTGTCGCCCTCGAAGATCCCACCCGGCGCCTCGGCCGGATAGCCGGATTACTCGACAAGATTCACCTTCACGCTGCATCGCTCGAGAGCTTTCCGAGCCTTTACAACGTCTTCCGCGCCGTGGTCCCGGATGAGTGCTACCACTTGGCCGCACAGAGTTTTGTCAGCTACTCGTTCGACGACGAATTCTCGACTCTGAACACCAACATTGACGGAACACATTTTGTCCTGGCCGCTTTGAAGGACATGGCTCCGCGGTGCCGCTTCTACTTTGCGGGCTCGAGCGAGATGTTCGGCAAGGTCGAAGAGATCCCCCAAACCGAAGCCACACGATTTCATCCCCGCTCCGCATATGGCATAAGTAAGGTTGCGGGCTTTGAACTCACTCGTAATTACCGCGAAGCCTACGGAATTCATGCCAGCAACGGCATTCTTTTTAATCACGAATCCCCGCGGCGGGGATCCGAGTTCGTCACTCGAAAGATCACTTCCGGTGTCGCGAAAATCCTGGCTGGCAAGAGCCGGGAGCTGCGGCTCGGCAATTTGGACGCCAAGCGGGACTGGGGCCACGCGCGGGACTATGTGGAGGCCATGTGGCTCATGTTGCGGCAGGATTCACCCGACGATTACGTCATAGGGACTGGCGAGACCCATTCCGTACGGGAGTTTGTAGAGATCGCCTTCGGCATGGTGGGGCTGGATGCAAGCCGCTACATCGTGGTCGACCCGGAGCTCTACCGTCCTGCGGAGGTTCATTTGCTGATCGCAAATCCCGCCAAGGCGAGGGCCAGATTCGCATGGAACGCCAAAACAGACTTCGAAACTCTCGTGCGGGAAATGGTGGCGGCGGATTGCGCCTCAATGGGAATTGAAGTTCCATTCCGCAAGGCGGCGAGGAGCAGTTCCTAGTCCACCCTGCTTGAGTTAGACGGAACGATATCGCCCACCATATGCTGGGATGGCGCCGGATCGCCGGGCTTGGGGATTGCCTCCAAAAATGATTCAGCCCGGAGAGTTCGAAGCCGCTATATAGCGCGCTTCGTCTCCCCGGGCTGGTTTCTGCTGCTACGAGAACCGTGGAATTGCTATGGCTCTAAGCCCGGCGAGATCACCGGGAAGTTTCGCGCTCCTTGGGCTTAAGAGATCATTGCTCTATGGTCAAGCAAGTGCCGAATAGGGTCGAGAAGACGCCTCCTGGGCAGCTCGGCAAAGATATCGAAATGCTCAGCGTGGTCGTGGCCGTGCGCGATGCGCTGTCCGTTACCAACACGCTGAAGCTGGAGGATCCCGACGCACTGGGAGTGCCGCCGATCGTGGCGCCAGACAGGCCCAATCCCGCCGGCAGAGATCCCGAAATGATCGACCAGTTGTATGGCGCTGTGCCGCCGCCGGCAATCAAGGCCTGCGAATAGCCGGTACCGAACGTTCCGCTTGCCAGACTGGTGGTGCCGATGGTTAAGGGCGGCGGCGCGGGCGCCGGCGCGGGCGGCGGCGTGGGCGGCGGCGTGGGCGGCGGCGCGCTGGTCCCGCCGCTCGGTACACTGGTCCCGCCGCTCGATGCACTGGTCCCACTGCTCACCGCACCGGCTCCGCTGCTCTGGTACGCACCGATATCCGGCGTGCCGCCGCGCGTCTTCCCGATGAGGTCCACCGAAGGAGTGTCCGCCGCCAGCCCCGCTGCCATAGCCGGGCTGCCTGGCTGTAATTGCAAGTTGAAGTTCTGCGCCGCGTTGTACCAGGCCGGGCTCACCGCCACCAGCATCGGATTGGCCTGCGAATTAGTCGCCCCGCCCAGGTGGGTACCCTCGAACTGCGCGAAGCTCAGAGTCGTCGAGGCGCTCTGCGCGTAGTTGTACG
>CAYRWE010000092.1:0-17814 GCA_964427655.1 uncultured Solibacteraceae bacterium | reverse complement strand
GCGCCACCTGCGCGATGCGCGGCGTCATCATCACCCAGTAGGCTTTGATGTGCGGGATGTTGTCCAGCATCAGCCGCGCCACCGCTATGTTCTTAATATCGTCGAAACCCGTTGTGCCGCCGATGTGCCGCAGCGCCGTGTTATCGGGGTGAAACGCCAGCGGAATAAACGCCACGAATCCGCCGGTCTCGTCCTGTAGCGCGCGCAGCCGCGCCAGGTGATCGGCGCGGTCCTCGTCGTTCTCGATGTGGCCGTAGAGCATCGTGCAGTTCGAGCGCAGGCCCAATTGGTGAGCCGTGCGCGCGGTCTCCAGCCACTCGTCGCCATCGATCTTGTGGTCGCAGATGATCCGCCGCACTCGCTCGTTGAAGATCTCCGCCCCGCCCCCGGGCAGCGAATCCATGCCCGCGTCGCGCAGACGCTCCAGCGTTTCGCGAATCGCGATCTTCGTGCGCCGCGCCAGATACGCCACTTCCACCATCGTCAGGGCCTTCAGGTGCACCGCCGGAAAGCGCTGCTTCAACCCGCGCAGCATCTCGCAATACCAATCCAGCGTCAGCTCCGGATGCAGCCCGCCCACGATGTGGAACTCCGTCACCGCCTCGCTCCAGCCCTCGCCGGCGCGCTGCCATACCTCCTCGAGCGACATCGTGTAGGCCTTGGGATCGCGCACGCGCTTGCCGAAGGCGCACAGCCGGCAACTGGCCACGCAAACGTCGGTGGGGTTGATGTGCCGGTTCACGTTGTAATAGGTGCGATTGCCGTGCAGCCTCTCGCGCACCAGGTTGGCCAGGTATCCCAGCGCCAGAATGTCGCGAGTTCCGTAGAGCGTCGCGCCATCCGCCACCGATAACCGTTCGCCCGCCTCCACCTTCTCCCGTATGGGGATCAGGCGGGGGTCGTCAATGGTGATGGACATAGGTTAGACACCCGGCCGGATGAGGAGTATATCGGCGGCCCAGAAAAGAAAGAATAACACGCTCACGTAACCGTTCATGGTGAAGAAAGCCGCATCCACGCGCGAGAGATCCGAGGCCTTCACCAGGCTGTGTTCGTAGATCAGCAGCCCCATCACCACGGCCACCCCGGCCAGCGCCAGCGGACCCAGGTGCAGCGCCGCCACCAGCGCCAGCAGGCACAGCACCATCAATACATGCAGCCCGCGCGCCACCCACAGGGCCCCCGCGATCCCCACCGCCCGCGGCACGCTGGAGAGGCCCTCCGCGCTATCGAACTCATAATCCTGGCAGGCGTAGATCACGTCGAAGCCGCCGGTCCAGAAGGTCACCGCGGCGGTCAGCCACAGGATGCGCGGATCGAGCGAGCCGCGCACCGCGATCCACGCGGCCGCCGGCGCGATGCCCAGCGAGAAGCCCAGCACCAGGTGCGAAAACGATGTGAAGCGCTTGGTGAACGAGTAAAAGAACACGACGGCCAGGGCTACCGGCGCCAGCCGCAGGCACAGCCGGTTCAGCTCGCCCGCGGCCACGAAGAACAGCACCGTCGCGATCGCCACGAAGCTCCACGCGAAGGCGCGGCTCAGGCGGCCTCTGGGCAGGTGGCGCATAGCCGTGCGCGGATTGCGCGCGTCCACGTCCGCATCCACCAGACGGTTAAACGCCATGGCGGCCGAGCGCGCGCCCACCATGGCGACCACGATCCAGGCCAATTTGCGCGCGATCTCCGCGCCGTCGAGCCCGCCTTCGCGAATCGCCAGCAGCGCGCCCGTCAGCGCGAACGGCAGCGCGAAAACCGAATGCTCGAACTTGATCATCTCCAGCGTCAGCCGCAGGCGTTTCCACATGTTGCGATTTCATTCTATCGCCTCCCGGTGGGGCATGCTTCAGCTTGCCCACCTGACGCGTAACACCAGCGCCTCCGCACTGCCGAGGTACAATACGGATGCCGTGCTGGATGCTTTTGCCCTCTCCGACCGCGGCTGCGTTCGCGAGAACAACGAAGACTATTGCCGCATCGAGGCCGGGCTGGGCCTCTTCGCCCTGGCCGATGGCATGGGCGGCGCGCGCGGCGGCGAGACCGCCTCGAAGCTGGCCGTCGATACCGTCGCCGAGATGGTGCAGTCCGCGCCGGCGCGCGATCCCGCGGCGCTCCTGGCCGCTGTGGAAGCCGCCAACCAGCGCGTGCTCGAAGCCGCCCGCGGCGATCCCAACCTGGAAGGCATGGGCACCACCCTGGTGGCCGCGCTCGAAACCGGTGCCGGCCTCTCCATCGCCAGCGTGGGCGACAGCCGCGCCTACCTGTTGGATGCGCAGGGCTTTCGCGCCATCACCGAAGACCAGACGTGGGTCAACGAGGTCGGCCGCGCGCTCGGCATGACCGAAGAAAAGTTACGCACCCACCCCCTGCGCCACGTCCTTACCATGGCCATCGGCGTGGCGAAGTCCGTCACCATCCGCTCCTACGCGGTCGAACTGGGACCGGGATCGCTGGTGCTGATTTCGAGCGACGGCTTGCATGGGGTGGTAGCGCCGCTCGAGATCGAGAACATCGTCCGCTCAGCGAATGGTGCTCCCCTGCGTCAAACCTGCGCTCGGCTGGTCGAAGCGGCCCGCAACGCGGGCGGGCCGGACAACATCACAGTTCTGCTGCTGCGGCGATAGCTCTAAGTGCCCTGCCGCAGCCACTCGCGGAACGCGTCGCGGTAGAGGATAATCCCCTTGCGCGAGTACCGCAGGTAGCCCTGTCGGCGGAACTGGTTCATGTAGTGCGTCACGATCTCGCGCGAGGTGCCCACATACTGCGAAAGCAGTTCGTGCGTGAACGGCACCATGCGAATCGAGCCGTCCTCTTCGGGAACTCCCAGCCGCTCCGAAAAGCGGATCAGCGAGCGCGCCAGGCGCCGCGCGATGTTGTCCACCGAAAAACTCTCGATGCGATGCGTGAAATCGATGGTGCGCTGGACGAGAATCTGCAACAGGGCAACCGCCAGCCGCGGCCGCTTCATGACGATGTCTTCGATCTCCGAGGTCGTCCACGTCATCAGCTTCGTATTCTCAAGAGCCGTGGCTTGCTCGGAACGATGCGCCAGGTTCAGAAAGGCCGATTCACCGAAGAACTCGTCCGGTTGATAGATGTCTACCACAACCTGGTGGCCATCGTCCGCGAGGCGCGAAACCTTGACCTTGCCGTCGATCACCAGGTAAATGCTGGTGGACGGCTGGTCCTGGTTGTAGATCATCTGGCTTTTCCGGTACTCGACGATGCTCGAGCACGGAAGATGCGCTAACGGGTCCTCAAGCGGCTTTTGAGTCTGCAATACCGTGGGAGTGGATGCCATTGGTCTCCTCCTGTCAAACGTTGATTCATCCCTGCTGAGGCGAGAACTCATAGGGGCGTCCTTCGCCGTTCGTCCCTCGCCGCCCGTTCCCGAAGCGTTCGAGGGCGACCGGTGCTTGAAATGACAAGGGCCCTTGTGTCCAGGCGGACTGGTCGCTGAACCCGGAGTTGGCGCACACCCCGGCTTCGCTGAGGAGGAGCGTTAGCAACGTCGAAGAAACCAGTCCCTCTTGCATTTCGTCTCGCGACTCTGGCAGCACGTGACGTGCCAGCCGATACGCCTTACCCGACTGGGCGCCAGGAGATCCCCACAAGTGATGCATCTTGCATCACATAGAGGCGGGCTCCGCTACCCCACACTGAGATACTAATTCAAAAGCCTACAACTTATAAGGTGGAATTGTTTACCGACTCGGAAAAAGATTACCCGGAATGTTAGAACATTTACACTTGGGCCCAAGTTCAGGTACTAGGTACCGGGTAAGGCCGCTCCGATATGATGAAAATGTGCCCGTTAGAGCCTCCCTCGGGTTAATCGCCTTCGCCGCCGTCCTGCTGGCTCAGTGGTATACCGCTCCGGCAGGCCAACGGCCGGCGCTGCGGCGCACCGGATCGTCCATTCTTCCCGGCGGCCGCACCATTGCACCTCTCGGCGCGCAATTCGCCACGGGTCCGGGTCCTTTCGGACTCACGGTCGCCGCCTCGGGGAGAACCGTGGTTACGGCCAATTCCGGGCCGGGCGCCAATTCCCTGACCATCCTGGAGCGCGACAAGGCCGGGCAGTGGTCCGACCGGCAGATCGTAACCCGCGCAAAAGGCTCGGACGGCGATCCGGAAAGCGGCGATTGGCAAGGCGTTTTCATGGGTTTAGCTCTCTCCGGCGAGCACACCTTGTGGATGTCCGAAGGCAACTCCGGTCGCGTCGCTCTTTTCGATCTCGAAAGCGGTCGCCGCCGCGTCATCGATCTCAACCAGAATGGCTTCGACGACAGCTATACCGGCGACTTGGCCTTGGACTCCCAGCGTGGCGTCCTTTACGTCATCGATCAGGCCAATTTCCGCGTGGCGGTCATAGACGTCCGCTCGCGCCAGGTGACCGCCTCCCTGCGCGTGGGGCGCCTTCCCTTCGCCTTGGCGCTCTCGCCGGATCGCCGCAAATTATACATAACGAACCTCGGCATGTTCCAATACCGGCCCATTCCCGGCGCCGATCCCGCGCGCGCGGCCGCCACCGGCCTGGCCTTTCCGGCTTTCGGCTTTCCCAGCGCGGAAGCCGCCGCTGGCGCTGAACGGCCGACCGCACAGGGCGCCGTGCGCGTGCCCGGGTTGGGCGATCCCAACGTCAAGGAGGCCAACTCCCTGGCGGTGGTGGATGTCTCCGATCCCGCAGCCCCTAAGCTCGAAGCCATGATCCCCACAGGGACGCCCTTCGGGCCATCCAGCCAGGGCGGTAGCAGCCCCTCCGGAGTTCTGGCCGCCGCCGGCCGCGTTTATGTCTCCAACGCCGCCAACGATTCCATCACCGTCATCGACCCACAAACGAACCGCGTCGAGGCGGAGATTGCCATCCGCATACCGGGGCTCGAAAACCTGCGCGGCGTGCTTCCCGTGGGCATGGCCTTCCACGAAGCCACCGGATGGCTGCTGGTGGCCGAGGCGGGCATCGATGCCATCGGGGTGATCGATACGCGCCGCCAGCGCGTCGTCGGGCACCTCCCCGCGGGATGGTTTCCAGCACGCGTGGCGCTCGACGGCAATACCGCCATCGTGGCCAACGTGCGCGGGCGCGGCGCCGGCCCCAACGGCGTCAGCGCCTTTTCAAACGTGGGGCGGATGGGATCGGTCTCCATGTTTCCCTTGCCGCAACCTGGCGAGCTGGACGCTTTGACCGCCCAGGTCATGGCGGCCAATGGCTTCAATCCCGCTCCGGAAGGCTTCCGCCCGCCGCGGCTGCCCGAAGCTATCCGCCGCGTGGTTCTAATCGTCAAGGAGAACCGCACCTTCGACGAAGTCCTGGGCGACGTCCGCCAGGCCGCCAACGGCCCCGTCATGGGCAATCCGCAGTTGGCCCGCTTCGGAACGCGCGGCTACGTGGATGGCCGCGGCAAGCGCTTCAGCTTGCAGGATGCTAGCGTCACGCCCAACCACCACGCCATCGCGCGCCAGTGGGCCTTCAGCGACAACTTCTACGCCGATTCGGACGTGAGCGTGGATGGCCACCATTGGCTGGTCGGCTCCTATCCCAACGTGTGGACCGAGACTTCCCTGCTGGCAGCCTACAGCGATCAAGAGAAGGATTTTCGCCTGGGGGAGGCGCCCGGGCGCCTGATCTTCGCCGGCTCGGATTCCTCGGTGCACCCCGAAGATCAGCTTGAAGGCGGAACCCTGTGGCACCATCTCGCCCGCCATCAGGTCTCCTTCTACAATTTCGGCGAAGGTTTTGAATTGGCCGGAGTGGATGAAGGGCCGGGCCTGGAACCCAGCGGCGCGCGCTTCCTTACCAATGTCCCCATGCCCGATCCGCTCTATCGCAACACCTCGCGCCAGTATCCCGGCTTCAACATGAACATCCCGGACCAGTACCGCGCGGCGGCGTTCATCCGCGAGATAAACGAAAAGTACGTCAAGCCGGGCCTCGACTTGCCGCGCTTCATCTTCGTGCACTTGCCCAACGACCACATGGCCGAGGCGCGCCCCTCGAGCGGCTATCCTTACGAAGAATCCTTCGTGGTGGACAACGATTACGCCTTGGGGCGCATCCTTGAATACCTCTCCGGCACCAAATGGTGGCGCGACATGGCCGTTTTCATCACCGAAGACGATGCCCAGGGCGGTGTGGACCACCTCGACGCACACCGCACGGTACTGCTCTGCGCCGGCCCGTGGTTCAAGCGGAATTACGTCTCCCATGTAAATTCCAGCTTTCCCGGCCTGCTCAAGACGATTTTCCGGCTGCTCGGCATGTCCCCACTGAACCTCTTTGACGCCACCGCGGCGGACCTGGCCGACTGCTTCGCCGCGCGTCCGGACTACACCGGCTACCGCGTCCAGGAGGTCGACCGGCGCATTTTCGATCCCTCCGCCGCACACGAAGCCGCCCCGGGGACGCCTTCTCCGCGTATGGACGCTCCCCGCGGTCGCTAGCGCAAGCGGCGCCACGTGCAACGGCAGCGGGCCAAGCCGAGAATTCGTGCTCTGTCGTACTTTGTGAAGGTTCTATAGATAACCGGCTAATTCAGATCCACCTTGTCATTTATGGCGGCCAAAACGAAACTCAAAGGTAGAAGAGTTTTTTGGCAGGAGGGAATCGAAAAATCATGTGTGACTACTCGCTTATGGCCGTTCCAAACCGCTTGGCTCAGGAGGGAGAGGACCTGGTGGCGCATCGCTTCCCCACGGGGTCGATGGGCCTGGCTTCACCGTCGGATCTGAAACGCATGGCCCAGCCGCCCGTGGCGGCGCGGCGTGGGTTGTGGTGCGCGATTCAGGAGTTCTTCAACCCGCCCAAGACCGAGCCCGTAGCGGCCGTGTGCATTCCGCCCGGCGCGCGGCTCCAGATGCAGGATATTCCGGTACGCTTGCAAAACGAGCTGGGAGTGGGTCCCGTGGAGAACGTGACCTTTACCCAGATCTCCGCCTCCGTCAACAGCTACCGCGATGCCGTGCGCTTCGCTAACGGGCGCGAAATACGGCTGCAGGAGCTGCGTGAAGGGCAACGCGTCCGGGTGCTGGATCTTTCCATGGCGCAAGATCTGGATCTGGAGGTGCTGCGCGAAGAGCGCGCCGAATTTCCGTACCGCGTCCGCTGAGCCGGCCGGGCGCCCCGATGCGATATCCTGTTGGTTCGGATGCATAAGGGGTTTACGGTTTGGTTCACGGGCCTGTCGGGAGCCGGGAAGAGTACCATCGCGGCGCTCCTCGGCGAGCGTCTGCGCCGGCTCGGTGCCCGAGTCGAGGTCCTGGATGGGGACGTTGTGCGAACGCACCTGTCCAAGGGCCTCGGCTTTAGCAAAGAAGACCGCGACGAGAACATACGGCGGATTGGCTTCGTCTGCGAGTTGCTGTCCCGCAACGGAGTGATCGCCTTGGTGGCCGCCATTTCTCCTTACCGCGCCGTGCGCGACGAGGTGCGCGCCCGCGTGGGCAATTTTGTGGAAGTCTACATGGAGTGCCCGCTTGAGGTCTTGGTGGAGCGCGATGTCAAAGGGCTCTACAGGAAGGCTCTGGCCGGTGAGATCGCCCACTTCACAGGCGTTTCGGATCCCTACGAGCCGCCGCTCGAACCTGAAGTGACGGTGCATTCGTCCCAGGAAACGCCAGCCGAAAGCTTGGAGCGAATCTGGGCTACACTGGAACACTCGGGTCTCGTATCCTTTGATCGATCTTCATTCGCACACCAATGAATCCGACGGCACCTCGTCGCCCGCCGAGTTGATCGGGGAAGCCGTGCGCGCCGGGGTCGAGGCGCTAGCCATAACCGACCACGACACGCTGGCCGGATACGACCAGGCGGTTCCGCTGGCCGAAGCGGCAGGCGTAGACTTGGTGTGCGGCATCGAACTCTCCACCAAGCTCAACGGCCATTCGGTTCATCTGCTGGGCTATTTTCTCAACGGCGGCCCCTGGGATGGCTTCCGCGAGTGGGTGCTCGACATGCAGGCTTCCCGGCGCGACCGCAACATCCGGCTGGTGGAGCGCCTGCGCGAGTTGGGCATGGATATCACGCTCCAGGAAGCCGAGGCGCGCGGGCGCGGCATGACCGGGCGGCCGCACTTCGCCCAGATCATGATCGAGAAGGGTTACGTGGCCGATTACCGGCAGGCCTTCGACGAGTACCTGGATGAATCTGCGAAGGGTTATGTGTTCCGGCGCGAACCTCAATTGGAAGAGGGCGTTGCGCGCATACGGCAGGCCGGCGGCGTGGCATCGCTGGCGCATCCCACGCGCGTGGTGGGCGACGTGGCGGCCCTGATGCCCGAACTCCGCGACGCCGGGCTGAACGCCATCGAGGCCTATCACAGCGATCACGAACCGCGCGAAACCAAGCTGTTTCTCGATCTCGCCGCGCGCTACGGGCTGCTGGTGACGGGCGGCTCGGATTACCACGGCGCGGTCAAGCCGGGAGTCCTGCTGGGCACCGGCTGGGAGGGCAACCTGCGGATTCCGCGCGAGCTGCTGGACAAACTACGGATGAGCGACGCCGGCTCGCACGTAGGCCAAGGCAACGACCTTTCCCAGGTTCGGCGAGTAGACCGCTGAGGTCACCTCCGCTTCGCCGCCTTCTACCGCGAGCTTGGTCCCGGGAGCCGGCAGTTCGGCGGCATCCAGCTCCAGGCGCTCCAGCTTGCGGTTGACGTGGCTGCGGGCGCGGATGCGCTCCACGATCTCCTGCCCCAGATAACAGCCTTTGGTAAAGCTGACGCCGTGCATCTGCTGCGTCTCCTGGGGCAGCGAGGTATCGCGTATGTCCTCGCCATAGCGCGGCTTGCCGTTTTCGATGCGCACCAGGCGGGCATCCTCGGGCGTAGCGGGCACGGCTCCGGCGGCTTCCAGCCGGCTCGCCAGCGCGGCGAAATCCGCCGTGGGCAGAAAGAACCGGAAGCCCGGCTGCCCGGTGACGCTGGCGGCGGCCACCGTGATTTCGCCCCACGGCAGATGCCCGTAATCGGCGGCCGGCACGGGCGCGCCCAGAGCTTCCAGCACCGCGGCCGCCCGCGGCCCTTCCACCGCCAGCGCCGAGGTCGCTGCGGTGACATCCTCCAGCTCCACCTGGTCGGCAATGATATAGCGGCGGATATGCGCCACCGCGCGCTCGCGCATCTCGGGCTCGGTCGCGAGCAGAAAATGCTCCGCGAAGCAGAAGATTTCGAGGTCCGACTGTATGCGCCCCTGCGGATTGAGCAGAAACGCGTAGCAGCCCGAGCCGGGCGTCAGGCGCTTCACATCGTTGGTGCTAATGTTGTGCAGCAGCCGCGCACGGTCGCGGCCGCGGGCCAGTATGCGGCCGCGCGAAGCGAGATCCAGCCAGGCGGCTCCCTCGCGGAGCGCTTGGTATCCAGCAGACATGGTTCCAGTGTAAAGGGATTCCGCGCGGAGCGGGCTCATCGTAAACTAGCGGGCTCATCGTAAACTGGAATGATGGTCTTCCGCCACTCCATGTGCAACGAGCCTTTTGGCGGACGCCCATTCGCCGAGACCTGTGCAGAGATCCGGCGGGCCGGCTACACGGGGATCGAAATCGCCCCCTTCACCCTGGCGGAGGACCCGGCCGCGCTCTCGCCGGCCGCGCGCCGCGAGCTCGGTGGCATCATGTGCTCGGAAGGCTTGGAATTCGCCGGCTTGCACTGGCTCCTGGCCGCGCCCGAGGGCCTGCACATCACCACGCCCGATGCGGCCCTGCGCGCGCGAAGCTGGGACCACATACGCAGGCTGATCGAGCTGTGCGCCAGCCTGGGAAGCGGCGGCGTGATGGTCTTGGGATCGCCCCGGCAGCGTTCCGCCACCGGCGGGCTTACCCCGGCCGAAGCCACCCACAATCTAATGGAGGGGTTGGCCACGGTGGGTCCGCGGGCCGCGGCGTGCGGAGTCACCCTCCTGCTCGAAGCGTTGCCCGCGGACCAGAGCGACGTGGTGCGCACGCTGGGGGAAGCCGCCGCCATCGTGCGGGAGATCGGCTGTCCCGCCGTGCGAACCATGTTCGACGTGCACAACGCCATCGACGAAACCGAGCCGCACGCCGTCCTGGTGGACCGCTATTTCGACTGCATCCACCACATCCACGTGAACGAACTGGACGGCCGCCACTGCGGAACCGGGAGCTACGATTACCGGCCGCTCCTCGAGGTCCTGCGACGGCGCTCGTACCAGGGTTGGATCTCGCTCGAAGTTTTCGATTTTACGCCCGGCGCGGAGACCATAGCCGTGGAGTCCCTGCGCCATCTCGAACGCCTGATCGCCGAACTGCCATCATGAACCACTACGTCGTCACCGGAGGCGCCGGATTTATCGGTTCCGCCATCGTCCGCGCGCTGTTGCGCGAAGGGGCCCCTCAGGTCGTCGTGATCGATAACCTGCTGACGGGTCATGAATCCAATCTCGAGGAAGTGAAGGCCCGCGTCGATTTCCAGCGCGCCGACGTGCGCCATTACGAGGAGATCGCGCCCATTATCCGCGGCGCGGCGGTGGTGTTTCACGAAGCCGCCATTCCCTCGGTGCCGCGCTCGATCGACGATCCGGTGCCCTCGCACGAGGTCAACATCGACGGCACCTTCAACGTGCTGCGTGCGGCACGCGAAGGCGGCGCCGGCCGGGTGGTGTATGCGGCCTCTTCCTCGGCGTACGGCGATACGGAGGTGCTGCCCAAGGTCGAATCCATGATCCCGTGCCCGAAATCGCCCTACGCCCTGCAAAAGCTGATGGGCGAGCATTACTGCACCGTATTTTCCGACGTCTACGGTTTGGAAACGGTCTCCCTGCGCTATTTCAACGTCTACGGCCCGCGGCAGGACCCCTCCAGCCCGTACTCCGGCGTGCTCTCGCTCTTCATGAAAGCCGTGCTGGCAAGAAGGCCGCCGGCGATTTTCGGCGACGGCGAGCAGTCCCGCGATTTCACTTACGTGGAAGACGTGGCCGAGCTGAATCTCAGGGCCGCCCGCGCTCCCCACGTCTCCGGACGGGTTTACAACGGCGGCAACGGCGGTCGCATCACGCTCAATCGGGCCTGGGCACTGTTGCAGAAGATCGAGGGCGTCGATATTCCGGCAGTCTATGGCCCGCCGCGCGCGGGCGACGTGCGCCACTCGCAGGCCGATGTCGCCGCGGCCGTACGGGACCTCGGCCATTCCCCCGTCTTTTCCTTTGACGATGGGATGCGCCGCACGCTCGAGTGGTACCGCAGCGCGTGCACGCTCGAAGCCGTCTGAGATACCGCCGGCGCCGCCCAAGCGTGAGGCGGCGCACGCGAGAGCCCTTGCAGGCTCCGCCGCAGGTGATAGTCTGATAGCGATGCCCGAGGTGAATCGCCAGATTATTCTGGCCTCCCGACCAGTCGGAATGCCTAAAGAGTCCGATTTCCGCCTGGTTGTTTCGCCGCTCCCCAAGCCGGCCTCGGGCGAAGTGTTGGTTCGCGCGCAGTACCTCTCGGTAGACCCTTACATGCGCACGCGCCTCAACGGGCGCACGGGCTACGCGCGCCCGGTGCAGGTGGGCGAGGTCATGGTCGGAGCGGTGGCCGGCGAAGTGGTCGAATCCAACGACCCGCGCCTGGGCGTGGGCGACCCCATCGAAGGCAATCTCGGCTGGCAGGATTACGCCGTGGCGCAGGCCAAGACTCTGCGCAAGCTGGACCCCTCTGTGGCGCCGATCTCGAGTTCCCTCTATGTGCTGGGGATGCCCGGGCTGACCGCCTATTTCGGATTGCTGGATATCTGCCGCCCGCAGCCCGGCGAGACGGTGCTGGTTTCCGCGGCGGCGGGCGCGGTGGGTTCTCTGGTGGGCCAGATCGCCAAAATCAAGCGCTGCCGCGCGGTGGGCATCGCGGGCAGCAACGAGAAGGTGCATTACATCACCCGCGAGCTGGGATTCGACGCCGGATTCAACTACAAAGAAACCCCCGACTACGCGGCCCGGCTGAAAGAACTCTGTCCCAACGGCATCGACATCTACTTCGACAACGTGGGCGGCGCCATCACCGACGCGGCCATCCAGCTCATCAACACCCGTGCGCGCATCGCGGTCTGCGGCCAGATTTCGCAATACAACCAGGTCAAGCCGGAGATGGGCCCGCGCTGGCTGGGCCAGCTCATCATCAAGCAGGCCAAAGCCGAGGGCTTCCTCGTGCACCAGTTCGCGGAGCGCTACGAAGAAGGGTACCGCCAGTTGGGCACCTGGATTCGCGAAAAGCGCATCAAGTACCACGAGGACGTGGTCGAGGGCCTGGAGAATGCTCCGCGGGCTTTCATCTCGCTGCTCGAGGGTCGCAACATCGGAAAGCAACTGGTGAAGGTGGCCTAGGCCGGCGCGTCCGTCTTCGCTTGCGCTAAATCCGCGCGCTCTCGAGCGCCTCTTCCACCACCCGTAGCAGGCTCGCCACGGTGAAGGGCTTGGGCAAAAGCGTGAACCCCTTGCGCGTGACGAAGCGCTGCACCAGGTCGGCGTCGTGGAATCCGGAAATGAACAGGACCCGGAGATCCGGCTGCAGGGACCGCAAGCGCTCGGCCACCACCGGCCCGGTCAGATCCGGCATGATCACGTCCGTCAGCAGCAGGTGAATGCGCCGGTCGCTGTTTTCATAGGCCTGGATGGCATTCCGGCCGCCATCCGCCGCCAGGACATCGTAGCCCGCCGATCGAAGCGCGGTCTCGAGCAGGTGCAGCACGTCCCGATCGTCGTCCACCGCCAGGATGGTGGTCGGCAAAGCGGGCAGCGATGGTGAGGGTAGGCCGGACATTCCCAAATCCAGTGCGGGGGTTCTAAGCGCTGACCCGGGAAGCCGAGGCCAAGAAGTGGGGCGTGTGATAACGGCGTACGCCCCCGCCTGTACACCATTATAGATTCTTAATGGAAATTGAAACTACATTCCGAAGCGCGAAAGCTCCAAAGAGCCAATCCAGGTTGGATTGAGCGATACAAGCGTCAGAAGACCCGGCGCTTGAGGCGTTCCACGGTGAATTTGGCGGTATCGGCCACCGCCATCACGGCCATCACGCCGGCTTGCACGGGGTCCGTGACCACCAGGTCGGCGGCCTCCGGTACGCTGCCGGCCATGTTGAGGCTGACGACCAGAAGCCCCGCCTGACGCACTTCGCGCACCGCCGCTTCGATCTCGCCGCCCATCAGCGAACCAGCCAGAACCAGGGCCTTCGCGCGCGGCAGCCGCGCCACCGCGCGCACAGCATCCGCCAGCTCGCGCTCACCCACCAGCGGGATGGTGTCCACCGAGATGTGTTCGCCGCGAATGTTATGGCGATCGGCCTCCGAAACCGCTCCAATGGCTACCTGCCCCACCTGTGCGCCGCCGCCCATGATGATGATACGCTTGCCGTAGACCTTCTCGAACGTCTCGACCACCTCGACTTGACGCACAATCTCACACTGGCGCAGATCTTCGAGCAGCGCTTCGAATCCGTCCGGGAGGGCGATCTCGAAATACGTGCGGGCCACTTCCGGCTGGTTCTCGAGAATCTCGACGGACGCGATGTTCCCCCCGTGTTGCGCGATCACCCCGGTCAGGCGGTGGAGCACGCCGGTTCCGCCAGTGGCCTTCACCATGAGCCCAATGGTCTGTCCCATTTCAGGACTCCAGTGTAACGTGGCCCGGTTGATAAACTGAAAGATATGGCGCGTCCCGAAGCCGCCGCCGCGATTTTCGTGGAGCGCTTCTTCCAGTTCTCGGTGCTGGGACTGGTTTCGAGCGGCTACCTGGCGGTGGCCAGCTCGGGCTACCTGGACGCACCCACCCTGGTGCTGGCGGCGGCCGGGCTGCTGTTTCGCGCGCTCGTGCTTTGCGGCCTGTTGCGCATCGCCATTCCCGAGCGTGTTTCCGCGGCCGCCACGCTGCTCTATTCGGCCTTCTTCGTGGCCGATTGCTTCCTGATCTCGAAGGCCATTCTGCCGGCCACCGTGCACCTGGTCTTCTTCATCGCGGTAGTCCGCATCCTTACCGCCCGCACGCACCGCGACGATCTGACCATCGCGGCGGTGGCCTTTCTGGAGCTGGTGGCGGCCGCCATTCTCTCCATCGGCCTGAGCTTCTTCGCCTGCCTGGCGGTCTACCTGGTCTTCGCCATGGCGGCGCTGACCAGCGGCGAAATCCGGCGCTCCATCGGTAAGTCTCCGGCCACGGCGCGCACCGGGCTGCGGCGCTTCCACCCCCGTCTGGAGCTGCTTTCGGGGTCCATTGCGGTGGGAATCCTGGTGCTTACGGCGGCATTGTTCTTCATTCTGCCGCGCACGGCCGATGCGGCGTTCGCCCGGCTGCCTTGGCGCCATCTGCTCACACCCGGTTTTGCCGGCGAGGTGGTGCTGGGCGAAACCGGAGACATCCGCACCAGCTCGCGGCCGGTCATGCACGTGCGCATCTTCAGCCGCGATCCGGTGGCGGGGCTGAAATGGCGCGGCGCGGCACTCGAAGAGTTCGATGGCAAGCGCTGGTACGACGGCAATCCGCATCTGGAGAGGATCCCCACCGAAAGTGGCCACGTAGACCTGGCGCCCCAGGAACTTACGGGAATCCACGTCAACTACGACGTGCGGTTGGAGCCGCTCGACGATACCGCCCTGTTCTTCGCCGGCACGCCCGAAAAGCTCGACCTTAACGCCCGTTCTATTCTCCGCACCGACGGCGGCGCGTACCGTCTCATGAGCCTGCCCGCGCGCACGTTCCAATATGCCGCGTACAGCCTGCTCGAAGAGGCCCCCGAAGTATCCACGGTGTACCCGCCGCCGGTGCTCCCTCTGGCCGAGCGCGAGCGCAACCTGCAATCGCCGCCGCTCGACCGGCGCATCCCGGAACTGGCCCGCGCCATGACCGCCGGCGCGGTCACGGACCTCGAGCGTTCCCGCGCCTTGGAGCGGCGCCTGCGGGCCGCCTACACCTATAGCCTGGAGACTCCCCGCCGCGAGCCGGCCGATCCGCTGGCCTATTTCCTGTTCACCAGCCGCAGGGGCTATTGCGAGTACTTCGCTTCGGCCATGGCGGTGATGCTGCGCAGCCTGGGAGTGCCGGCCCGTTTAGCCACCGGATTCCAGAGCGGTATCTACAATCCCATGACCGAGTTATGGCTGGTGCGCGCCTCCGATGCGCATACCTGGGTGGAGGCCTGGATCGCGGGGCATGGATGGACCACGTTCGACCCCACGCCGCCCGACACCGCCCCGCCCGGCCTGGGGCTGGCGGCGAAGATCGGTCTCTACCTCGACGCCGCGCAGACCTTCTGGCAGGACTGGGTGGTGAGCTACGACATCGGGCGGCAGGGTACGCTCGCCGACCGTCTGGAGCAGGGGGCCCGGCGCGCGGGCATCCGCTGGTACGATGCGCTGGAGTCCATCCAGGTGGATTGGCGGGCCTACCACCCGGCCATTCCCGTGCGTGGGCTGGAGGAATGGGGCTTGGCGGCCTTGCTGGCGGCGGCTCTCTGGCTGGTGACACCCCGGCTGGCCAGGCGGCTGCGCATCCGGCGGCGGGTGGAGCGGGTGAGGCGCGGCGAGGCCGAGGTGGCCGATGCCACCCTGCTCTACGAGCGCATGCTGGAGGCCCTCAAGCGGCGCGGTTTCGATAAGCCGGCCTGGTTCACGCCCCTGGAATTTGCCTCCGCGCTGCCACGCGGCGCGGCCGGCGATACGGTGCGCGAATTTACGACCGCCTATAACGCCCTGCGCTTCGGCGGTCGCGGCGATGCGGCCATGCGGCTGACGACTCTGCTGGATGCCATCGAGCAGAGCGAGCGCGGCTAAGCGCGTCTACGTAACTCTTTAAAGGCGCGGCACTTCGCTCATGAGGGCCAGCAGGTTGCCGTCCGGATCGCGGAAAAAAGCCATCCACAGATCGTGATCGGGCAGGCGGGCCACCAGGTGCGGGTCGCGTTCGAAAGTCACGTCGCGGGCCGTGAGTTCCTGGAAAGCCTGCTGGATATCCGGCATCCGGAAATAGATTACCGTGCTCGAATGCCCGGCGGACTCGGCACCTCCACTGAGCATAAGGCGCACGCCCGAGCAATCGAAAAATCCCAAGTTAGGGGCCTGGAACAGGAACGGCAACCCCAGGACATCCCGGTAGAAGCCGATGGCTCGGTCGATTCCGGTGACGGTGATGGCGATCTGGCCAATGGCGGAAAGTGCCACGCGCGACGAAGGGGTAGCGGGTCCCATATCTCTCTCTGGATCAAGCATACACGAGGTGAGGGAGATCCCCCGCGCGGAGCGGGCCACGTGACTCAACAGGCCGAGGCACACCGCGAGCGAGGCGGCCGGCGGGTCCCCTCGCAGGTTCTCCAGCACGGCATCCAGCACCTCGCGCCGTTCCTCGTCCAGACCGGCCAGAATGCCGGGATATGTGGGTCTCTTGGCAACCACCGGTACGGCTTCCCAAAAAGCTTATCGGCCCGCGCACATAGGTCTGCGGGCGGCACAGTACTATGCGACACCGCCATAAAGTTTTCCCGCCGTCTGCCGATAGAGAGGAGGAGCCAACAGAATGATCCGGCTGACGCGCCTCAATCAGCTACCCATGGTGCTGAATTCCGATCTGATCGAGCATATCGATGTTACGCCGGACACGGTGATTACTCTGACCACGGGACAGATCCTGCGGGTGCGCGAAACAGCCGATGAAGTGGTCCGCCGGATCGTCGGTTTCCGGCGGCGGATTTCCAGTCTGGAAGGCGATCCGGCGCATGGGCGCGGCACTCCCGGCGAACTCGAAGCGGGCCTCGAAGCTGGAGATTTGAACCCCGCGGCCAGGCGAGACTGAGACACGATGGCCGACACTTCGCAGGCGATCAAAACCAATGCTAAGCCAGCTAACCGGCCCCCCGGCGGGAGGCCCGATTTTTCCACCCTGGCGGGGATTGCCTTGGCGCTCGGTGGGATTCTGGGCGGCTTGATACTGGAAAAGGGCAAGATCCAGGACGTCGTCCAAATGACGGCCGCGCTGATTGTGCTGGGGGGAACCCTGGGGGCGGTTTTGGTGACCACGCCGCTGCCGGTGGTGGTGCGCGGCATCAAGGGTCTGGGAAGCGTCTTCTTCGAACGCGGCAATTCGGCCGATTCCATCATCGACGCGCTCATCGGGTACGCCGCCAAGTCCCGCAAAAACGGGATCGTGAGCCTGGAAAAGGAGGCGGCGGCGATCGCGGATCCCTTCATGCGCAAGGCTCTGAACCTGGCGGTGGACGGCACGGATCTGCAGGAGTTGCGCAAGATGATGGACACGGATATCAGCCTCAGCGAGCAGGCCGCCGAGGCGGACGCCAGGATGTGGGAAGCGGCCGGAGGGTACGCCCCCACCATCGGGATCATCGGCGCGGTCTTGGGATTGATCCAGGTGATGAAACATCTGGAGGATATCAAAGAGGTCGGGCACGGCATCGCGGTGGCCTTCGTGGCCACGGTATACGGCGTGGGATCGGCCAATATTCTGTTTCTGCCGGCGGCCAACAAGATGCGCGCCCGCATCCGCCAAAGCACCATCGTCAAGGAAATGGTGCTGGAGGGGGTTGTGGGCATCGTCGAGGGCCTGAACCCGACCTTGATCCGCATGAAGCTGGAGGCTTTCAATCCCAATCCCCGCAAGCGCAAGAGCGCGGATGGCGCCAAGCTGGCGGCGAGTCCCAAGCCAGCGGCGCCGGCCGTCAAACCGATCGCGGCGGCGGGAAGTTGAGAATGCCAATCGTGTCTGAGAGCAAGCTATGGCATTGACGCGAGGCCGTTCCGGAGGCCACGAGAATCACGAGCGCTGGCTGGTTTCGTATGCCGATTTCATCACCCTGCTGTTCGCCTTCTTCGTGGTGATGTTCGCCT